>NZ_JAYMER010000016.1:7389-80368 GCF_037029545.1 Nitratireductor sp. CH_MIT9313-5 | reverse complement strand
CGAGCCCGGGCTTTACGAGGTGCGCTATGTCCTGAACGAGGGCAAGCGCGTTCTCGCGTCAACGCCAATCGAGGTTGTCGAGGCTGACGTATCGGTCACGGGCCCGGATGTGGTTCGCGCTGGTGCACCCATCGCTATCGAGTGGACACGGATCATTCATCCGCGTGACTACATCACCATCGTGTCGGCAGGTGCGGATGAGGGAAGTTACGGCGATTATCTTCGTGTGGGTGAGAAGCTGGAAGGCGAGCTGGAAGCTCCGGCGGAGCCTGGCCTGTATGAGATCAGATATGTGCTGCAGGAAGGTGCACGCACACTTGCCGACAGTGTGCTTGAGGTTGTGGATGCTGCGGCCCCACTCGACGATGGCGCCGGTCTGAAGGTTCCCGCGCAGGCAGGCACCGGTGAAACGATTACCATCTCCTGGACTGGTGGTTCCGAAGGCACCGACCAGCGTATCGCGCTGGCCCGGGCCGATCAGGCCGATTTCAGTTGGATCGTCACGCACCGCGTCGGACAGGAGAACAGCATTGAATTGGTCATGCCGGATGATGCTGGTCGCTACGAGGTGCGGTATCTCGACATTAGCGGAAAATCCGTAATGGGTCGTGCGATCGTGGAGGTGCGTTGACGATGTGGATGTGCAAAAGAATGCGGTGCATGTCCGCCGCCGCATCGCTTCTCCTGCTTTTCCTCTCCATTCCTCTTGCCCGGGCTGAAATCGATGGACATGGCCCCGATGCCTGGCGCGTGACGAACGTCTCTGCCGATGATGTTCTCAACGCGCGCATGGGTCCGGGCACCAACTTCCCCGTGATCGAGACCTTCGCATATGATGAACGAGGCCTGCAGCTTGTCACCTGTGTTCCCTTCTACACAATGAAGCACTTTTCGCGGATGACGGAGGCCGAGATCGAAGCCTTGCCAAACCCGTGGTGCCTCATGCGCTCGGCGGACCTGATAAAGACGGGCTGGGTTGCGCAGAACTACCTCATGCCGGATCACGGCCAGGCGGTGAGCTCAAGTTCGGCCGGGGAAAAGATGGACGACGGCAAGGACATGGTCGCACAGGCAAGCGACCTAATACGCAGGCTCTATGAGGCTGCCGATCCCGCGGGGTCCGTAGTCGGCCATCCTCTCGACCCGGCGCATGCGCGCGATTACTTTTCCACGGAATTGGTGAACCACATCCTGTCCCAGCCGGTACAGGTTGATCCAATCTACGGCGCGCAGGATTTTTCGGGCAGCGTGAGCGAGCCGAAGGCAGATCCGGACCAGCCAATGCTGCGCGGCATGATCACCATCCACGTGGACATCGTGAACTTCGGACGCTCCCACACAGCCACCTTCCGCCTGCGCGCCGACCCCTCCCAACCAGGCGCACCCGTCCGCATCTTCCGCGTGGAACATGACGGCTGGTCTTTTCCGTGAGGTTCGCAAGCTCTGAAGCTCGGGCGATCCGCACGACCTGCTCGAAAGGAGGACACGGAGCCGCCTATTCTCCCAGAACTTCCCTCACGCGGTCGGCGTCGACATCGGAAGGTCGGCCGCCCCATCGCACGCGGAGATAATTCACCAGCTCTGCCATTTCCTCGTCACTCAGGAGGTCGCCGAATGCGGGCATTGCCTGCATCCGCTCATCGCCCGCCAGGCTGCGCTCCGGTCTAGGAACGATTCTCAACGCGATCATAGTTGCGCTGGTGCTGGAATTCGTGCTGCCACATATGTCCGGATTTGAAACCTACCTTGCGAATACAGCGCTTGCACTTGCCGGTGTGTTCGTGACCGGTTTCGGTGGGGCGATATACTTAGTCGCAAACCTTGGCCCGGGACCCAGAGATGGACTCATGACCGGGCTTCAGGCCGTGACACGTCAACCCATCGCACTGGTGCGTACCTTTCTCGAATTGACGGTCGTTGCAATCGGTTGGGCTTTGGGCGGCACGCTTGGCTTAGGTACGGTCCTCTTCGCACTGGGTATCGGGCCAGCAACGGTGATTGGGATGCAAACTTTGAAACATACTTTTGAGGTCCACTTTCGCGGCGTGATCTAATGTTCTATTTTCTCCAGCGCCTCAACTGTTTCGATTACCGTGCGCGAGAGAATATTGATCAGCCCGTTCATTTCCTTCATGTAATGTCCCTGAAGTATGACACCGAATAATCCATCGACGGCATCACTGTTGACAAACATGCTTGAGATGACACCAGGACAAGCTCCAGTATTGAAGATCACCCGATCGACCGGCTTCCTGTAATCGAGGAACGTCGCATCGAGAAGCTGGGTGCGTCCCTTCCCTACCAGGCCGTGAAAGCACTGCCATTCGCGCCCGGTACCATGGAAAACAAGGCGCATCTCATCTGGTCCGAGCATGACGTCGATCGTCCGTGCTGTATAACTGTGTCTTGTTTCGGTAGTAGAACTGTCGGTCAAGGTGTTGATGCCATTGCGAGTTTCGATGGTTTTCGACGTATGGACCGTAGTAATGTCGATATCATAGGCGCCGGTGGCCTGTGTCTCGAAGAAATCTCCCTTCGACCGCAGATACCGCACTACTGTCGGACCCGCGAGAATTTCGGGCACTTCAGCCCAGTTGAGCATCCAGTCCGTGACATCAAGAACGCTGTAATCTTCGAATAAGGCCGCCTGCCGCGCCTGGAGCGAAGTAAGGTTTTTGTCGCCTAGGGCGGTCGGCTTACCAGCACATCCCCCATCTTGAAGTGACATAGATCGAGCTTTGTCGCTCTTGTTCTCAATGAAGATATAGCAACCCGAAAAATTCGGCTTAGCTAACAAAGAAATCTGCCAATCGCGTGTCTCGAACCCAAACACTCGTAGGTCCAACCCGTCGATCTGAATCTCCGGAAGCCATTCTAGTAGCCGGCGAATATTCAGATTGGCACCGATCACGATCTCGTTGCGGTAGATGTAGCTGGCACAGTTCAGCGAAAGCTGGCGATGAGAGATGTAGTGGCCCAAAAGGCGCTCATCGAAATCTTCGTCCGCTATCGCTGCCTGATTAAGCGCTCGCCGCAGCTGCCAGTCTCGCCGAGCTTGAAGGTGGAGAGCTTTGATATTCGCCTCGGTGACGATCTGGCCGGCCTGTTGATCGATATGGTTCTCGACGGCATGCGCCGCTTGTAACAACGCCTGCCAGCCGGGTAAGCCGCGCTTCGTCTCATAATTGTGCTGCGTTCCGATCAAAAGGCTGCGATACTTTTGAGGGCTTACCACCTGCCGGCGCCATGAAGCCAAGTTGGCGACATAATATTCGATCGCGGCGTCGATGGTGTCTCGCTTAGTCGTATCGACCTCCTCCAACTTAGCGATCGCGCGGTGGTAGCGAGAGAGGAAGGCCATCCACTTCGCCGTTGCTTCGTCATTTTTGGCCCGGTCACGGATCTCAGCGGAAACGGTCGGATCCGCAAGCGCTTCATCCAGTGCTCGTTCCCAAAGTCGGAGTTGGTCCCAGATTTCAACCATTTCTCGATCGAACTGTAGAACCTTGTGTTTCGGCGAGAAACGCACGAGGAACACGCGTGCCGCAAGGGCTCCGCTCTGCATCTTCTCGCCAAGAATATGAGCGTGCTCAACAGGTTCTGATGTGCATTTGAAGAGCTTGCGATCTTCAGCTAGCGAAGCGCTAGCCACCAAGCTAAAGATCAGGGCAGTAATGCTGCTCCATAAGCAGACAGCTATAGAGAATCGCTTCATCGAACTCTCCCTGCGCTTGAACTTCCTGCGCATTTACGCTGACATCCACTTCATCCCCCATTACGGTTTACGCTACGCATCGTTTCCCTTAGGTCAACTATAAGCTAAATCGAGCATCCGTACCAAAACCTACCGGACGCCCCGCAAGAGAGAATTTTTGGAACGAGGTGTGTTCTTCTTCATGACGACTTGCCGACCGCGAAGCGGGAATAGCGACCGCTCATGTGGTCGCAGCACTTCGACGGCAAGGCGCCGCCAGTCGGACGCGTCGCGGATAAAGTTCACCTATCAACCTGAGAGCGGACGCTGTACCGGGGGTACCGAGTGACCGCTGTGCACCCGATTCATTCGTTCAGGCCGTTTTTTTGGAACCGGATAGCCGACACTTCGAAACAAGGCTCTGGGGCGGCAGCGTCACGTCTTCCCTTTCTGCCATGCAAGTATACTACGCAATCAGGTGGAAGCCGCCATCGTACAGCGGACAGTATCAGGATTGCTGGTCCGCTCGTTTCCCGCGCTCCTAACCCCGGCTGTCATTGTTGGCGGCATTTTCAGTGGATGGTTCTCGCCCACGGAAGCGGCCGCCGTCACGGTTGATTATGCAATCCTGATCGACCTTATCTTCTACCGCGAACTGACTTTGCGCAGACTGTGGGATGCGATCTATCAAACAACCACTACGTCCGCCAGTATAGCGATGATCATCGCTGGCGTGTCACTGCTTGGCTATGTCCTTGCGCGCGAACAGGCTCCCCAGCAGATCGCGTCTCTGTTCCTATCAATTTCAGACGGGCCCGTGAGCTTCCTGATTGCAGTGAACCTGATGGTCTTCGCACTTGGAATGTTCATTGAGTCACTGGTTATTCTCCTCATCGTTGTCCCCATCCTGGTACCCATAGCTCTGGGATTTGATATCGACCCAATTCACTTTGGGATAATAATCGTACTGAACCTGAAGATCTCCATTCTCACACCGCCAATAGGCATGGCTTTATTTATTGTTGCGCAGGTGGGGGACACCCCCTACCAAAAGCTGGCAAAAGCCATCCTGCCTTGGCTTCTTCCTCCCATCATCGTTCTCTTTTTGGTATGCTTCTTCCCGGTACTGGCCACTGGCCTTCGAAGCCTCATGCAGTGATAGGCTTGAACACCGGACGAGCCCAGAGCAGAGATCGACTTCAACCCAATGGATTTCTTCGCATCGCTAGCCTAATTCCGCAACGGTGCTGATAGAATCATCGAAACGCCATTATCCAGGGAGGTTGACCTGTCAGAAGAGCTTGTACTTTCACTTCGTGAAGCTCTCAGAGATGCAAGCGCTGAGGATGAACTTATTTATCGCCGCCTCGCTCAGGCAATCCAACAGCACATTTCTCGGGGCTTGCTTCCAAAAGGCACGCGCCTGCCAAGCGAAAGGCAGTTGGCAGAACAGCTTGGAATCTCACGCGGCACCATACGTCAGGCAATAGATGAATTGGTTGACCAGGCTCTACTGCAACGCAAACATGGGTCTGGGACCCATGTCGTAGGACGAATTGAAAAGTCGCTGACAAACCTAACTGGCTTCTCGGAGGAAATGCGACAAAGGGGAATGGTTCCCGGCTACAAGTGGCTGCACCGAGAAAGGGCACTGCCATCGATGGCTGAGGCTGCAGCGTTGGAAATACAACCTACAGATCAGGTGTTGCGCCTCAAGCGCTTGCGGACCGCAGACGGTACGCCGATTGCGATCGAGCAGACGGTTCTGCCTGGAGACGTCATTGCGTCACCTGAGCTGATTGGCGATTCTCTTTATGCCGCTCTACATCAGTTGAATGCCGCACCAGTAACAGGCTGGCAGCGTATCCGTGCCGACATCATGTCCGCGGAAGAGGCAAAACTGATGCGAGCGAAACCCGGTGCGGCAATGCTTGTCATTGAGCGACGCTGTCTGAGGGCGAACGGGCGTCCGGTCGAATTCACCGAAACCCGATACAATGGCGCATTCTACGATTTCTCGACTGGTCTTCAGGCTTGATATCGTCACCGACGGCGCAGCCATCTCACCTTATGTCATTGCGAAGCAGCGAAGAGCTTCTCCATTTGCGGAAAAGAGATGAATATCATCAGGATCGAAACGCAGCCCCACCTCATCGCCCTGAGCTGGCATGGTGCGGCCCTTTCCTCGCAAGGTTAGAAGCTGACCATCGGCGAGTTTGACCAGGACACTGGCATCAGCGCCCAGATATTCCACATGATCCACTCGACCTATCAGGAATCCAGCATCTGTCGCGCAAATGGACAAATGTTCCGGCCGAACCCCAAGTTCGGTGACGACGCCTTCATAGCGCCCCGGCACCTCGATAGTCGTATTTCCAAGTTTGACCGTTTTTCCGTCGGCGCCTGAGGCAGCCAGGATGTTCATCCTGGGACTGCCGATGAACTGAGCAACGAAGCGAGTTTTCGGACGCTCATAGAGGGCTTCGGGAGTGTCACACTGCAAGAGGCGACCTTCCGACAGAACCGCAATTCTATCGGCAAGCGTCATGGCTTCCACTTGATCATGAGTGACATAGATAATCGTGCCGGAGAGTGCCCGATGAAGCTTTGCTATCTCGAGGCGCGTGTCAGTCCTCAACGCCGCGTCGAGGTTGGAAAGCGGTTCATCAAACAGGAACGCCTTGGGCTCGCGCACAATGGCCCGCCCAATGGCCACCCGCTGGCGCTGTCCACCAGACAGGGCAGCAGGCTTTCGATCCAAATAGGGCTCCAGCTTGAGGACGCGAGTAGCCTGTTTTAGACGCTCGGCAATTTGGTCCTTTGGCATCCTGGCGGTCTTCAGCGCGAACTCGATATTCTGCCGGACCGTCATATGCGGATATAGCGCGTAAGACTGGAAAACCATCGCCATATGCCGGTCGAACGGCTGCAGCGCTGTCACATCACTGCCATCGCTGATGATATGACCGGATGTAACCTCTTCCAGTCCCGCAATCAGGCGCAGAAGCGTTGACTTCCCAGAGCCCGATGGGCCGACAAAGACCATGAACTCGCCATCCTTCACGTCAAGGTCGATACCCTTGATGATTTCCAGATCGCCGAAAGCCTTCCTGACGTTCTTCAGCTGAATACTGCCCATTGGTCCTCCTGGGAGCTGTCGGTCTCGTAGTGCAGAAGCACGCCGTCACTGATGGTCGCACGGGCTTTCAAATCAGCATCGCAGACGGTGAAACTGGCGCGATAATTGGGTCGGACAAACCCCAGCTGACCATCAAGCCCCAGCGCCCGCGCGGGCGTGGTGGAGGCCATGCTCAGGGCATCCTGCGGGCGCGCATTCGTCAGCCGGATCATATTGCGTACCGCCTCATCCATCGCCAGATGCGCACCGCCAAGCGTGCCCTGATCATCCACGAGCCTGCCATCGCGCAGTTGGACACGCTTGTCGCCGATTCTGAACTCGGTGGTGGTTCCGCCAAGCGTCAGCATGGCATCACTGACAAGACAAAGACGGTCAGGTCCGGCACACGCATATGCGAGTGCAAGATTGGCCGGGTGCACATGGATGCCGTCGGCAATCAGCCCGGCAAACGGTAAGCTGCCGTCAAGAACGGCACCGACCGGACCCGGCTCCCGTCCGACCAAAAGGGGGCATCGCATTGAAGAGGTGCGTTGCGCCTGAAAGGCCCTCGGCTATGCGCGATTGGATCAAGTCGTATGACGCAAGGCTATGGCCTAGAAAGACGCGCCAGCCCGCCTTTGCGAGACATTCGATTCTACCTGGCGCGCATTCCTCCGGCGCAACCGTGATGAGTCGGGGAAACGGTCTCGATGCAATCAGCGCATGCAAATCCTCATCATCCAGAGGACGAATGGCCTCGGCCGGGTGTATGCCCGGGCGCCCGGGGCTGATGAAGGGACCTTCCAGGTGGAGACCCAGTAGCCCCGGCTGCTTCTCCCTCGTCGCGCGCTCCACCGCGTCCATCGCTTGTCGGTAGCAGAAGCCGGGGGCGGTAATATAGGTCGCGAGCAGATGTGCCGTTCCACCCTTGGCCGCCCCTGCAACCATGCGTTCAAGTGCTCGGGTCTCAGGCGCATCGTTGAACTGACAGTCACCTGCCCCATTAATCTGAATGTCGATGAAACCGGAGGCAAGGACGGAACATCTGATCCGCGGCAAGTTCTCCAGACCCGCGGACGCATTTACGCCTGCAATCACGCCGTCGCGCACATGCACCGTGCAATCCGAGAGCGGGTTTTCACCCCCTCCGGGAAATAGCTTGGAGGCCTCGATGAGATACTCAGCGGGTGCCGGCAAAATAGACCTCCTGTCCGCCAGGATGGATATCCTCATAGAAGTCGCGCAGTTTCAGGCAGGAGGCAGCTTCCTGATCGAGAACAACCGTCACATCGGGGTGGAACTGCAGGATCGAGGCGGGGCAGGATGTCGTGACCGGACCTTCGAGTGCGGCTGCAACCGCATCCGCCTTGCTGTCTCCGATGGCCAGCATCAGGAGCTTTCGCGCCCTCATGATCGTTCCGATACCCATGGTGATAGCATGAGTGGGCATTCGCTCATCGTCACCGAAGAACCGCGCATTGGCCTTCAGCGTGGAGCTGGCCAACTTCTTGATGCGTGTACTGGATGCAAGCGAGGATGATGGTTCGTTGAAGCCCAGATGGCCGTTGCGGCCGATGCCCAGAAGCTGAAGGTCAATGCCACCCGCTGCTTCGATCGCCGCCTCATAGGCTCGCGCCTCGACCGAAGGGTCCTCGGCGTCGCCGCGCGGCAGATGTGTCTGTTCGCGCGGAAGGTCCACGTGATCGAACAACAGGCGGTTCATCGTACTTCGATAGGACTGCGGATGGTCTCCCGCCAGTCCCACATATTCGTCGAGATTGAATGTTGTCAGGCCGGCAAATGACAGGCGCTTTCTAGCAGCCTGCTCCACGAGTTCCTGATAGACAGGCTCCATCGTGCCGCCGGTGGCCAGTCCCAGTACGGCACCGGGTTTTGCCTTGGCTGTGAGCAACAAACGTTCCGCCGTGGCTATGATCGCGGACCGCATGTCTGGGTGGATTAGTATGGTCGCCATGATTAACCTTTCACCGCGCCAGCCAGCATAGAACGCCCGATTTGGCGGTACATGAAGAGTCCCAGCAACACCGGTGGTGCCGACGCGACCACGATGACAGCAGCCGCCACACCCCATTGCACGCCCCCACCACCCGCAGAGAAAAAGAAGGACGCACCGACAGTAACAGGCACAGCAGCGCGTGTGGTCAACATCAACCCGAAGAGGAACTCGTTCCATGCTGTCATGAAGCCGAAGACGAAGGTGGTTGCCAATGCAGGGCGGATCAGAGGCAGAACAAGATGGCTCAGAATGCGTTTCGTTCGCGTGCCGTCCATGAGCGCCGCTTCATCGATCTCGCGCGGGATTTCTGCAACAGCGTTGACCAAGAGCACGAGCGCCAGGGGCAGATTGACGACCGCCAGAATGAGGCCCAGTCCAATCCGCGTATCCAGCAAACCCAGCGTTTGGTACATCATGTAAAGCGGGATCGCGAAGATGATGAGCGGCATGGCGCGCAGATTGACCACCAGCGGCAGAAGCACCGCACGTCCGTAATCGCGTCGCGCAATCGCATAGGCCAGCGGAAGGCTCAGCAGTATCGGAAGGATTGCGCCGATAAGCGAGGCGGAAAGCGAATTCCAGAGATAGGCCCAGATGTTCAACCGGTCGGAGACGGTGAAAACAGTCTTGAAATTCTCAAACGTCACGGCTGTGGGGATCAGGCTGGCATTGCTCGCAATATCGGCCGGGGTCTTGAAGGCGGTGACAAGGGTGGCGATCACAGGGAAGTTCATCGCGAATGCGGCCACCACGAAGACAACCCAGCGCGCAATGTTAGGAACATTCATGTGCGCGCCCTCCTCTTTGCAAGTCGCGCGATCAGCCAGAGAACTGCGAAGGCAGCGATAAACAGAAGGACCGAGGCCGCCAGGGCCTTGCCAATATCCGCGGCCTTGAAGAAGGCCGTATAGATGTAGATCGAAAGCGAGGTGCTGGAACCACCTGCACCCGATCCGATAAGCACATAGATATTATCGAACACGCGGAAGCCGTCGATAAAGCGTATGCCGAAAGCCACGACCAGTGTCGGCAGCAGGGCTGGAAGCTCGATATGGGTGAAGAGCCGCCAGCCGCGTGTCCCGTCAACCCGCGCAGCCTCGCGAATGTCGTTCGGGATCGTTGAATAGGCGGTATAGAAGAGCAAAAGCGTGAACGGCGTCCATTGCAAGGTTTCTATGACCACCAGTGTGGTGAAGGCCGATTTCGGACTGAGAAAGCTCGGGCTCGCTCCCAAATATTCGTAGAGATAATAGGGCAGCGGGCCGACAAATTCGTGCAGCACGAGACGGTACATGAGGCCCATCAGCGATGGTGCGATGATCATCGGCATCATCAGCACCGCCATCAGCCAAAACCGGCGCTGTATGAGTGGAGCAAGAAAGACCGCGAGGAAGAGACCGAGCCCTGTCTCGAGCGCTGCAGTCAAAAGACCGAACCGGGTTGAGAAGCGCTCCCGCTCGACGATCGCGTCGCGCATCTCGACGGGCGAACCCGACCGCGCGAGATCGCAATAGGCATGGAAGTAGCGGTCCGCCCCGTTGATGCGCAGCGCATAGAACACGCTGGTGATGCTGCCGGTCAGGAATTCGCCCAGGGCGAACATCTCGCCGCGCATCCAGAGCGGCGGCAGGATATCGAGCATGTAATGGTGTTCGGGCCGGGCGATCTCGAACCATTCGCCCGCGAACAGGGCGTCGTCGTCGTTCTGCCAACGGTTCGGGCGCTGGGCGTGGCGATCGAACAGACGGAACATCTGCCTGCGATCGGCAACGCCGAAATAGATCTTGCGGATGGGAGAGAGGGTCATGGGTTGGCTCCTTGGCCTCCGGGGCTGGAGCGCGGCTCATCCTCTCGACGTCGCAATCGTCTTCAGCCCTTCCGGACCCCTCTCGAGCGGCCGCTCTCTGTCCGGCCGGGTCAAGGGCCGGCGTCAGCCGGGCGAAGCGTCACCCTTGAGGCGGCCGGCGGGCATGCGGCAGCCATCCTCCTTCGGCTTCTCCCTCCCTTTCGATTCCGCATTCCAGTCATCCGCCGCAGGACACATCCGCTCGAACCCGCTTTCTGCCTCGGCCGCAAGGTCTCGCAGACGGCCGGCGTATGTCTCGCCCTGCGCGTTGTTGTCAGTGGCCGCCACAAGATGGGCGCCCGTCCGGTGGACCAGTGCGCGAAGGGCCTCGGCCGTGGCCGGCGCCCAGCCGCCGCCGGTGCTGAGATAGAGAGTGTCCGATCTAACATCTTCGATCGCAGCCAGGCTCATGGCGTCGATCGCCGCCTCGGTGACACAGAGCCTGATCGCATCGAACCGGCCAAGACGGAAGAGCATCTTGGCGCCGCCGGTCGCGAAGCCGCGCCAATCGGGACCGCGCTCCTCCCAGCCGGTCACCTGACCGGCGGAATCGGTGTGGCCGGCCCACATGCTGCCCTTCGGGCCCTCGCGCAGCACGTTCCCGGCAATGGCCTTCCGGATGACACGTTCAGGGATGTGGCGCGTGTCGCGAAGATAACGCCATGTCGCCGAGCCGGCCCAGGGTTTGCGCCGGACCCGCCACCTTTCGATGATCGTCATGTCGGGCGCACGGTCGATAGCCTCGCGTCTCCAGACCGGTTCGGTCGGGACAAAGCCGACCAGTCCGGCCACTACATAGAGCGCGGCGGCAAAAGGAATGCCGTCGAGATGTTCCACCAGGGTGAAGACGTCGCCCTTCGCATCCGACAAAGGATCGAACCAGCCCTTGCCGTCATGAATGACGATGACGATCTCGCCGGCGCGGCGGTACTTCATCGCCTTGCGGCTGCTCTCCTTGAGATCGAGCGCGAACCCCGCGTCCTCCAGCACGGCGCTGCAGGGCACCTTTCCTCTCAGCTCTTCCAGGTCTGTTTTTTCCATCATCTCGCCTGCGCCTTCGCGCGCTCCTCTTATCCGATTCCCGCTCCCGGTATTTCCGGGACGAGGATCGGCACGCCGCGAAGAGCAAGACGGGCAAGGGCGCGGCGGGCAACCCGGCAGATGTGCGGGGCTGGACCGATCCGGCACGCCGCGGCGAAGCCTCCCTTGCCGGGCGCAGCGCGCAAGCGGCACGCACATCCGCTGCGTCGCTCTTCCTCGGCGACGATCGCGGTCACCATCTCGATGTCCATTTTCGCCTGCGGAGAGATGCGGGCGATCTCGGCAGCGACCTTGGCCCAGTGATAGAATTCGGCTGTCTCGCCGCGAACGCGTGCCCGGGCGGCACGGCGCTGTGCCTCATAGTAGGCGTTGGCCTCCTCGGCCGCGACGAGGCGACGGGCATCGGCTTGCCAGCGGCGACGGATTGCACATCGGTGTTTTAGCCACCGGCGGATCACGACGATCATAGCCCCCCTTCCTCTGGTCCCTCCCGCGTCAGGGATGGCCGCCCCATGGGCGAAGACCCGCGCAGCGGGGCTTCAGCTTTGCCAACAGCCCGGCCCGAAGGGGGACGCCCGACCCTTGCGTCACACAGGCGACATGCCAGAACCATAAGCAAAGCAGGGATTTGTAAAGCCGACCAGGGGGACTGTCCGCCATGATCAGGAGCATTTTCGTGGCCCTTGCGCTCGCAAGCCTCATGCTGATCGGCGTGTCCGCATCGGCATACGCCCAGGAGTTTCACCGCGTGACCGTTATGGCCTTCAACGCGGAGAACCTGTTCGACACCGAGGACGATCCTGCCAATACCGGTGACGACACCTACCTGCCTCTGACCGTCAAGCAGTCGAACCCGGATCACGAAGCCAATTGCCGTACCAACAACGACAGCGACTTCTATGTCCGGCAATGCATCTCGCTCGACTGGAACGAGACGGTGCTGGCCAGCAAGCTGAGCGCACTGACGGGCGTGCTGTCTGCCGCGACACCTTCGCCGGATATCGTCGTCATGCCGGAGACCGAAAACCTGGGCATCATCGAGCGCCTCAACGCGGGGCTGTCCGAGGGCGGACGCTATCACACGCTGGTGCAGCTCGATACGACGTCCGTCACCGAAGACCGCGGCATCGACGTGGCGATCCTCAGCCGTTTGGGGCTGGCCGCGCCGGCCGCCGCCCATCGGATTGACTTTGGCGATGATGCGGAGTTGTGCGGGGGGACGCGCGACATTGTCGAGGCCCCATTGTCACTGCCCGACGGCAAGGTGCTGCACGTCTTCGGCGTCCATTTCCCCTCCGGTGGCAATCCGTTGATTTGTCGCCAGCATGCCATGGCGGAGCTCAACCGCATCCGCGCGCTTCTTCCCGAAGACGCTCTTGCGATCGCGGGCGGTGATTTCAACTTCAATTGCAGCGAGGCCAAGGGCGCCCTGTTCGAGCGTATGGTTCGACACGGCAACTGGGGCGTGCCGCCCGAGGTGCGCGCCGGCTGCGACGAGCCGGGGAGCAACAAGCACGCCGATCACAGTTTCGGGACCTGGTTCACCTGGTCTTATCTCGATTTCGTCCTCGCCTCGGAGAATATGCTGTCCGAGCGTCCGTCGACGTCGGGCTGGTTTTCCAATCTGGGGGCGTTTCGGACGTTTGTTGGATCGGTCCAGCAAATCGAGACCAACAGCCAGGGGTATGTGTCCCCTCGACGCTTTGATCCTGCAACCGGAAATGGCGTATGAAGCCCAACCATCTTTCGTCGTGGCGGCGTTTGGCGCGGGAAGGCAAACTTGTGGTGCCGGATCTTCCGGGAGCCGAGTTTGTACCGGCCGTTCTGGAACCGCCCCCAGCATCCGTTGAAGAGGATGCTGGGGCGCGGGCTGCAGTGGAGATCATTCATGGGGGAACCACGATCCGGCTGGATGCTTCTGCAAGCCCGGACAGGATTGCCGGGATCGTGCGTGCCCTTGGGCGCGGGTTGTGATTTTCCCCTCGAACCGGGTGCGCATCCTGGTGGCGACGCGGCCGGTCGACTTCAGAAAAGGACATGATGGGCTGAGTGCCTTGGTCCAGTCCGTGTTGCGCAAGGATCCGTTCACCGGCACGGTTTTTGTGTTCCGGTCCAGGCGCGCCGACCGTTTGAAACTCTTGTATTTTGACGGCACCGGCCTGGTCATGGCTTACAAGCGCCTGGAAGATACGACCTTTACCTGGCCCGCCATAAGGGATGGTGTGATGTCGCTGAACCATGCCCAGTTCGAGGCGCTGTTCTCGGGCCTGGACTGGCGCAAGGTGAAGGCATTGGAGGCTCGTTCTCCGGCTGCGGCAGAATGAATCAGGTGTCGAAAATGGCGGGCATCCGAAGCGGCATCGGGCTATTCTGGGCCCATGCCTTCCACTGTTGCCATCGACCTTTCCGCGATCCCCGCCGACCAGCGTGAAGCTGTCGCCGCGGTGCTGCGCGAACGGGATGCGCTCAAGGAGATCAACAGGCGCCTGGAGCACCTGATCGCCGAGTTGAACCACGCGGTTCACGGCAAAAGGTCAGAGAAGCTCCGCGAAGACGAACGGCAACTGGCTTTCGAAGACCTCGAGACAGCCATCTCCGAGGTTGAGGAAAGCCAGGACACGGAGCTCTCCTGTAAAGGCCAAACCCGCCGTCCGGCGCGGCGCAATCGGGGCAACCTGCCGAAAGACCTTCCGCGCATCGAGCGTGTGATCGAACCTGCCAGTCTTGAGTGTCCTTGCGGTTGCGGGGTGATGCACAAAATCGGCGAGGATCGCACGGAGCGACTGGACATCGTGCCCGCACAGTTGCGCGTGATCGTCACCGTTCGCCCCAAATACGCCTGCCGCGCCTGTACAGACGGCGTCACCCAGATGCCGGCACCGGCTCACCTCATCGAAGGCGGCCTGCCGACGGAAGGTGCCATCGCGCATGTTCTGGTCAGCAAGTATGCGGATCATTTGCCCCTGCATCGGCAGAGCCAGATCCTTGCCCGGTCGGGCATCGATATCCATCGGAGCACGCTGGCTGACTGGGTCGGCACTGCCGCGTTCCACCTCGGACCCGTGGTCGACCGGCTGGCCGAACATCTGAAGGTGTCGACCAAGCTGTTCATGGACGAGACCACGGCGCCGGTGCTGGATCCGGGCCGCGGCAAGACGAAGACCGGATATCTATGGGCCTTGGCCCGCGACGACCGCGCCTGGGGAGGGGACGATCCGCCTGGCGTGGTCTTCTTCTATGCGCCCGACCGCCGCGGAGAGAACGCGGAGAAAATCCTGCGTGGCTTCGACGGTGTCCTGCAACTCGACGGCTACCAGGGCTACAACCGCCTGACGCACCCCTCCCGTAAGGGCGGCGAGCCGATCCGCGTGGCGCATTGCTGGGCGCATGCACGGCGGAAACTGAAGGAAGTGTTCGACCGCGACGGCTCCGAGATCGCCGCCGAGGGCCTGCGCCGGATCGCCGAGTTCTACAGGGTCGAGGCTGATATCCGCGGAACGGCGCCCGGGCAGCGGCTCTCGGCCCGGCAGGCCCGCACCGCGCCTCTGGTTGCCGCCTTCGGGGACTGGCTACAAGTGCAACGCCTCCGGGTATCCGCCAAATCCCGCCTCGGCGAGAACCTTGCCTACATCCATCGTCACTGGGACGGTTTGCAGACCTTCCTCCACGACGGCAGTGTCGAGATCGATAGCAACAGTGTCGAGAATTTGATCCGGCCAATTGCCTTGAACAGGAAAAATGCATTGTTCGCCGGCCATGACGAGGGCGGACGCACCTGGGGCCGCATCGCATCGCTCATCGAGACCGCGAAAATCAACAACGCCGAGCCCTTCGCCTATCTCAAGAGGGCCCTCGAGGCCATCGCCGCCGGCCATCCGAAAAGCCGGATCGACGAGCTCCTGCCATGGAACTTCACGCCGTCAAGCTGAAACCCGGTGGGCCGCAGACGGCGCTTACGATGCTGGCCGATTGTTCAAACAACCTCTTCATCAAGCGAGCGGTCGAACATCAAAACCATCTGCGCCGTCTGAATGAGCTGGCATTGTTCTCCAGCCTGACATTCGAGCGGATGCGCGAGTCCTGTGACGAGCATCTGCAAATTTTGGACGCAGTGGAAAATGCCGACAACCAACGTGCTGCCGGACTGATGAGATCACATTTATCTAGAGCAGATTCGACTTATTCCGGGTCATATCCGGCGGCCTCGAAGTAGTGCCGGCATTCCTCAGCGGTGAAGGCTGAGAGGCAATCGGCGACTACCGACCAGAGTTCGTCGATGGTTCGAGCGGCGGCCTTTCTGAGCAGGGCCTTGAGCTTCGAGAAGGCCATCTCGATCGGGTTGAAGTCGGGCGAGTATGGCGGCAGGAACAGGAGCCGCGCCCCGACCTTCTCGATGGCCTCGCGCACTCCGCTGATCCTGTGGCCCGGCAGATTGTCCATGACCACGACATCGCCGGGCCGAAGCTCGGGTGCGAGAACCTGCTCGGCATAGGCCAGGAAGGCCGGCCCGTTCATAGGGCCGTCGAGCAGCATCGGCGCCGCCATGCCGGACAGCCGCAGGCCGGCGGTGAAGGTGGTCGTCTTCCAGTGGCCGTGGGGAACGGCCGCCCTGCATCGCTCGCCGCAAGGCGTTCGCCCTCGCAGCCGGGCCATCTTCGTGGATGCCGCGGTCTCATCGATGAAGATCAGCTTCTCGGGATCGAGATCGAGCTGGCCGTCGAACCAGGCTATGCGGCGGCGAAGGACGTCTGCGCGCTGCTGCTCCGAGGCGTGCGCCGTCTTTTATGGGATGGCCCGCCCCTCCCGCCGGCTCCGAGTTATGGTGCCGGTGTGTTTGAGAGGAAGGAGCGAGCCGATGACTATCGTGACCCTTGGGATTGACCTGGGCAAGAACCTGAACAGCGTGGTGGGCCTGGACGCGGAGGGGCAGGTCGTTCTGCGCCGGCGCGTAAGGCGGGCGACCCTCGCCGAGCTTGCCGGTAGGCTTTCACCCTGCACCGTCGCTATGGAGGCGTGCTGCGGTGCGCATCATGTCGGCCGCCTCTTTGCCGCGAAAGGGCATGAGGTCCGGCTGATGTCGCCCGAGTATGTCCGCCCATACGTCCGCGCACAAAAGAACGACGACAACGATGCGGCGGGGATTGCCGAGGCAGCGACGCGGCCGACCATGCGTTTCGTCGAGCTGAAGAGCCAAGACTGGCTCGACCTGCAGACCCTGCACCGGGCACGCTCTCGTCTGGTGGCAGCGCGCAAGGCGCTCTTGAACCAGTTGCGGGCGATCCTGCTCGAGCGTGGATATACCTTCCGACAGGGGCGCAAGGTTCTTGAACGGGAAATCGATCCGTTCCTCGCCGAGCCGCCTTCAGACCTTTCGACCCGCATCTTGACGCTCATCGGGGACATGCGCGCCGAGTGGCTGTCCCTCGACGAGCGGATCGATGCTTTGAACGGCGATCTGGCCGAGCATGCACATGCCGACGAAGCAGCGAGCCGGCTGACCTCGATACCCGGCATCGGCGCCCTTGGCGCAACCGCGCTGGTTGCGGCCGTCGGAGACGGCGAGGCGTTCCACCGGGCGCGCGACATGCCAGCCTGGCTCGGCCTCGTGCCGAAGCAGATGACGACCGGCGGCAAGCCGCGGCTGCTCAGCATCACCAAGCGCGGGAACACTTACCTCCGCATGTTGTTGATCCATGGGGCGCGTGCGGCGCTGCCGAGCCTCTCCAAACAGGCGACGCCTCTGGGTGAGTGGCTTCGAGGCCTTCTGTCCCGAGCCCATCGCAACGTCGTCATTGTCGCGCTCGCCGCCAAACTCGCCCGCATCGCCTGGGCGAGCCTACGGCGCGGCATCAGCTTCGAACATGGATGGGGACAGGCCGTGGCGGCCTGAAACAAAAGGATCTGCTGCGGCACCAGAAACGGGAGCCGTAGCTAAGCGAGGTTGGCGGAAGGAGGCTGATGGCCGGAAGGGTCGAACACCCGCGTCCCTGGAAACCTGGTTCAAAAAACGGTGCATTGACGCCGGAGCTTTTATGAGGACCAGGACGCGCGGATCTCCATCATGGCGAGGGCCAACGTGCCGCTACGCCGGATACGTTTGTGCACGACCGAACAAAGCCTGACGCAACCGACTTGCCAACGGGGCGGGCCATACGTTTTTGAACGTGATGCCGCGCCGGTCGAGGAACAGCCACACCGTCGAGGGTGCAGCCTCCACGCCGCGCTCGGCGGCAAGGCGCTCCCCGATCTCGGCAAGGGTGATGTCCGGCGCCTCCTCGATCAGGCCGAGGATGAAGGCCTCGTGCGCATCGAGCTTTGAGCGCGACGGCTGGCCCTGCTTGCGAGCTTCCGTCTCGCCGGTCTCCCGATAGCGGCGGTACCAGGCCCCGGCCGTCGAGATTCCGATCCGGAAACGACGCGCCGACTCCCGTGTCGAAACCCCACCCTCTATCGCCGCAATCACCCGACCGCGAAGGTCGCCGCTCAAGCTCCTCGTCATCATCGTCTCCTGCAAATCACCTGCAGTAGTGAATCAGACAACGAACGACCCGGGAATCCTCAAACCGACTCTGCGTTCATCGAAGATGCTCTAGCATTACAGTTGCATTTTCTCTTGGCGTCTGGATCCATGAGTTTCCATGATTCGGAGGTCATGGGATGGCAGGTGCATCGGTCGAGGCGACACTTGAACTTTGGGCGTCTTCGTTGCGGGAAGTGAAGGCGCGGATGCGCCCGTTGTTCACGCAGGAGCGTGTGGCGGCATCAGCGGGACGGTTTTTGGACGGCTTGCTGGGGGAAGAAAGACGCAAGACGGGATGGATGCGTGCGGAAGCGGCAGGCGATCCCGGCCCCTGGCGGCAACAGGCGATCCTGATGCCGTCCTCGTGCTTGATGAAACGGGCTTTCTCAAGCAGGGCAAGGCGTCCTGCGGGGTCGGTCGGCAATACACAGGATCGGCGGGCAAGATTACCAATTGCCAGATTGGCGTGTTCGCGTCCTATGTTTCTCGGCATGGTCATGCCTTCATCGACCGGGCGCTCTATCTGCCGAAGGCCTGGACGGATGACCGAGATCGCTTGGCGGCAGCCCATGTGCCGGAAACCGTCCGCTTTGCCACCAAGCCGGCACTGACGCTCACGATGATTGAGCGGGCGATTGCTTCGAACGTGCCGTTTTCCTGGGTGGCGACCGACAGCGTTTATGGCGTTGGCGACATCGAAATGGCGCTCAAACGAGCAGCCAAGGGCTATGTACTGGGCGTGAACGCCAATCATCCCTTTCGCTCATGGGGCAAACCGCTGGCCGTTGCCGGAACGGCGAATGACATCGCTGAAACCTTACCTGAGAATGCCTGGCGACGGCTATCGGCCGGCGATCGCACCAAAGGCGCGCGACTGCATGATTGGGCCTATCTCAAACTCGCCGATCTTGATGCCGATGATTTCGATGCGGCTTTCGCCGGCATCTGGACGCGCGGGCTGCTGATCCGCCGCAACATCGCCGATGGCGATCCCGCCTTCTTCTCGACCTGGTGTCCGGTTGGCACATCCATGGAAAAGCTGGTGACGGTGGAGGGGCATCGTTGGGCGATCAAAGACAGCTTTGAGACCGCCAGGAACGAGTTTGGCCTCGACCACAACGAAACCCGCTCCTGGCATGGCTGGCATCGCCACGTCTCGCTGGTGATGCTCGCTTTCGCCATGATGGCCGTCATTCGCCATCGTGCCAACGCCATGCCGCCCCCAAAAACGATGCGGCGCGCAAGACGCAAAATCGGCAATTGATCCGCTGGTCGATCCAGGAAATCCGACGCATCGCCACGCGCCTTGCCCGACGACGCATCCAACCCGCCCACATCATCGCATGGTCGCTGTGGCGAAGAGCTCATCAGGCCGCAGCTCGACAAGCCCACCTCAAATCAAAAACGCAACTGTAATGCTAACCCAAGCGAACCTGCGCCCTTGGTGCTGTGGGAGCACCATCTATCGCGCAATCAATGCACGTCGTAAAAGATCCGAAAGCCGGAATTGCAGCCACCGCTGTCTGCGGCGAGTGCCATACGCGCAGCGATTCGATAGCGGTAGCAATAGCTGATGTGGCAGAGGAAACTACCGCCTTTCATGAGCTTTTGGTTTTCAGCGCGCGAAGCGGTGTTTCGCGCTTTTGCCGCCTTGGATGATGAGCGGATGCGGAATGGCTCTGCTGTCCATTCCCAGACATTTCCCGCCATATCAAAAAGCCCGGCCTCATTTGCCGGAAAGAAACCGATGGGCGAGGTCCCCGCCCAACCGTCAGCGGCGGTGTTCTGCATTGGAAATTTACCTTGAAAGATATTCGCAGGCATGAAGTCGGTCTCGTCCGGCTCGGCCTCGCCCCAGGGGAAGCGGCGGTCATCTGATGCGCCGCTGCGTGCTGCGTGCTCCCATTCTGCTTCGGTTGGAAGGCGTCCGCCTGCCCATGTCGCAAAAGCCTTTGCGTCTTCCCATGCAATATGCACCACGGGGTGGTCGGCGCGATGCTCGATAGAGCTCCCGGGCCCTTCGGGCGCAAACCAGCATGCGCCACGGACGATGCCCCACCAAGGCGCCCCACCACCACCCGGCGGTTCGCGTGTCGGATCGTCCAGCAGCCCGCGAAAGACCGTGCCCCAGCCGTGCCGTTCGGCCACGGTGACGTAGCCTGTGGCCGCGACGAAGCCTGCGAAACGGGCGTTGGTCACAGGGGCCGTGTCGACCTCAAAGGGCTTGAGACGGTGGGTGCGGATCAGCCCCTCGCCATCCCCGTGGATCACCGGGTGCGCCGTACCCGTCTGGGCCCTGCCACCCTCAAAGCGTTTACGGGCCGGGGGCGTATTGTCGGCGATTTCAATGATCTCTGCAGGAACCGCGGGCTGGCCAGGCGCGTCAAGCGCCTGCCGCTGAGGGCCGCAGCAGCCCATAGGTCAGGCAGCCTGTTGAAGGCTGGCAATCACCGCCTTGCTGTCGTGGCGCGGAACATCCCCAATCTCGGCCATTTTGGCGTCGAGTTTGCCCAGCATCTCCTCGAAAATCGAAGCATGGGCAGGGTCATGGGCCAGATTTGTCAGCTCATGCGGATCTGCCTCGCAGTCAAAAAGCTCCCATTCGGGCTGCGCATCACCATCATTAGCGCCAATCTGGCCAAGTCCCTCGGCATACCAGTAGATCAGCTTGTAGCGCGCCGAGCGGACGCCGTAATGGGCGTAGGCGTTGTGGATATCGTCCATATTCATCCAGTAGCGGTGATAGGCCACCTCCTGCCAATTCGCGCCGGCGTCGCCTTCGAACAGACTGCGAAGGGACGCGCCCTGCATATAGGTCGGCACCGGCACGCCCGCGTAATCGAGGAAGGTCGGCGCGAAGTCGACGTTACAAGCGATGTCCTTGGACACGGTCCCGGGCCTGATCCCCGCCGGATAGCGCACAAGAAAGGGCATCTGCAGCGACTCTTCATACATGAACCGTTTGTCGAACCAGCCGTGTTCGCCGAGGAAAAAGCCCTGATCGGACGTGTAAATGACGATGGTATCTTCGGCGATGCCTTCGGACTCCAGCCAGTCCAGCATGCGGCCCACATTGTCATCCAGAGCCGCGACCGTGCGCAGGTAGCGCTTGATGTAGCGTTGGTATTTGAAGTGATCGAGCGCTTCTTTGGTCTCAAATGTGTAACGTTCGCCTGTCTTTCGGTCGATCAGCTCAAGGCCCCGGTGATCATGGGGAATCTTGCGCATGTCGCTGCCGGGTTTTTCCTTTTCGCCGATCTCCGCTCCGCCTTCAGGCAAGACAAGGCCAAGGTCTTCATAAGTCATATCCTGGCGCACACGCATCTTGGCGGCGGCGGCCGCTTCGGCGCGGCCTGTGTAGTCGTCATTGTAGGTGTCGGGCACTGGCAGGTCGTCGACATAAAGGTCATCGTAACGAGGATGGGGCACGAAGGGCCGGTGCGGCGCCTTGTGGTGGCACATCATGAAGAACGGACGGTCCTTGTCGCGGGCCTTGAGGAAATCAAGGCACTTGTCGGTGATGATGTCGGTGGCATAGCCCGGCTCGACCCGTTCGCCATCGGGCCCGATCATTGGTGGGTCGAAATATTCGCCCTGGCCCGGCACGACGAGCCAATCGTCAAAGCCGGTAGGCTCATGCGCCGCCCCTTCGCCAAGGTGCCATTTGCCGTAGATCGCGGTTTGATAGCCCGCGGCCTGCAAATGCTTGGCCACGTTGGGCAAACGGTTGTCCAGATGCGTGTCCAGCGTCGTGACAAGGTTCACATGGTTATGCGTGCCCGTCAGGATCGCCGCGCGCGAGGGCGTGCAGATAGAATTCGTAACGTAACAATGATCCAGCCGCATCCCTTCCTGGGCGAGCCGATCAATATTGGGCGTGTGATTCAGCCCCGATCCATAGGCCGAAATGGCGTTCGCCGCATGATCGTCGCACATGATAAAGAGGAAGTTGGGGCGGGTCATCGAAACGTTCCTATGCTGGCACGCCCGTCCCATAAAGGAGTGGAACGGGCGATATCCGGATCTTAGTTGTCAGTGTAGAACTGACCAAGATAGAACTCATCGGCAGGAAGCGGATCTTCGATCTTGCCGAATTGCTCATAGAGGCCGGCAAGGGTGCCGAACCAATTGGCCACCTGACCACCTTCGCTCAGTTCCTCATATTCTGCGCTGCTAGGAAGACGAGCAAGTTTGGATTCCGCCAGGAGCGGCTCTTCCGGTGCGCCAAGGAACGCAGCCGTAATCGCGACAGCCTCTTCCGGATTATCGCGGCGGAAATCGTTGGCTTCTTTGATGACAGCCACAACCTGCCGGATCACCTCTTCGTCGCCTGCGCGATCATCGCTGACGATGAAGGAGGACGGGAATGCGATTTCCGGGAAGAATGCCTCGTTCGAGCTCAGCTCGTTCAGGTCAGGCACGCGCTGTTTGATCACATCAACAAAAGGATACCAAATGCCGGCGGCATCCACCTGCCCGGAGGCGAAGGCACTGACGACGGTGGAAGGATCCATGGAGACGATTTCCACGTCATCCGTACTCATGCCAGCCTCTTCGAGGGCCAGGCGCAGCAGCATATCGCCAGAGGTGCCTTCAGGGACTGCGACCCGGAGGCCAGCAAGGTCTTCGATACTTTCGATGCCCGGCTGAGCGATCACGCGATCAGTGTAGCCCAAAGCGTTCGGTGCAATCACCTTGGCCTGACCGGATGCGGGCAGCCAAAGGGCACCCGGCCCGATATAAGCAAAATCAAGCGAGCCCGCGTTGAGCGCCTGAACCTGAATGGGACCATTGGTAAAGACGGAGAGCTCTGCCTCCAGACCATACTTCTCCCACAGGTCCTGTTCCGTGGCGATGGCCGCGATGGATGCACCGAAATAATCGGCGATGTACCCCATGCGGATTTCCTCCAACTCCTGGGCCGAAAGCGGTGCCGCCAGAACGGCGGCTATTGCAGCACCCATGAGACTTCTCTTGGTAATCATCACAAACTCCTCCTTGAAGTGATGGCTCACGCAGCCCGTTCGGGACGGTGATAGACCGCCCGCCAGACGCGATTTCTGATCTCGGTGAACTCCGGAGACAGACGGATTTCTTCGGTCCGTGGGAACGGCAGGTTCACGTCGATGATTTCTTGCAGACGGCCCGGATTGGCCGCGAGGACGATCACGCGGTGCGCGATATAGACGGCTTCGTCCACGTCATGGGTGATGAACATCACCGTCCGCTTGTCCTTGGACCACGTGTCCAAGAGCTGGTCCTGAAGTCTGACGCGGGTCAGCGCGTCCAACGCGCCGAAGGGCTCATCCATCAGCAGGACGGACGGATTGACCGCATAGGCGCGCGCGATGGCGCAGCGCTGCTTCATGCCACCTGACAAGGTCTTGGGATAGGCATCTGCAAAATCCGCAAGCCCCACAAGACTCAGATAATGCATGGCGGTCTCGTGCCGTTCTTGTGCGTTCTGACCCTGAATTTTCAGCCCGAATTCCACGTTTTCGCGCACGGTCATCCAAGGGAACAGCGCATATTGCTGAAAGATGACACCGCGGTCCGGGCCCGGGCCCGTTACGGGCGTGCCATCCACCAGAACCTCGCCCGCCGAATAGGAAATAAGGCCTGCGACCATGTTCATGGCGGTGGATTTGCCGCAGCCAGAGGGTCCGACCACTGTGACAATCTCACCGTCCGCGATGTCGAGGGTGAGGTCTCCGATCGCGACGAACGCATCGGCATCGGTGCCGAAGACCTTGCGAGTGTTCTTGAACGAGATTTTCGGGGCGGTCATGGTGTCAGACCCTTTCCTGCCAGTGGGTCAGCCGTTCTTCTGCGAAGACAACGACCTTATCCATGAGAAGCCCAAGGATGCCGATCATCACGAGGCTGACGAAAATCGTGGGCAGATCATAGTAAAGCTGTGCCTGCTGCATCCGGAACCCAAGGCCGGATTGCGCAGCGATCAGTTCAGCTGCGACAACCGTGGCCCAGGCCGAGCCCAGCCCGATGCGGAAGCCGACAAGGATGAACGGCGTCGATGCCGGGATGATCACCTTGCGGAAAATCGTGCTGTCACTGGCCCCCAGAACGCGCGCCGCGTTGATGTAGGTGCGATCAACACTGACCACGCCCTGATAGGTCGACACGACAGCGGACAAGAATGCCGCAAGAAAGATCACGAAAATCTTGGGGGTTTCATCAATCCCCATCATCACGATGGCCAGCGGGATGATGGCCAGCGGCGGAATGACGCGAAAGAACTGGATCCAAGGATCGATGATGACCCGCGCAATCCGGTACCAGCCCATCAGGAAGCCCACCGGAACAGCCAGCACCGCGCCGATCGCAAAACCGATCAGAACCCGTTGGAGCGACGCAAGAATATCCACCCAGAGCTGCCCGTCGACGGCCAACTCTATGGTGCGGGACAGGACCGACCAAGGGCTCGGCAGCTCAGAGAGCCCGCCAAGGGTGGCAAGCCACCATAGACCAATGCCCCCCGCAAAAGAGAGCGCGCCCCCAAAAAGCGCCCCGAATGAGCGGTTCAGCTTGCGTGCCTTGTCGGGCGCAGAAGTGTCGGCGACAGCAGTCACAAGATATCCTTACAGGTTAGGCGCGATTTGCGTGGTTTGATGAGCGGCCAAGATGGGCCGGGCCGCTGGAAAAGAAGAACGTATCAAGGGCAATACAGGCAGCCCCCTGAACGCCCGAGGGCGTGGCGAGGCTCGCCCGTTCAATGGCAAGGTTCGCCCGTTGCTGAGGCATGACACGCGGAGGCAGATCCTTGCGCAATTCGGCGACGAAGTGATCCGGCGCTGTCAGAAAATCCCCGCCCAACACGATCGTCTCCGGACCGAGCAAGGTGACGGTCGTGGCCAAGGCCTGCACGAAGTACTCGTATATCTCGGACCAGCCTTCGACCTGCATGGCAGTGGAAATCAGTTGCGATGAGGGAATGTCATCCCGTCCGACCATCTGCCTGAGGGGCGCTTCGGAAAAGTACCGCTCAAGACACCCCGTGCCGCTGCACCTGCACAGTGGCCCGTTGGGGTCGACCACAACATGACCAATTTCCACGATCGACGTCCGCTCGTGAGCGCCGGTTTTGACATAGCCGCCGCCGATCCCCTTCCCCAGCAGAAGATAAAGCAGGCTTTCGCTGCCTTTCCACGCGCCATACCGGGCCTCTGCTATGGCGATTGCCGTTGCATTGTGAGACAGGATGGCAGGCAGACCCAAAGCGGCTTCAAACATCTTGGCGAATGGCACATTGCGCCAACCCGCCAGAACGGAATGCGTGTTGATCCGGCCCTCTTCGTCAACGCTGCCGGGAACACCCACGCCAACCCCAAGCAATTGGTCAAAGGGGATACGGGCGGCCGTGACCACGCCGCGGGCAACGGCGACAGCTCTTTCCACGACGTCAGTCTCCGAAGCAGATGCGCCGTAGTCGACAGTGTCTTCGGACAGCACCTGCATCGCAAGATTGCAGACAGCAACATGTGCTCGGACCGGGCTGAGATGGATGGCGAGCACATAGCCACCCTGAGGGTGAATAGACACTTCCGTGGCGGGACGACCAAGCGCCGTTTCCTTGCTCGCGCTCTCTCGCAGCAGTCCAGCCTCGTCGAGACTGGCACAAATCTTGGTGACGCCAGCAGACGAAAGTCCCGTCTCTCGTGCAAGATTGGCCCGGGATGTCGGGCCGAAGTCGCGCAGGTGCGTTAGAATTCTGCCGATACCGACGCTCATCAAATGATCGACTCTTTTATTTACTCGGTGAGTAAAATTATGGGTGCGGTTGTGACGAGCTGTCAAGAGAAATGATTTTTCCGGATTACCGTGCAGGTGTCGAAAGGCGGTCTCTCTCGAGAAAACTCCTTAATGCATGCATTTAGGGGACTGCTGAAGCGGTCTATCTAGGCCAGAATGGCGACGAAAAGCTGGTCAATTCCGCTGCTTTGGTCGAGTGCCGACAAGTCCTACTGATGAAGAACTATTGATGACCGACTCAAACACTTAAGAACCGTCCATCAGCTTTCTATATCGGTAGTTGCAGCTTTAGTGGCCGCGCACGCTTCAAACGAAGCAGTAGGGTGAGGTGCTCAATGCCTCCTTTAGGCGTCCTCACAAGGACCAAGGTCGGCTTTCTGGCACCAAACAGCTATTCGCGAATAGTGCAGTATTTGGGAGGTATGATGAAGGTTTTTCGATGCGGGCCATGGCGCGGATGTGCGTGTGAGCGGGATCTTGGCCCGCGTTGGAAAACCTCGCAAGGTGGAAGCCGCGGGGAGCTTGGCGCGGTCTATGCTATAGCGCTTTGTGTGGATCTTTCGCATCCGTGTGCCGCGCGGCAACTGGTTCAGCCCATTGCGTCGCAGAATGCGATAGACGTTGGCATCCGATATCCAGATGTCGGGATAGCGCTTGAAGGTACCAGACGATCCGCACCGGCCCCAGATGGTAGGTCCGCCGCAGGTGCAGCACCTTCTTCTCGATCTCCGGTGCCGTCTTGTTGGCTGGCTTTTTTGGGATCGGGCGCTGTTTGACGGGCTCGACTGGCGCAAGGTCAGGGCGCTGGAGGCGCGCAGGCCAGCTGCGGCAGAATGAATCAGGGCATCGAAAAGGCGCGCATTTACAGGCGCTTCAGGGTATATTGGGAGCATGACTACCGCTGCTGCCAAAGACCTCGACCTCTCCGTTTTGCCGCCCGATTACCGCGCGGCATTCGAGGCCTTGCAGGCGACAGCCGCGCGTGTGGCTGAGCTTGAAGAGATCAACAAACGCCTTGAGTATCTGGTGGCGGAGCTGAACCATGTGGTGCATGGCAAGAAGTCCGAGAAGCTGAGCGAAGATGAGCGGCAGCTGGCGTTCGAGGACCTCACCATTGCCGTCTCCGAGACCGAGGAACAAAAGCGCCAGCAAACGCCCAACACCGATAAGCCCAAGCGCAAACGGGTCGCCAAACGCAATCGCGGCAACCTGCCTGAAAACCTGCCGCGCATCGAGCAGATCGTTGAGCCCGACAGCCTGGAATGCCCCTGTGGCTGCGGGCAGATGCACAAGATCGGCGAGGATCGCGCCGAGCGGCTGGACATCGTGCCGGCGCAGCTGCGCGTGATCGTCACCGTGCGCCCGAAATATGCCTGCCGCGCCTGCACCGATGGCGTCACCCAGGCACCGGCGGTCCCGTATCTGATCGAGGGCGGCCTGCCGACCGAGGGTGCCATCGCCCATGTGCTGGTCAGCAAATACGCCGACCATCTTCCGCTATATCGGCAAAGCCAGATCCTCGCCCGCTCGGGTATCAATATCCATCGCGGCACGCTGGCGGATTGGGTCGGTGTTGCCGCGTTCCACCTCAGGCCCGTGGTGGATCGGCTGGCCGAGCATCTGAAGACGTCCACCAAGCTGTTCATGGACGAGACCACGGCGCCGGTGCTCGATCCGGGGCGCGGCCGCACCAAGACCGGGTATCTCTGGGCATTGGCCCGCGACGACCGCAGATGGGGCGGTGACGATCCGCCGGGGGTGGTCTATTTTTACGCCCCCGGACGCGGCGGTGAAAATGCCGAGCGCTTCCTCACCGGCTTTGACGGAATCCTGCAGCTCGACGGCTACCAGGGTTACAACCGCCTGACCAAACCCTCGCGAAAGGGCGGCGCGCCTATTCGCGTGGCCCATTGCTGGGCCCATGCAAGGCGCAAGCTGAAAGAGGTCTTTGACCGCGACAGCTCTGAAATCGCCGCCGAGGGGCTGCGCCGCATTGCCGAGTTCTATGCCGTTGAAGCCGACATTCGTGGCATCGACGCTGGACACCGGCTCTCCGCCCGGCAGGTGCGAACCGCGCCCCTGGTCGCCGCGTTCGGCGACTGGCTGCAGCAGCAGCGCCTGCGCGTCTCGGCGAAATCAAGGCTGGGCGAGAAGCTCTCCTACATTCATAACCAATGGGACGGGCTGCAGACCTTCCTGCATGATGGCCGCGTCGAGATCGACTCCAACAATGTCGAGAATCTGATCCGCCCGATTGCGTTGAACAGAAAAAACGCGCTCTTCGCCGGGCACGACGAGGGCGGCAAGGCATGGGGCCGGATCGCCTCGTTGATCGAGACCGCGAAGATCAACGGTATCGAACCCTTCGCCTATCTCACGGCCACGCTCGAAGCCATCGCACGCGGTCATCCGCAAAGCCGCATCGACGACCTGATGCCGTGGAACTTCAAGCTGTCAAGCTGAAACCGAAGTGCCGTCCAGCTTGCGCTTACGATGGTTTCGATGTCGTTGAGTTCAGGAACGTCTGAAAAACCTCCCGATTTTCGCCTGATCTGGTAGACTTAGGCATCCTTTCAAGGAGCCCCACCAGATGCCGAAACAGCCCGCCTTTCCCGGTCTTCGCGACGCGATGAAGAAGAAGCAGACGCGGCGGGAACTGTTCTTGGCTGAGATGGATGCGGTGGTTCCCTGGGGTCGGCTGATTGCGCTGATCGTGCCGCACTATCCCAAGGCCGGGCCAAAGGGCGGCCGCCCACCGATGCCTCTGGAGATGATGCTGCGGGTGTATTTTCTGCAGAACTGGTATGCGCTGAGCGACCCGATGGCAGAAGAGACGCTGTATGACAGCGAAGCAATGCGCCGCTTTGCCGGCATCGAGTTGGGCGATGACCGGATCCCTGACGAGACCACCATCCTCAACTTCCGCCATCTGCTGGAGCGGCACGGGCTGACGCAAGCGATCTTTGCGGACGTGAATGCGCATCTGTCCGACAAGGGCATCACCCTGCGCTCGGGCACCCTGGTGGATGCGACGATCATCGACGCGCCGTCCTCGACCAAGAACAAGGCCAAGGCGCGCGCCCCCGAGATGTCATCCACGAAAAAGGGCAACGACTGGTATTTCGGCATGAAGGCGCACATCGGCGTGGATGCCGACAGCGGCGTGACCCACAGCCTCGAGACCTCGACCGCCAAGCTTCACGACAGTCAGGTATGGGACGAACTGCTGCACGGCGAGGAGACGTCGGTCTGGGCCGACAAGGGCTATGTCAGCGCCGAACGCGAGGCGGCGTTCAAGGTGTCAAGAGACACCCAGTCTTACGATCTAAGGCGCCGGGCAAGGTCTGGGGGGTCATGCGCAAGGCGCCAAAGGGCGGCGAACTGCATCCCGTCGATGCGCAGATCAACCGTGTCATCGCCATGGTCCGCGCCAAGGTCGAGCACCCCTTCCGCGTCATCAAACGCCAGTTCGGCCTTGTGAAGACCCGCTACCGGGGACTTGCCAAAAACCGCGCCCAGCTCTTCACCCTGTTCGCGCTCGGCAACCTCTTCTTGGTGCGACGGAGGCTGATGGCATGAGGACGAGAGTCTGCCCGACAACCGCCAAACCGCCGCTCAGGCGGGCCTGAAACGGAGCAATTCGGGTGAAAAAACTGATTGGCCCCCTGCCATGGCGCTCAGGCCACCATCTCGGCGCAGCCGAACGCGTTGATCAGGCGCTCCTTCAGGTGCGTATTCGGGCAGCCACTTGACACTCAACCAATGGGCGCGCGCCGCGAGCGCGGCCTTGGTCGCCTTGCTGGTATGGATCGGTCCGTTGCCCGGCACGATGACGACGGGCCTTTGGCATTGGCCGGGTTTGGGCCCGGGTCTTGGGCCATGGCGATGATCGGGTTCTTCCAGAAAGGCTGCGAAGTCGGCGCTGCGCCTGGTTCTGGCGGTGGCGACGATCAGCCGGCGGTCGCGCCAGTCGAGCGCGCCCATCATCGCGACCTTTTTGGCCTGACCGGGTGCCTCTACGCGCAGGTCTGCGCCGCGTTTGGCCCAGGCTCGGGCGAGACAGGCGCTGGCGAGATGGGGATGGGTCAGCGCCTCGCTTTCGTCGGCAAACAGCAGCACGATGTCACCGGTTGCGGCCTGCGCCTTGCGCAGGGCAAGCCTCAGGCCGACACGACCCGACCTCGTCCGCGCATTGACGGCCTTTCAGCCTGTGCCGGGGCCGCCGGAAGCTGAACCCCCCTTTTTGCGCAGCACCTTTGAGAGCTGCGAGCGTGAAATGCTGAGGCCTTCGGATCGCGCAATCTCGCCTGCGAGGCGTGCCAACGTCCGGTTTCGGCGATCCTCCACCGGTGCCGACAGGAGCGGAGCGGCGCCCCTGAGAGCGGCCTTGGGCCTTCAGTGGCACAGGCCCAGGCGCGATGCGCGCCCTCAGGGCATCGACCCCGCCCCGAACAAGATCGCTGCGCCATAACCGAACCGTATCCTCGCGCACCCCGAAGGCTTGCGCGATCCGCGCGCTCGTCCAGCCGTCCAGCGTCAGAAGCAGCGCACGCGCACGATCCGCCTCGGCTCGATCCGCGCCCTGCGCCAAAGCCTTCAACGCTGTCTTCTGATCTTCAGTCGCCGTTACAGGGGATCTTCCAGCCATGACAAGCCTCCGCCAAACCAGGCGAAAACTGAATCACAACCGTAATCCATTGGCCAGCCCGCGCGAACCTGCTTAGGCTCCAGACTCATTGATGATCAAAGCCAGAAGAGGACGGTTGCGGCTAGGTCGACAGCGGAGAGGAAGACCTTCGGGCATCTGTCGTAGCGCGTGGCGACCCTGCGCCAGTCCTTGAGCCTCCCGAACATGATCTCGATCCTGTTGCGGCGTTTGTATCGGCGCGTGTCGTATTTGACGGGCGTCGCGCGCGACTTCCGGCCAGGGATGCACGGTGTTATCCCCTTGTTTGGCAATTATTTTCTGAGCCAGTCGGCGTCATGACCCCGGTCTGCCAGCAACCATGTTGCCGCTGGCAAGCCACCCGGCAGGGCTGCGGCTCCGGTATGGTCACTGACTGGCCCGGCGGTCATGAAGAACCGGATGGGTCGCCCGTTCTCGTCGGTAACAGCGGGACTATCCTGAATTTTGTGCTCTGACGTGGTAACTGCTCTCAGGTCGAGAAATCCGTGCGCGGGAGGGATGCGGACGTGCGGTTGGCCGCCCGGCGCGAACACGCAGCCCCGATCATCGCCGCACTCACGCCCTGGCTCGAGGCCCAGATCTCGCGCATTCCGCAGAAATCCCAGCTGGCCGAGGACATCCGCTACACCCTCGCGCACTGGCCCGGCCTGATCCGCTTCCTCGACGATGGCAGCCTCGAGCGGGACACCAATCCGGTCGAAAATCAGATCAGACCGATTGCCCTGACGCGGAAGAACGCGCTCTTCGCGGGCAATGAGGTCGGCGCCGAAAACTGAGCCACGCCCGCCTCGCTGGTCGCCACCTGCAAGATGTCCGGCGTCAACCCGGTCGACTACCTCGACGCCACCCTCCGCGCCATCCTCGACGGCCACCCGCAAAGCGGCATCGAAGACCTGATGCCGTGGTGTTACGCGCCGCCGTCAAGCCTCATCGCATAGGGTAGCGCCGTAGCGCTTACGAAGTTCCGCACGGTCAGCGGGGTTCAAATACAAACAAATGTCATCGCGTCTCATAGCCAGACAGTGACACACCTGATCAAAAAAGGGGAATCCTTCGTCAGGTGGGGAACACTAGAAGAAGGCCTGCAGACCTGTCTGGGCCCGACCGATGATCAGGGCATGCACGTCGTGCGTGCCTTCATAGGTATTGACCGTCTCAAGATTCACCATGTGGCGGATCACACCGAACTCGGCCGAGATGCCGTTGCCTCCGTGCATGTCGCGGGCGTGTCGGGCGATGTCCAGCGCCTTGCCGCAGTTGTTGCGCTTGATGACCGAGATCATCTCGGGTGCCATGCGCCCCTCTTCGAACAGCCGTCCGACCCGCAAGCAGGCCTGAAGCCCGAGCGAAATCTCGGTCAGCATATCGGCCAGCTTCTTCTGATAAAGCTGCGTCTGCGCCAGCGGCCTGCCGAACTGCTTGCGATCGAGCCCGTAGCTGCGGGCGGCGTGCCAGCAGGCCTCGGCAGCTCCCATGACGCCCCATGCAATGCCATAGCGCGCACGATTCAGGCAGCCGAACGGACCGGACAGGCCCTCGACATCGGGCAGCAAGGCCTCTTCACCGACCTCGACACCTTCCATCACGATTTCACCCGTGATCGATGTCCGCAAGCTGACCTTCTTGCCGATCTTCGGCGCAGACAGGCCCTTCATTCCCTTCTCGAGCACGAAGCCTCGAATCCTGCCACCATGGGCGTCGGACTTTGCCCAGACGACAAAGACATCCGCGATCGGGCTGTTCGAGATCCACATCTTGGTGCCTGTCAGCCTGTAGCCACCGTCGATCTTCTCGGCACGGGTCTTCATCGAACCGGGGTCGGACCCGGCATCGGGTTCGGTGAGGCCGAAACAGCCGATATACTCGCCGCGCGCGAGCTTGGGCAGGTATTTCCTGCGCTGTTCCTCGGAGCCGTAGGCGAAAATCGGATACATCACGAGGCTCGACTGCACCGACATCATCGAGCGATAGCCACTGTCAACACGCTCCACCTCACGGGCGGCGAGGCCATAGCTCACATAGCCCGCGCCGATCCCGCCATATTCTTCAGGCACCGTCACGCCAAGCAGCCCGAGTTCGCCCATCTCGCGGAAAATCTCGGGGTCGGTTTCCTCGGCAAGGAAGGCGTTCTCGACGCGCGGTTGCAGCTTTTCCTGCGCATAGGCAAAGGTGCTGTCGCGGATCATCCGCTCTTCCTCGGTCAACTGGTCGTTCATCAGGAACGGATCGTTCCAGGTGAATGCTTTCGTGTCCGTCATGTGCCTACCTTTCAGACCCGTTCCAGAAGCAGCGCCGCGCCCTGCCCGACGCCGACACACATCGTGGCCAGCGCATAACGCGCGGTGCCGCGCGCCAACTCCAGCGCAGCCGTTCCGGCGATCCGCGCCCCTGACATGCCCAGCGGATGACCAAGGGAGATCGCCCCGCCATTGGGGTTGATCCGCGCGTCGTCATCGGCAAGCCCCAGCGCGCGGGTCACGGCCAGCGCCTGCGCGGCAAAGGCCTCGTTCAGCTCGATCACGCCGAGCGCGTCAAGCTCGATTCCAGCGCGGGCCAGCAGTTTGCGCACCGCGGGCACCGGCCCGTAGCCCATGACCCGCGGCGCGACCCCCGCCGATGCCGCCCCTCCGATACGCGCAAGCGGGGTCAGCCCGTGGCGCCGCGCCGCCGCCTCGGACGCCACGATCAGCGCCGCGGCCCCGTCGTTGACGCCCGAGGCATTGCCCGCCGTGATCGAGCCATCGGGCCGGGTGATCGGCTTGAGCCGCGCGAGATCTTCCAGCGAGGTTGCGCGCGGATGTTCATCGACGCTGACTTCGGCGGTCTTGCCGCGCCCGAGCGGCACGCTCAGCGAGACGATCTCGGCCGCAAGCCGCCCGTTCGCCTGCGCCGCCACCGTCCGCCCTTGCGAGCGGAGCGCGAACGCATCCTGATCCTCGCGCGAGATGGCATGTTCGTCGGCAAGGTTCTGCGCCGTCTCGGGCATGCTGTCGGTGCCGTAGGCGGCCTTCATCTTCGGGTTGACGAAGCGCCAGCCGATGGTCGTGTCATGGATCTCGGCCGCGCGGCCCCAGGCATTGGCCGATTTCGGCATCACGAAAGGCGCCCGCGTCATGCTTTCGACGCCCGCCGCGATGGCCAGTTCGATGTCGCCGGCCTGCACCGCGCGGGCCGCCGCCGCCACGGCTTCGAGCCCCGAGCCACACAGCCGGTTGACGGTGACGCCCGGCACCGTTTCGGGCAGGCCGGCCAGCAACAGGGCCATGCGGGCGACATTGCGGTTGTCCTCGCCCGCCTGATTGGCACAACCCATCCAGACCTCTTCGACGGCAGACGGGGCAAGCCCAGGGTTGCGCGACAGCAGGGCGGCCAGCGGAATGGCGGCCAGATCATCGGTGCGCAGCGGTGCCAGCGCGCCGCCATAGCGGCCGATCGGGGTGCGGATGTAATCGCAGATGAACGCGTCGGTCATTCGGTCCTCGCAAGTTCGGTCAGGCTGCGCCCTTCGGTGACGGCGCGGCGCAGGATTTCGGGGATCGGCCAGGATAACGGGTCTTCGACGGCAAGCCGTTCAAGGCGGGCCAGAAGGGCGGCCAGGCCCGCGCGTTCGGCCATATGCATCGGGCCGCCGCGCCAGCGCGGAAAGCCGTAGCCATGGATCAGCACAAGGTCGATGTCGGCGGGGCTGTCGGCGATACCCTCTTGCAGGATGGCCAGCCCCTCGGATGCCATCGCGGCCATGGCGCGCGCGACGATCTCATCGGGCCCGAAACTGCGGCGCGTGATGCCCGCGCGGCCGCTTTCGGCCTCCACAAGCGCGTTGATCCGGGCCGAAGGGGTCTGGCCGGACGACCCGTAATCATACCAGCCCGCGCCGGTCTTGCGGCCAAGCCGCCCGGTTTCCTCGACGATGCGGTCGGCGGTCGGGATGTAGCGGATCGCGGGATTGTCGCGCCATCCCAGCCGTTTGCGATTGGCATAGGCGATGTCGAGGCCGGACAGATCCTGCACCTCATAGGGGCCCATTGCCATGCCAAACTCGCGCAGCGCCGCGTCCACCTGATCGGGCAGGGCGCCCTCGATCAGCATCACGTCGCAGGCCTGCCGATACCGGGTCAGGATGCGGTTGCCGATGAACCCGTCGCAAACCCCGGCCAGCACCGGCAGCTTGCCCAGCCGCGTGGCCAACTCCAGCACGCGGGCCAGCGTCTCGGGCGCGGTGGCCCGGGCGCGGATCACCTCGACCAGTTTCATCACATGGGCCGGGCTGAAGAAATGCAGCCCGACGAACCGCTGCGGCGCGCGCAGGCCCTCGTTGAGGCGGTTTGGATCGAGATAAGAGGTGTTGGTGGCGAGAATGGTGGTTTCCGGCAAGGCGGCATCGAGCGCGGCAAAGACCTGCCGCTTGACCGCCAGATCCTCGAACACCGCCTCGATGGCGATGTCCGCCGCGGGCAGGCCATCATAGCCGACAACAACCGGGATACGGGCCTCGCCCGCCGAAGCCGCGCGCGCCTTGCCGCGTTTCACAGCGTCATCGAACAGCCGGATGACATTGGCACGCGTGCGTGCGGCGGCGGCGTCATCCACTTCGACGAGCGTTACCCTGATGCCGATCGTATCGAGGGCATAGGCAATGCCCGCACCCATCGTGCCGCCGCCCACGACCACTGCCGTCGCCAAGGGTCCGGATGCAGCCCCGAGCCCCCTGCTGCGCGCATTGGCCGCGCGTTCCGCGCAAAAGACATGCTGAAGCGCCAGGTTCTGTTCCGATCCACGCAGTTCCAGGAACGCCGCCCGCTCCGCCGCGAGCCCCTCGGCCATCGAAAGCCGGGCGCTGTCGGCCACAAGGGCGATGGCACGCGCCGGGGCCACTTGTCCGCGCTGCTTTCTGGAAGCGGTCGCAACGGCGCTCGAGACCGCATCATCGTCGGCAGCAGGCGCCGGGCGCGCCGAAACGGCCGGATATTCAGACAGGGCCGACGGCGCAATCGTTCGGGCCGCGGCCACCGGGTCGGCCTCCACGGCGTCGACAAGACCGAGTTTGATCGCGGCGTCAGAGCCGATAGTCCGCCCCTGCGCAATCAGTTCCAGAGCCGGGCCGATCCCGATCAGGCGGGGAAGCCGCTGAGTGCCCCCGGCGCCCGGCACCAAGCCCAGCGAGACCGCGGGAAATGCAAACGTGGCATCCGGCGTGGCGATACGCATGCGGCAGCCAAGCGCAAGTTCCAGCCCCTCACCCAGGGCCACGCCGTTGATCGCGGCGATGACCGGCACCGGAAAACCTTCGATCCGCGCGATTATCTCAGGCATACTTGGAACATCGGGCGGCGCGTCGCCCTCTTTCACATCCGCGCCGGCAACGAAGGTTCCGCCCGATCCGGTCAGGATAACTCGTTGCACCGCCGCAGCCTCGACCGCATCCAGGGCCGCTACAAGATCCTTGCGCAGCGTGATGTTCATGGTGTCGAGTGGCGGATTGTCGATCGTGATCAGTGCAACATCGCCGGAGATCTCGGTTCTTGCGCTCATCCGTGCGCTCCGCTCTGACTTGAGTCGAAAGGCGAATGGGCGGCCGGTCGCCTTTGCGGCAATCCCGTCCAGCGTCCCGCAAACTGGCCGATCGCGAAAATTTCCGCTTCGTCGTCGAGATTCGCGCCCATAACGATGTGAAATACGCCACTTTTGCCGCGACGGGATACCTGATTGGCGCGTGCGAAAAGTCGGCTTCCGCCGGGGGTCGCCCGCAGAAACGACAGGTTCGATTCCGTCGTTATGATGGGGCCATCGTAGTAGCCTGCCGCGCCGAAAGCCATGTCGGCCAGCGTCCAGACGGCCCCGCCGTGGGCACTGCCATGACAGTTCATCGCCCGCGGCGATACCGGCATGGACACGAGCGAACACCCGGGCTGCAATTCATGCAGCCTGATATTGAGGGCAGCGGAAAATGTATCGTCTCGCAGGAGCGTTTCGACACGCCGGGCAAGGATGTCGTGATTGGTGGGGTTTTCCATCCTTCGGCAGTTCCTATCCTTCCCTAAGGGCAATCGCATTTGACCTTGGCGCGGTCTTCGACGTGAACATATAGCGAACGACATGTGCGTTGTCGTCGCGTTCGTTGCTCCCGAAGGACGTCGAAACACCTCGGGGCGACGTGTCAGAGCCATATGCGATTCCCCTGTCCTTCCCTTGACGCAGCATCCCGGCTGCGCTGGCCCGCTTCGGTCAATATCCCGGAGAGCACATTGTCGACGTTGTGATTGATGTATTCGTCCAGTGTCAACCGGGATTTGTAAAACCAGCTTTTCAGCGCCCAGCCATGCGCAATAAGCACGAGTTGATAGGTCAGGACATCGACGTTCACGGGGCGGATCAACTTCTGGCTGATACACGCTTTCAGCGCATCCGAGATGATCGAGTTGGTTTCGATCTCTCGCTCTTGTATTAGAAGCTGTCGCTCTGACGACAATGATTTTGTGGAGCGATAGGCAAGCACCGTGGCAGAACGGTGCTGGTCCACGACCCGGCAATAGGCATCTACAGCGCGGATCAGGCGCTCGAGCGGATCGGTTATCCCTTCGATTGCTTTCGGAATTTCGAGGGCGTAGCCCTCCAGAACCTGCAAAAGCACCAGAAGAAGGACATCTTCCTTCTCGCGGACATAGAGGTAGACGAGGCCCGGACTGACGCCCGCCAGCTTGGCGATTTCCTTGATCTTGGTGCGATAGAAGCCCTGATCGGAAAACAGCTTGGTCGCCGCTGCGACGATCTGCTTGCGCCGACGATCGACCAACTCGGGGTTCTCTACATGTGATGTGATATTTGTCTTGTCGATTTCGGTTGTCCCTTACTTCCCTTGACGCATTTCAAGGCTGTCATCCTGGTCGAATCCCGACCCGAGTTCGGCGGTCTCGAAAGGTGCCCCGAACGCGAGGTAACCGCCGTCAACGGGAATTACGGTACCGGTCATGAACGACGCGTGCGGCCCCGCGAGGAAAGCGATCACGTCAGCTATTTCATCCGGACGAGCAAGGCGGCGCATCGGTGTGCGTGAAACGATACCCTCCTCGTCGAGCTTTCCGCTGCGGATCAGACCGTCGACAAGATCCGTGCGCACGTAACCCGGCGCGACCGCGTTCACGCGAATACCCGAGGTGGCCCATTCGCAGGCCAGCACCTTGGTCATCATGTTTATCGCGCCCTTCGCCGCTGCATAGCCTATGCGGTTCGGCGTGGCGACGTGCCCGGCGACCGAGGACAGGTTGATGATGGCGCCGCCTCGAGAGGCAGAGTGCGGCGCGATCATCGCCCTGGCCGCCGCCCGGGACATCAGGAAACCGCCCTCCACATGCACCGAAAGGGTGTGGCGGAATCGTTCGGCCGTCTGATCCAGTGCCGGCACGGCGCCGTCGCCGCTTCCGGCGTTGTTGACCAGAACGTCCAGCCGCCCGCAGCGCGCAACCACATCGGCAACCATCGCATCGGCCAGTCGCTCCGATGCGACATCGCCGGGAACCGCCGCATGATCTGGACCGAGGCGCCGGGCCGTCCGATCCGCCGCTTCCGGGTCGAGATCATTGACAGCCACAAGGTAGCCATCGGCCGCGAGCCGGGTCGCGGCGGCCAGGCCAATGCCCGCCCCCGCCCCCGTGACCAGCGCGACGCGTCGGCTATCGCTGGCGGTCGCCGTCATCAGCGGAAGCGACCAAAGTCGGGCTTGCGCTTTTCGAGGAAGGCGTTGCGCCCTTCCGCAGCCTCTTCCGAGTTGACGAAGCTCGCCAGCCCGTCCGCCGCCATTTTGACCTGCCCGAAAATATGGGCGCTATCGGCGTTGAAGGCATGCTTGAGAAACTTGATCGCCGTGGGACTTAACGCGACCGCCTGCGCGGCCATTGCGCGCGCCTCTTCCATCAGCTTGTCGGACGGCACCACCTTGTTGACGAGGCCCCATTGCAGGGCGGTCTGAGCGTCGTATTGCTGGCAGAAGAACCAGATCTCGCGCGCGCGCTTTTCGCCCACCGTGCGGGCCAGATAGGCCGAGCCCCAGCCGGCATCGAAGGAGCCTACGCGCGGGCCCGCCTGTCCGAACCTGGCGTGATCGGCCGCGATCGTGACATCGCAGATGACATGGATCACATGGCCACCACCGATCGCATAGCCGTTCACCGCACAGATCACCGGCTTGGGAATATTGCGGATGACCATGTGCAGATCGTCGATTTCCCACAGCCCGTTTTCCGAAGTGCCGTAGGTTCCCTTTTCGGCCATTTCCTTCTGGTCGCCGCCGACGCAGAAGGCCTTGGTCCCGGCGGCGGTCAGGATCACGGCCCCTGCGCCCTTGTCCGCCCAGGCACGCTTGAAGGCATGAATCAGTTCTTCGATCGTGCGGCCGCGGAAACAGTTCAGCCGGTCGGCGCGGTTGATGGTGATCGTGGCGATGCCCTCGCTCACCTCGTAAAGGACGTCGGTGTAGTCCATGGGTCGTTCTCTCCTTCGTATTTTGTGTTCAACCGAGAATGACACGCGCCGGGTCGAACCCGCGCAGCAGCCCAATTTCCTCGGGTATGGGGGGGGCGTGTCGGATCAGGTCGGGGCGGTAACGCAGCTTGCCCCCGGTGGCGGCATCAATGGCTGCGCGCGCCTCGGCCTCTGCATCGGGCGTGGCCATGATGCCCGCAACCTCGAGCCTGCCGTCCTCGCCCCGTTCCAGCCAGCCAAGATCGGTCGCAACCCCGGCCAGGGTGCGGATCGGCGACGTGGTAAAGGGTAGCCGATCAACATAGCGGCCGGGTTTCAGCGGCATGACGATCATGACCTCGGACGCCCCTCCGGCAAGGTCGTTCGCCCCACCCGAGCCGACGATCAGTCGGCCATCGCCGGTGCGGGACGAGTTGATGAAGCCCCTGCTGTCGATCTGCCCGGCCGCGAGCAACGACAGGCAGCGCTTGGCCCGCGGCCCAGCCAGGACGCCGAGCGTCTTCAGGAACGAGGCATGAAAACGCGACGATGCCGCGTTCGGACGGTTGAACAGATAGGGATCGCCGGTCACGGGGCGAAAGCCGACCATGCCGGTCTCGGCGATCAGCGCGACGTCGAGGCCGCGTTCCCGGCAGAGGCGTTCGGCGCCCCAGGCAGCCAGATGTGACAGGCCAATGCCGGCGAAGAAGCTTTCCGCACGGCCGTCGACGGCACGGGCCTCGGCCATGCGCATTGCCAGAACCGCAGCGCGTTCTTCGGCCGAGGCGGGCGCATCGGCATCGCGCGGCGTGGCCGAGACCGGCAAAATCGCGGCTTCTCGCAGGCTTTCCAGCCGCTCTGCTCCCAGTCGGGACAGATAGGACGCATGATCACCATTGAAGACCCAGTCTTCGATCCAGCCGCGCAGCGCCTCAGGATCGCGCGACAGTTTCCGAAGGTTCTGGCGGAAATCATAGTCCTCTGCATAGGACGGGACTCCCTCCTCTTCGGTCCAGACAAACTGGCCCTGTGGATGCGCACCGAAGGGTGCCTCGACCACGGCGGCGACGAGGTGGCCTGGAATACCCTGCCGGGGACCAAGCGCGCGCAACTGGTCCGGGCTGACCACGCGCTCGGCGGTGACGATCACCTTGCGCGCAGCAAAGGCGGCCCAGCTTTCCTCGGCATCGGGGCCGTGGATTACGGCGTTGCCCCCGGTATCGGCAATCGGGGCATGCAGGAACGCCACGTCCGGCACCAGTGCGGGAATGACGGCCTGTTCGTTGCCACCAAATGGGTCCCTGACGAAGGCCCGCCCCTCGGGCCGCCAGAGATCGGACCCCGCCAGACTGTTGACCGGCACGAAGGGCCAGCCCATGGCCCCGGCCATCAACCGGAGCGTCATCGTCAGGTTGGTCCAATCCGGATCGCTCTCGGGGTGGGCGGAATAGGCGTCTTGCAGCACGCGCGAGGGGGACGGTGACGGATACGTATTGCCGGCGAACGCGCTTTCGAGCTTTGCGACCACGCCCGCAGAGACCAGAACAGACGCATATTCCAGAAGTCCCGTCGCCACGAGTGTCAACGATCTGGTGTCGCGGAACTGGCGCGCGACCTCGTAGACCGCGGCATGGCTGCGGTTGTGAGTGAACCCGAAGCAGAGCGTGTCGCCCGCGCACACATGCGCCGAGATAGCGGCTTTCAGGGTCGTGGTCTTGTCCTGCCGTGCCATGCTGCGAGCCCCGCCTTAGTCGACCATGGTCAGGCCGCCGGAAACCGACAACACCTGCCCGGTGACAAAGCTTGAACGATCCGAGGCGAAGAAGAGAACGCCGTCGGCGACCTCGGACGGCTTGGCCACCCGCTTCATCGGGATCGCGTTCTTCAGCGCCTCCTGCATCTTTTCGCTCTGCGACGCGAACAGCGGCGTGTCGGTCGGGCCGGGGCAGATGCAGTTCACGCGGATGTTCTTGCGGGTCATTTCGCGCGCAAGGCTTTTGGTGAAGGCGATGATGCCGCCTTTGGCGCCCGCATAGACCGTCTCGCCGAACGAACCGACGCGACCGGCATCTGACGACACGTTCACGATCCGGCCCGAGCCGCTTTCGATCAGCAGCGGCAGCAGCGCGCGTGTAAGTTGAACCGGACCCATGAAGTTGATCGCCATGATCTTGGCCCAGTATTCAGGCGTGTTATCCATAAACGGCTGGATGATGTCCCAGCCGGCGGCGTTCACGAGGATGTCGAGGCGGCCGAATTCCTGTTCGATGCGACCCGCGAGCGACTCGCAATCCTCGCGCGAGGTCACGTCGAGCTTCATGAAATGCGCGTTCATCAGCGCCTTGGCGGCCGCCTCACCGCCGGCTTCGTTGATGTCCGTCAGGATGACCGTGCCGCCGGCCTCGACGAAAGCGGCCGCGCAGGCATTGCCGATGCCCGATGCGGCGCCCGTGACGAGGATGGTCTTGCCCTTGAAGTTCATGGATATCTCCGTTGTAGGGTCGCGAGCCTCAGCCCGCCTTGCGTTGAAAGAACCCGCGCACGCGGCTGCGCGCTTCCTCGGTGGGAATGAGAATTCCTGGTGCGTCGAGTTCACGTGCAAAGCCGTCGCGCGTCGGGTCGCTATAGGCCGCGATGCAGTCCTTCGACAGCAGGAGCGCCTGCCGCGAGAGACCCGCAATCCGCCCGGTGATCGTCGCGATTTCACCGTCGAGCGCCTCGGGCGCACAGCTCCACTGGACGATACCCAGGCGCGCGGCCTCGGCCCCGTCCACGATCTCGCAGCCAAGGATGATGCGTGCCGAAACCCCCGGTCCGCAGATCCGTGTAAGGCGCTGCGTCCCGCCCGCCCCGGGGATCATGCCGACGCGCGCCTCGGGAAGGCCCAGCCTAGCCCGGGTCGTCGCGAGGCGCAGATCGCAAGCCAGCGCCATTTCAAGCCCACCCCCCAGCGCGGGGCCGTCGATCGCCGCGAGGGTGATGGCTGGGAAGGCCTCCAGCCGGTCAAAGATCGCGTGCAGCGACTTGACATAGGCCCTCATCGCCTCGACGCCGTCCGGGGCGTCGAAATATCTGGCGATCTGCGCGAGGTCCGCACCGGCGCAGAAGCACTTCTGGTCCGAACGGATCACGAGAACGGTAACGGCCTCGGCCTCGGCCCGGTCCAGCGCCTCGCGGAAGGCCGCCACGAACGCGGCGTCGATCGCGTTCACCGGCGGTCGCGACAGCGTAAGCGTCGCAACGCCATTGGCAGCGGAATAGCCGATCATGGCTGCGTCCCTTCGTCTTGCTCCGCTAGCCGCTGGCGGATGATGAATTTCTGGATTTTCCCCGACGGATTCATCGGCAGTTCGGGCCAGATCTCCAGCCGCTCGGGAAGCTTGAACTTCGCCACGCCCTTGGCGACCAGGTAATCGGCCATGTCGGCAAGAGTGACGATTGCACCGGGCCGGGTCACGACCACGGCGCACCCCGTCTCGCCCAGTCGGGGATGCGGAATTCCGACAACTGCGGCCTGGCGAATGGCCGGATGCGCGACGAGGTAATCCTCGACTTCGCGGACCGAGATGTTCTGGCCGCCGCGCACGATGATTTCCTTGAGCCGCCCGGTGATGCGAAGCGAGCCATCCGGCAGAAGACGCGCCAGATCGCCGGAATGGACCCAACCATCCGCATCCAGCGCGCGGGCCGTCAGTGCGGGCTCGCCGAGATAGCCGATGAACGTGTTGGGACCGCGCGACCATTCCTCGCCGATCTCACCCACGGGACAGTCGCGCCCGTCGTCGCCCACGATGCGAACCTCGATGCCCGGGAAGGGGCGCCCGTCCGTAGTCCAGGCGTTTTCGATCGGATCGTCCGGGAATACCATCGTATGGGGGGGGCTTTCCGTCGCGCCATAGATCGAAAGGATTCTGAAGCCTGCATCGGTCGCGGCACGGGCCAGGGCCTCGGGGATTGGCGCGCCGCCGCAAAGAAAGTAGCGAAACGCCGGCAGAGCGATAGCATCCTGGCGAACAGCATCCGCGATATCTGCGAGGAACGGCGTTGCCCCCATCGTCCATGTGGCACCGTGATCCGCCATCTGGCGGGCCGCAACACCACCCTTGAAGACGTCGAGGAGCGAAAGCGTGCCGCCTGTCATCAGCGTCATGACGACACCGTGCATGAAGCCGGTCGTGTGCGAGATCGGCGATGCCATGAAGGAGACATCGTCCGGACCGGCGTCGAGCGCCGAGGCCAGAGAGCGCTCTCCGAAAAGAATCGTGTTGTGGGTATGGACAGCGCCCTTGGCGCGCGACTCGGTGCCAGATGTGAACAACACCGCAGCGGGTGCGTCGGCATCAACCTGTGCGTCCGGGACCGGCGATGAGGCCAGCGCCGCCTTCCAGCCGATCGTGCCGGGCGCGGGGGCGTCGCCCAGCATCAGGACGGCGCGCCCCCGCATCTGCTCTGCCGGCATTTCGGCGAGGACAGCGCGGAAGTCGGTGCTGCGGAAACTGTCTGTCAGGATCACCGCGCGGCTGTCGCAGGTTGCGATCGCGTGGATCAGATCGGCACGGCCATAGGTAACGGGCACGGGGTTCACGACAGCGCCGAGCCGAAGCACGGCGAGAAAGACCGTGACGGTCTGACACCAGTTCGGAAGGCAGACGGTCACGACATCGCCCTGTTCGACACCCAGGACCGCGAGCGCACCCGCAACACGCGCGGACTGCTCGGCAAGATCGCCGTAGCGCAGGACGGCACCCGATGCGTCCCGGACTGCGATCTTCTCCGGGTGGCGCGCCGCGGCGGCCAGGATCAGGCCGGGGATTGTGTCGTCACGCCAGTCGCCGCGGGCACGATAAAGCGCGGCACGGGTGGGATTGGGTGTGGGGAATATGATCATCTGATGTTCCCCGATTGCGGACGTCCGGCAATATGGGCATGGATCGAGCCGATCAGCCCACCGTCGACGAGCACGTTCTGCCCGGTGATGTATCCGGCCTCGTGAGAGATCATGAACTCCACCAGCCCCGCGAGGTCGCGCGCCGGATCACCGATGCGACGCATCGGAACCAGTGCCTCCCGCGCCGCCTTCTTTTCGGGGTCGGCGTAGATCGGTGCGGTCATGGCCGACAGGAACAGCCCCGGCGACACGCAGTTGGCCCGCACGCCGGACTCGGCCCATTCCAGGGCCAGTGTCCGCACCATCATGATCAGCGCCGCTTTCGAGGCGCTGTAGGGACCCGTGCCCGGATAGGGCTCAATTCCCGACATCGAAGCGACAGCCAGAAAGCTGCCCTGCGATGCGAGAAGATGGGGGTGGGCGGCGCGCGCCAAAAGCCACGCGCCGCGCACATTGACGTCAAAGACCCGGTCCCAATCGGCCTCGGCGCTGTCCGTCAACCGGCCGGCGATCGAGATGCCGGCGTTCGATATGACAGCGTCGAGACCGCCCAGGGCATCGTGCGCTTCCGCAACGATGCGCTGCGCCGTACCCGACTCGCCAAGATCACCGCTCAATCCGACCGCCTCGGCCCCCGCGGTGCGGGAGGCCGTGACAACGTCGTCCAACTCCGATGAGGGCCGCGATGCGCAGAGCGCAAGCGCGTTGCCCTTGCGGGCAAGCCTGTCGGCGATGGCGCGACCGATGCCGCGGCTGGATCCGGTGAGCAGGATACGCATGGGACGAGAAACTCTCCTAGAGTTTACAGGCCGGGTCGGGTGCGGGCACCGCTACGTCGGGACCGTAGGCCTTCACCACCTCGATCACGGGGCCGTCGTCCGTTGCGACCGCGCGGCCGAGATAATTGGGCAGGAGCAGCTGGTGATCCTCGGCGCGCATCGTCACCTCGCCGAAGACGGTATCGACGCTGATACCCGGAAAGGCTGCGGCGATATCGCTCGGCGCAACGCTGCCCGATTGTTCGACCGCCCCGAAAATGGCCTGCATGCCAGCGTAGGTCTCACCCTCGTAGTTGGAGGGCGGGGCGCCGTACTTGGCAGTCCAGGCCTCGACGAAGGCCTTGTTCTCGGGTGTGTCGATGGTGGCCGTGTAGTTCACGTTACCCCAGATGCCGATGCCGTCTTCCCCGATCGTCTCAAGTATCTGGTCCACGACGAAGTTGTGGCCAAACATCGTAACCTGATCGGTCAGGCCAAACTGCTTGGCCTGTTTGGCGAAGTTGATCGCATCGGCACCCGACAGCGCGACCCAGATTCCCTCCGCGCCGCTGTCGCGCAACTGGGTGATGTAGGGCGCGAAGTCGGTGGTGCCCAACGGGGGGAACACCTCGACCTTGATATTCTTGCCAAGCTCTGTCGCGACCTCCTTGAATGCCTCGGCCGAGCCACGGCCCCAGACATAATCTGCGCCGATGATCGACCAGTCCGCCTCGGCCTGTTCGCTCAGCCAGGGCCGCACGATGGCAAGATCCATCCCGTCCGAATGGTTGGCGCGGAACATGCGGGGATGGCAGCTGTCGCCAGTGAGCTTGGGGCTCTTGTTCACGACCGAGACATACACCGCGTCCCACCGATCGAGCTGCGACGCAAGCGCCAGGCCCACCGCCGATGAGATCGGGCCTGTGAGGATGCGGTAGCCACTGAGAGCCAGCTTTTCTGCGGCGCGACGCCCGGCATCGGGGGTGCCTTCGGTGTCCCCGACCATCATTTCGACCGGATGGCCCGCGATGCCGCCATTGGCATTGGCTTCTTCGACCGCGAATTCAACCGCACGCACGACCTGGTCGCCAAGGATCGTGTAGGGGCCGGTACGCGAGGTAGGCACGCCGATCTTCAGCGCTTCCTCCTGGGCCATGGCACCGCCCGCAAGCGTGAGTGCCAGGGCCAACGCGGTTCCGCTGGTCAATATTGTCCGTCTATTGAACATGGTCTTCCTCCTTCTTCGGTGAATGCCTTGGTTCGCCCTCCTCCTGGCGAAGCCGGGCTACTGCATGATGCGGGCCTGCAAGGTTTCCCGGTCCACATCCTTCATCAGCCCTGTTTCCGAGACGTGTCCCTTGGACAGGACGTAGAATCGTTCCGCGAGGTCGAGCACGAGGCGCAGGTGCTGTTCGATGAGAAGGATCGCGACGCCGGTCTTGGCGAGATCCCGCAAGAGTTTTTCCATATCATCGACGATCACCGGCGCGAGGCCCTCGGAGGGTTCGTCGAGGATCAGCAGGTCGGGGTTGGCCATCAGAGCGCGGCCGATCGCGAGCATCTGCTGCTGCCCGCCGGAAAGGGTCGTCCCTGGCGAGCGGCGGCGTTCGGCCAGCATCGGGAAGAGGCCGTAAACCCGGTCGAGCGTCCATTCCCCCGGCCGCCGAAGCGCCGCGCCGAGCTTGAGATTCTCCTCGATCGAGAGATTCGGCAGGATCATCCGCCCCTGAGGCACCACCGCGATGCCGTGCATCGCGCCCGTATGCCCGGCGAGCTTCAGCAGCGGCTCTCCACGCATGTGTACCGAACCACCGCGCAGCGCGGCGATGCCCAGAAGGGTGTTGACGATGGTTGTCTTGCCGACGCCGTTGCGTCCGACGACCGCGACGCGCTCTCCGGAACGAACCGACAGATCCACGCCCTGCAGAATATGGGCTGATCCGTAGTAGGCGTTAACGCCCTTGAACTCGAGAAGGGGCGCGGTCATGCCGTGCTCCCGAAATAGGCCTCGATCACGGCCGGATTGTTCCTGATATCGGCGGGGGGGCCTTGAACCAGGAAACGGCCTGAGGCGAGCACGGTCAGCACCTTGCAGACGCGGAAGATCACATCCATGTCGTGCTCGACCAGAAGCACCGCGACGTTCCAGCGTTCGGCGATCTCTTCGAGATGGCCGGAAAGCACGGCGGATTCCGCCGCGGAAAGGCCGGCGGCGGGTTCGTCGAGCAGCAGGACGCGCGGATTGCCTACGAGTGCAAGCGCAAGGTCGACGAGGCGTTGCTGGCCATAACTGATCTGCTCCGCCTCAGTGTCGAGGACAGCTCCGAGGCCGAGCATTTCCACCAGTTCGCCCGTATTGCCTCCGCCGGCGCCATGGTTGGCCAGCTCGATCTGCTCGCGCACCGTCAGGGCCGGAAATATCGAGGTGCGCTGGAAGCTGCGCGAGATCCCTGCCCGGCGCATCGCGGAAGGGCTGATCCCGGTGATTTCGCGATCCTCGAAGAATACACGGCCAAGCCCCGGCGTCCGGCCCGAGACGACATCGATGAAGGTGGACTTGCCCGCCCCATTTGGTCCGATCAACCCGTGCACCTGGCCGCTTTCGAGAGTGAGGCTCACGTCCTTCAACGCGACGACTCCGCCATAGGTCTTGCCGATGTTTTCGCAGCGGAAAAGAAAGCTCATTTCCCGCCCCCGTTGCGCTCGCGTCCGGAGATCCGGGCGCGCAAGACCTTCGCCACACCCGTAATGCCGCCCGGCCAGGCCACGGTGACGGCGATCAGGATCACGCCGAGAACCGCGAGCCAGTGCTCGGTCAGGTCCGACAGCCACTCCCGCAGAAAGAAAAAGACCAGCGCGCCCGCGACCGGCCCCCAGACCGCGAGCGATCCGCCGAGGATCACCATGATGAGCGCGTTGCCGGAGAAGGACCAATGCACGATTTCGGGCGAGACGAAGCCCTGGTAGAGCGCGAAGAGCACTCCCGACACACCCGCGATCGTCGCGGATGTCGCGAACACTGCGGCCTTGAGGATTTTCGTCCGGTAGCCGAGGAACAGCACCCGTTCTTCGTTTTCCCGCACGCCGATCGCCAGACGCCCGGTCCGGCTGGCCTCGAAGAGATAGATCAGGATTACCAGCGCAGCGAGGATAACCGACGCAATGATAAACATCCCGTCGGGCGTCTGGTAGGTGCGGCCTGGCAGCCCGAAGAGCGATCTTGGCAGGGATACGGTCAAGCCGTCGGCGCCCGAGGTGATCGCGCGCAGTTTCGAGATCGCGACATAGAAGAACTGGCCGAGCGCCAGTGTCAGCATTGAAAAGGCGATGCCGTTGAGTTTCCCGACCACCAGTCCGATCACGAAAAACAGCGCGAACACCGCTACGAGCACCAGCCATATGCCGACCTCTGCCGGAATGCCGTGTTGAAATAGCAGTGCCGTTCCGTAGGCGCCGAGCCCGAAGGGCGCGGCATGGCCGAAGCTGATCAGATCGGCCGTGCGGGCCAGAAAGCCGACCGACAGCGCCAGGATCGAGATGATCGCGGCCTGAGCAAGAAGGCTGAGTGTGATCCGCGAACCGGTCGCGGTCAGGATTACGACAGTTGCTGTCAGAATCGCGAGAACGATCAGGCCGGACGGCCGCAGGATCGGGCTTTCGCGGAAGGAATGGGCAAGGGTCTGGTTCGCCATTGCTCACACCTTGTTGCCAAGAATGCCCTGAGGGCGAACCACCAGAACGAGCGCCATCAGCAGGAATGGGAACAGCGCCGCAATCTCGGGCAGATAGACGACACCGAATGCCTGAATCTGACCAAGGATCATCGCCGAGATGAAAGCACCGCCAAAGCTGCCCAGCCCTCCGATCACCGAGACGACGAAGGACATGACAAGAATTTCCGCACCCATCGACGGATTCAGCGACAGGAAGGGTGCGGCAACAATCCCGGCGACCCCCGCGAAGGCGGCGCCCAGCCCCACGACAAGCGGCCCAAGAACGTTCGTTCGCACACCGCACATGGCCGCAACCACCGGAGAATGACTTGCAGCGCGCACCCAAAGGCCGGAACGGCTGTAACGAAGCCAGATCACCATACCGCCCGCCATCACGGCACTCGCGAGCACAATGAACAGCCGGTAGATCGGAAACGGCGCACCTGCGATCTGGACCACACCCGAAAGCAACGCGGGCGGGTCGATCGCATAGTTCCTGGTTCCCCATACGGTCCGCACGAAATCTTCCAGAATCAGCATGACCCCAAACGTGACCAGCACGGTCACCAGCGGATCCCGGTCAGCGAGCTTGCGAAATACGACCAGGTCGAGAGCGACGCCCACCGCGATCAAGGCCGCCGCCGCCGCAACGATTCCGGGAAGGAAACCGGCATGGATCGCAACGCTGTAGCCGATATATGCGCCCAGCATGTAGAAGGCGCCATGCGCAAAGTTCACGACGCGCCGCAACCCGTAAACCAGCACGAGTCCCGAAGCGAGAACGAACAGAAGGCTGCCGTAGACCAGCCCGTTGAGCGCGTTGATGATCATCCGGCGCTCCCCGGTCTCGATATCGGCTTCGTTAAAGTATCCATCTCCTCCCCCCGGCTTCTGAATGCCTGTTCATTCATGTAATCCGCAACAGGACACGGCCCGCCTAGAGCCTGCGTGCGATGAGTTCGCGCATGATCTCGTTCGAACCGCCATAGATGCGATGCACGCGTGCATCCGCCCAGGCCCGGGCGATCGGGTATTCCCAGATATATCCATACCCACCATGCAGTTGCAGGCACTGGTCCAGAACCCGCCCCATCAACTCCGTGCACCAGTACTTTGCCATCGCGGCGACGGCGACATCCAATCGCTCCTCGTTCACCTCGCTCAGGCAGCGGTCGATGAAAACCTGCGCGATCTCGATTTCGGTCTTGATCTCGGCAAGCCGAAACCGGGTGTTCTGAAAGTCGGCGATCGGTGTTCCGAACGCCTTCCGTTCGCGCGCATATTCCTTGGTCCACTCCAAAGCCGCAGCCGAGGTCGCAACCGCCCCGATGGCGATCTGCAGACGCTCCCAGGCGAGTTCCTTCGACAGGAGCGGGAATCCCCGGCCCTCTTCGCCAAGAATGTTCGAGGCCGACAGCCGAACGTCGTCGAAGAACAGCTCGCAGGTGTCCTGCGCCTTCATGCCGATCTTGTGGAAATTCTGCCCCCGGCTGACGCCGGCCCGGTCGGCCTCGACCACGACCAATGTCAGATCCTTTGTCGCGGCCGGGTCGCCCGACTTTGCCGCCACGACCAGAAGGTCGGCGCACTGCCCGTTCGTGATGAACGTCTTTTGCCCGTTCAGAACAAGTTCGTCACCGTCGCGACGAAGATGCGTCCGGATCGACCTCAGGTCCGATCCGGCCCCCGGCTCGGTCAGGACGATCGCGCCGATCAGATCACCGGCCACCATGCCTGGAAGCCATTGGTCCTTCTGCGCCTCGGTGCCGTAGTACAGAATATAGGGCGCCACGATGTCGGAATGTGTCGAGAACCCCGGCCCCGACAGGCCAAGACGCGCCTGCTCCTCGATCAGGATCGCCGATGCGATCCGGTCGACACCTGCTGCGCCGTATTTCTCTGGGAGCGTTACGCAAAGCAGGCCAGTCTCGCCCGCCCTCTTCCAGACCGATCGAGGCGCAACACCGGATTTTTCCCAATCGGAATGATACGGCGCGACTTCGGTTTCGAAGAACCGCCGCGCCGTGTCACGGAGCATGTGATGATGCCCCGCAAAAATCTGACGCTCAAGAATGGTCAAGTCGGTCTCCTCCGCCTCATCCTAATCTCCAGATTTGGCACCCCATAAATGAATGATGGTTCATTCAGAGTGTCGAGGCAACCCCCTATCTCGGATGAATGCCAATGAAATGGCCCGGCCGCACAGGTGATCCGAGTGGCAACGTCGTGGGGACTGACGGATTTAACCGAAGCGTTCAAGCGGTGATGGCGTGTCGCCCATGCCTGCGCCCCATGCCGCTGCGTGCTTGATCGAGCATCTGGAATCCGCCGCACTGTCAGGCACACGCAACTTTCCCCAGGGGGATGGACGAATAACGTGGCGTCAGTCCAGAAAAGACACCACTGACGGCACCCCAGCCCGGCTGGTTCGGAACCCGTTGACCGGATGCGAGGTGTCGGCATATCCGAAGGACACGACACAGACGATCAGCCTGTCGCCCGACAGTCCGATCGCATCGGCGACGTAGTGGCCGTATCTGGCCGGCGCCGCCTGTGGAATCGATGCAATCCCGAGGCTCGTTGCCGCGTTCAGCAGGTTGGACACATAGCCGCCGCAGTCGACGGCGCCGTAAGTACCGAGGTTGCGGGCAGTCGAAATGACTGCGACATGCGGCGCGCCGAACAGCCGGAAATTGTCCATGTGCTGTTCCCGCCGGCGTTCCATGTCATCCCGCGCGATGCCGACGCTTTGATACAAGGCCAGTCCGCATTCGCGCCGGCGCTCTGCATAGACCCCGTCGTAGCTGGCCGGGAAATCGATGTGAGGCTCGCTGCCCCCCTGCTCTGCCATTTCGACAAGGCCCGAGCGGAACCGCTCGAGGGCGTCTCCGGACAGCAGGGCCACGTGCCACGGCTGGGCGTTGCACCACGACGCTGTGCGCTGAGCAATTCCGAACATGGCCTCGAACTGCGCGCGCGGCACCGGGTCCGGGCGGAACGCGCGGCAGCTATAACGCTGCTCCAGAATGTCGGAGAGCACCTCGAACCGGTTCACGACAGCGTCCACCCCATCGCATTGACCGGGCGCAGCAGGCCATGTCATCATTACTCGGCTGCGGCAGCGGACTCGAGGATCGATTCCAGCAGGTCCTGCGCCGGCAGGCCCTCCTCGGTCGCGCTTGCAACCCAGGCGATCCAGCTAGGCTCCGCGGCGGCTTCAATGACGGCGCGGACCTCGTCGGTCAGCGGAACCCGGGTCAGGCCGGCCTCCTCGAACGCAGCCTCGTTTTCGATGTCCACCTCGCGGTATTTCTCGATCTGATGCTCGTAACCCGCAGCGATACCTTCCCTCAGCAACTCCTTGTACTGATCGGGAAGCGCTTCATAGGCATCCTTGTTGACAGCAGAATGACAGACGGTGGCACCGAGGCCCCAATTGTCCGTCACCCAGTCCGCGATTTCGTGCAGGCGATAGGACGCAAAGGCGTAGGTGTAGGGGAAGGTCGCGGCATCGATAAGGCCGCGTTCCATCGACTGGAACATGTCCGGCGCGGTCACGACCGTGATGCTTGCGCCGAGCGCGGACATCAGCTGGCCGACACCCCCGACCGAGCTGATGCGAACGCCCTTCCATTCGCCCAGCGTATCCGGCGGCTCACCGGTACCCATGGCTTCGTAGCTGGGCATCAGGATGCCCATCAGCGGGACTGTGTTCCATTTCCCGAATTCTTCCTGAACGACGGGCAACTGGTAGTAGTCTTCGACAACCCTGGCCCGCGCTTCCAGCGACGCGATCGGCAGGAAGGCGAGGTCGAGGCCGCCGAGGGCCGGTGTCTTGTCGGGATGGTAGGAGGCGCAGAACGCGCCTGCCTCGAAGGCCCCGATATGCAGCCCGTCGAGGTTTTCCCGCGAAGAGGACAGAACCTCGCCGTACTGGAGGGACATCTCGAAATTGCCGTCGGTCTTGTCCGAGACGTATTGCGCGAGCCCCTCGATTCCTTCCGTAAAGCCGCGCCGCGCACCCCAGAGCGAAACCAGCCACTTGACCTCGGGGCCATCAACTTCCGCCGCCTGCGCCGGGGCCGCCGGTATCGTGGTCAGCAAGCCGGTACTGGCGGCGAGCACGGCAGCAAGTCCGATCTTGGTGATAGCCTTGGATTGCATCAGGTCGTCCTCCCTTTTTCTACGCACATTGAGCAACAAAGGTAGCGAGATTGCAATAAAAAATCTCATAAAGTGAAACGTTTTCCTTACCGATCACTTTATCATGTTCGGCAGGAACAGGATCAGGTCGGGGAACAGGATGATGATGGCTATGATGACGATCTCGCCGACGAGGAACGGCGCCACACCCTTGAAAACCTTGTCCAAAGGAATGTCTGGCCGGATGCCGTTCACGACGTAGCAGTTCAACCCGACCGGCGGTGTGACGACGCCGACCTCGATCAGTTTGACCAGCAGGACACCGAACCAGATCGGATCGTATCCAAGCCCGACAATGGCCGGGTAGACCACCGGCAACGTCAGCATCATCATGCCCATACCATCCAGCACCATGCCCATCAGCAGGTAGAGGATGACAACGGCCAGCAGGATGACCCAACGGGGCACATCCAGGCCGACGACGGAATCGGTAATGATCCCGGGCAGCCCGGTAAAGGCGAGGAACCGCACGAAAACCAGCACCCCCCAGATCACCATGAAGATCATCACCGTGGTCTTCACCGTGTCCAGCAGTCCGAGGCGCAGGTCGGCAAAGCTGATCTTCTTTGCCAGCGCCATGACGAACATGATGGCCGTGGCGACTGCGGCGGATTCCGTCGGTGTCATGATGCCGAAGTAGATCCCGACAAGAATGACACCCACGACCAGCATGATCCCTGCAAGCTGCGGGATTGTCTTGATCTTTTCCATCATCGTCGTCCGCTCGAGCCTGGGCGCGAGACTTGGTTTGACGGTGACTACGATCGTGATCACCAGCAGGTAGACCACAATGGAAATCAGACCTGGCACGAACCCGGCCAGCAACAGCGCGCCGATCGATTCCTCCACGAGGATGCCATAGATCACCAGAATGGCACTTGGCGGGATCAGCGCGGCCAGTGTGCCGCCGACGGCCACGACGCCCGTCGCCAATGCCTGATCGTATCCGCGTTTTTCCATCTCGGGCAGGGCAAGCCGGGTGAAGACGGCCGTGCTGGCCGTGCTGGCGCCCGACACGGCGGCGAACCCGGCGCTGGCGAAAATGGTGGCGGTCGCCAGCCCGCCCGGCGCACGACCAACCCAGACCCGAGCGGCATTGTAGGCCGATGTCGTGATCCCTGCATGCATCGCGAGAAACCCGATGGCGATAAACAGGGGCAACACGCTCAGCGAGTAATGGGCGGATTCCGAATAGGGGATGATGCCGGCCAGGCCGACGGCCACGTCGAACCCGCGGATCATGATCAGGCCGCAGATGCCGGTGAAGGCGGTCGCGAAGGCCACCGGAACGCCAAGGACGATAAGCGTGATGACAAGGGCTATGCCGATATAACCGAGTGTGACGGGATCCATGTTCAGCCCTCCTGCGGGGTTTCGTGCGACTGCGTCTGCAGCACGTCCGATGTGTCGCCGGGAACGGTGAACAGCCGCAGCGCCTCCAGCGTCTGGAGGGCCAGACGCGCCAGAAGCAGACCCAGCGCGACCGTCACGCAGGCTATGCCGATCCACAGGGGGATGCCGATCTCCCCCGTATCGCCGCCGAGGGTCAGGGATCGCTGAAGGTTCATGTAGCTTCCCTTCAGGTAGACAAAGACGACGAACATGCTCACCGCGTAGGACAACGCCTCGACCAGCCACTTGGTGCGGCCGCGCATGTCCCGAGTCAGCAGCGTCATGCGCACGTTGCCGAACTTGCTCTGGCAATAGGCAATCCCGAAGGCGGCGATCGGCGCCATGAGCTGTTCGACGATATCGAGGTTGCCATGAATGGGATTGTTGAAGACAGACCGCCCGACAACCTCCACCACCCCGAGGACCATGAGGACGAGGACCAGCACACCGGCGGCATAGGCAATCAACGCTTCGAACGGCCTCAGAAGCCTGTCGGCAAGGCCGGTTACAGATTTCATCGAGGATCCTCCCTTTTCTCGGTCCCACCCGGTGCGGCATGGATGAGATCGTTCCATCCGGCCGTTCAGGCGGCGTGCGTAGTCCTCATGGCCACGGGGCCGGCCCTTCACCCGGGGACAGGTTCCGCCTCGGCGATCGGCCTGGCGCCGCCGAAATCGTCTTGCCGGTGTTCCGGCGGGCCTTTGCGCAGGTGGTTCTCCAGCAGAACCGGCGCGGGTCTGGCACAGCCAGGGCCATGGCGCCGAATGGTCGCGCGGCTGCAGATCAGCCAGGCGTTGGCCGTGCCACTGCCCGAATTGGTTTCCCTCATCAAGGCACCGACATCATGGCGGGAGTTCGATCTGTTGTCGAACATGATCCGCTTGCGCTGCCCGTCTTCGCACCGCAGTTGGAGTGCGGGCCAATCGCTCAGGATCGGCACACCCGGTTCCAGCGCAAACTGCGCCCGCCGTGAGGCCAGCGCATTACGGCTTGTAACCTGCACGCCCCGGCCGAAGCGCAGCACTTCAGTCGCGTGGCGGGCCAGCTTCTTGGCGGCGCGGGCCAGGGATTTCAGAGACCTGGTCGCATTGAACAAGTGCTTGATGTCGGTATTGGAACAATTGAACATCATCCCCATGAAGGGGATTGTCTGCAACGGTGGGCGCAACCGCTTGATGTGCCTGCTTGTTTGCGGGGAGTCGCAGGTCGTGGCCAGGAACGGCCGACCGATATCGACACCGCCGCCATACTGCGGACGGTAGCCGGGATGGAGCGTCGGGACGAGTTTCACCTCCGTCTCGCGTTCCAGGAAGTCGACCGCCTCGGGCCCGGTGTCCGGATAGGTATCGACCGCCTGCGAATCGAATGGTTGCCCGCTTCCACCTGCGGACAGGTGGGCGCCACCTCGACCGTGTCGGAGGCGTTCTGATCCCTGCGGCACTTGTTTCCCCGAACCCATTGGACACCGCCCGAAAAAACCTTCGCAGCACCGAAGACGGGAGCCTTTTCGACGACGATGACGTTCGGCCCCGCGCGAGAACGGGTGATCGCCGTCGTCACGCCGCCGGCGCCAGATCCGATCACCGGAACGTCACATGTTCTGTCATTGGTTACGATAGCCGTCTCCCCCCCGTCCTGTGCAGGATACCGGTATGTTACCCAGCACCTCTCGCCCTGGAAGACTCCATTGCGATAAACAATCTCATTTTGCAGGATAATTACCGAATATTGCAGGTGCGTCAAGCGCCGGAAAGCGCGGGTGGGCTGCAGGGGACTCGCGTTTGGAACTGGGGCCGTGAACGGTTGAACTTGCGTCTGACGGAGCGATGGATTCTGAGGCTTGGGTGTCAGTTCACGGAGCCCTTGCCACCATGCAGATTTTCCTGTCCGCCTTCGATGACGTTTTCGATGACGTTCCAGATCCACGCGCCAGCAACGCGCGGCATGACCTTGGCGAATTGCTCGTCATCGCCTTCGTGTCGGTGCTGTGCGGGTCGAGTTCCTGTGCCGAGATGGCTGCGTTCGGCCGCGCAAAGGAGAGCCTTTTCAGGGACTTCCTGAAGCTCAGGCATGCCATCCCGTCGCATGATACCTTCTCGGAGGTCTTCAGGATGATCGACCCGAAGGCACTCGATGCCGCCTTCGGCAAGGTGCTTGCCGATATCGCCGCGCTTCTCGGGGACGGCGATGTGATCGCCATCGACGGCAAGGCGTTGCGCGGCGCGCGCGACAGGACCGAGAGCGCGCGGACGCGGATGATGGTCTCGGCCTACGCGGCCCGGCTGCGCCTGACGCTGGCGACGGTGCCCGCCGACCGGGGCACGGAACTCGATGCGGCGATCGAGGCGCTGGGGCTGATCGCGCTCCGGGGCAAGGTGGTCACCGGCGACGCGCTGCACTGCAATCGCCGAACGGTTGCAGCCATCAACGCCGGCGGCGGCGACTGGTGCCTCGCTCTGAAAGGCAATCAGGAGTCGCTCCTGTCCGACGCTCGCGGCTGTTTCACCGGCCTCGAGGCGGCCCATCCCGAAGCGGTCACCGCGGAGGCCGGACACGGCCGCAAGGAGACCCGAAAAGCCCTCGTGGTGTCGGCCAGGGCATTGGGAGATTACCATGAATTTCCGGGCCTCAAGGGGTTCGGCCGGATCGAGGCGACCCGGGAAACGGACGGCAAGGTGACCTCCGAAACCCGGTTCTTCGCCCTGTCCTGGATGCCTGCGCCCGAGGTCCTGCTGTCCACGGTCCGCGATCACTGGGCCATCGAGAACGCCCTGCACTGGCAACTCGACGTGTCGTTCAGAGAGGATGCCGCGCGCAGCCGGAAGGACAACGGCCCGGGCAACCTTGCCGTCTTGCGCCGCCGCGCGCTCGACGTCGTCAGACGGGGCACTTCGAAAGGCTCGCTCTCCATCAAGCTCAAGAAAGCTGGTTGGAGCGACGACTACTTACGGAGCATCCTCAACGGCTTGGCCGCTCCGTGAGGCAAACGCGATTGCCCTGAGGTGGGCTGGGGCACGGCTTCGTGAGACAGTCCCGAGCGCCGCACGACAAGTGTCGCCGGGGACAGGGGCATCGCGGCGAGTAGTGGATCTGCGCAACCGCGCCGAAGGGAGGCGGGCCGGATCGGCCCGCCTTTCACGGCAAGCCGCCTGCCGGTCGCTCAGAGTTGCATCTGCTTGGCGATGATGTTGCGCTGGATCTCGTTCGATCCGCCGCCGATCGGTCCGACCCGGCAATCGCGATAGTACATCTCCATCATGTATTCCGACGAATACCCCGCGCCACCCATGACCTGCAGCCCGATATCCGCGCACTTCACGTTCGCCTCCGAGGTCACGATCTTGGCGATCGACGTCTCGCGGATCGGGTTCTCCCCCTGATCCATCAGCGACGCGACCCGCCATGTGACCTGCCGGGCGGTTTCCGACGCGATCAGCATGTCGACCAGTTTGTGCTGGATGACCTGGAATTGCGAAATCGGCTGTCCGAACTGGATCCGGTCGCGCGCGTAAGCCGTCGCGTAATCGGTGATGCGGAAGCAGTGGCCGGCGGAAATGGCCGACAGGCAAAGACGTTCCACATTCAGGCATTTCATGAGGCTCTTCCACGCGCCGCCTTCCTCGCCGATCAGATTCTCTGCCGGAACCTTCACATCGGTGAAGAACACCTCGTTGGCATGGGTGGTGCGCCGTCCCATCATCTTGAGCGGCCGGATCTCGACCCCCGGAAGCGACGTGTCGACCAGCAGGGTGCTCATGCCCTTGTGGCGGCCCGCATTCGGGTCGGTCTTGCACACGACCACGAGCTTGTCGGCCACATGCGCGCAGGTGATCCAGATCTTGTTGCCGTTCAGCACATAGTGATCGCCCTGCCGGATGGCGGAGGTCTTGATCCCCGCCACATCCGAGCCCGTGCCAGGTTCGGACATCGCCAGGGCCAGCTTTGTCTTGCCGCTGATGATATCGGGGATCTCCCGCTTTTTCATCGCGTCGCTGCCGCTGTTGACGATGTGCATCCCGGCATAGATCACCGTGGTCATGTAGGCTTGGGCGATCCCGGTGTAGTAATATCCGAGCGCCTCGACCAGGGCCGTCAGGTCGGAGTGGCTGCACCCGGAACCGCCGTATTCCTCGGGATAGAACAGCCCGGTGAAGCCGGCCTCCGCGAGGGCATTGTACGCGGCATGGGGAAATTCGCGGTCGTCGTCCATCTGGCGGATCGACTCGAACGGGAGATGCTTGCTCAGAAGATCCAGCGTCGTTTCCCGGATCATCTTCTGATCGTCGGTCAGACCGGCGGTGTTGATGAATTCCATTGTCATTGTTCCTTGTCCTTGCCGTAGACCGCGCGCGCCCGCACCATGGTCTTCATGAGTCCGCTCTGGACGATGTCGCCACGCTGGTTCTTCAACTCCATGCGGCGGATCAGGATGCCCCGGTCTGGCTTGGATGAACTGACCCGTGCGCTGACGACTGTGGCGTGAAGCGTCACCGTGTCGCCGATGAAGATCGGCTTCAGGAACGTCCAGTCGTCGACGCCGATCGCCGCGATCGCGGTGCCGATCAGCCCGCCGATCTGGGCGCTCAGGCCCGTGGCGATCGACATACCCAGCGTGCCGTGGGCGATCCGTGCGCCGATGGGCGACTTGGCCGCGTATTGCGCATCCGTGTGCATCGGATTCACGTCACCCGACACCCATGAATAGGCGACAACATCCGTCTCCGTGACAGTGCGGCCCGGGCTGATGTCGACCCTGCCCTCTTCAAAATCCTCGATGAACATGCCTTTCATCGCATCTCCTCCACTTCGATGTCCTGAGGTCGCTCACTTCGGCTCGAACGGGCCGAAAGCACCGGCTTTTCGCAGTTCGGCGATCCCGTCCGCGTCGTATCCCATCTCCTCCAGCACGCTCCGGGTGTGCTGCCCGAGGATCGGCGCGGCGACCGGATCGACGACGGGAGAATCCGACAGATGGATGGGCAGTGCGATGTTGGGAACGAAACCGGCGGTCGGATGGGGCACACGCGTCACCAGATTGGCCGCACGCGTTTCATCGGAATGCAGGGCTGCGGCCAGCGTGCGCATCTCGCCGGCGGGCACGTTCGCCTCGCGCAGCTTGGGCTCCCAGTAGGCCCAGGGCTTCCTGGCAAACGCCTCCGCGAGGATTTCACGCATCCACTCGCGGCGCTTCAAACGCTCCATCCGATCCTGGAGCGCGGGGTCGTCGGCCACGTCGTCCCGGCCGATCAGGCGGAAGATGCGCTGGAAGATCGCTGTGTTGGACGACGAAACAAAAAATGCCGAGTCGCTGGTGTGGAACACACCCGTCGGTGCGGTGTCGTTACTGGAATTGCCGATCCGGGATGGCTCGACCCCATTCATCAGATACTGCATCGCCCCGTAACCGACCATGATCATCGACGTCTCGTAGAGCGAAACCTCGACTCGCTGCCCACCGCCTTCGCGCTCACGCCGGAAGAGGGCGGCAAGGATGCCGTTCGCGGCCATCATCGCGGTGGAACTGTCCATGATCACGGGCTGCACCCGGATGCCGTCGCGATCGGGGAAACCGTTGAACGACATGAAACCGCTTTCGGCCTGCACCACGGTATCGAACCCGAGGCGGTCGGCGTAGGGCCCCGAACGGCCGTAGGCCGAAACCGAGGTGTAGATGAGGTCGGGATTGACCGTCTTCAGGTCTTCGTATCCCAGTCCGAACCGCTCCATCACGCCGCTCGAGAAGTTCTCGACCAGCACATCGGCCTTGGCGACCATCTGGCGCACGATCTCCTGCGCCTCCCTAGTCTTGAGGTTCAGCACAACGCTCTTCTTGTTCCGGTTGGTCCAGAGAAAGGGCGACCCTTCGCCGCCAAGCGCGGGATCGGCAGGTGGAAACTGACGGAAATCCTCGCCTTTCGGCGATTCGATCTTGATCACCTCCGCGCCCAGATCGGCCAGCATCATCGTCCCGAGCGGACCGGCGATGAAATGGGTGAAGTCGATCACGCGGATGCCTGTCAGCGGACCCGGCTTCTTTGCGCCGGAGGCGGGATGCACGGGGAAATCGTACATCGGGCGGCGCTTGGCTTCGCCAGGTTCGTGCGCAGCTTCGGGGATGCTTTTCGATTGTGCCGGTTCGGCGGGCATCGCGCTACCTCCTCCAGGTCTCATTGGGTATATTTCCCATCATGCGAGATTATTCAACGACCCGCAATGACCTCAGGCTGATTGAGGGCTTTTTCTCACGGCATGCCCCGGCGGGGGTGCATGAGGAAACCGCACGCAGAACCTCCGACGCAGCGCGGCGCGCGGCCTCTTGCACCACCCGCCGGGGAAACTGCGTCCCTCAAACCCGTTCTTGCCATGAACAACACCGATCGCCGAGGGGGCTTACGCGATCATCTGGGATGGGACACATGGATGGCAAGAAGTGCGAGGGTCAGGCTCAGAACCATGAACGGCCCGTTACGAACGAAAACCAGTCTCTCGGGCGACACGTTGAACATGCGGCTAACGATGGTCGCCGTTCCCGTGTAGGGCGAAAACTGCGCCGCGAGCGCCCATGCGGGCAGAATGACGGTGATGATCATCAGAGGTGTCAATCCGAAATTGCCCGGATCACCCAGCACCGCAATGGCGAGGGTCGACGTCAGCACGGGATTGAGGCCGATCATGGCCAGAGCGATGATGCCCAGGAAAATCAGCGACAGCAGCCAGGCCCCCGACAAGTGCGCCCCTATCACCACCTGCGCCGCCTCCTCCATCGGGAACAGCGCGATGAGCACGGGGCCGAGAAAGGCCGCGGAGACGATGACGCTCGTTTCAGCCGCCTGAATGGGCAAGCGGTGGAAAACCATGTTTTGCAAGGGGCCTTCGACCAGCGAACCAAACGTGTGCCCCTGCCCGACAGTCAGCCAGAGGCACGACGTGACGGGAATGATGACCAGGACGGCGGCGGAGGTCGACATCTCGAGCCGGTGCGCAGAAAGATAGATCGCCGCGAAGATCGCGCTCAATAGCAGAGTGAGTCTTGCGATGCTTCGCCCGGGAAGGGGTACAGCCTCTGCATCGGGAGCATGGTTTTTGCGAGCGATTGCCGCCGCCTGCCAAAAAGTGAAGAGGCAGCTGACCGCAAGGATCGCGACGGAAATCACGACGCCAACCATCATGGTTTCAGCCAGAGACACCTCGGGATAAAGCGACGACAGGAAGACTGGCGGCAAGGCCAGCGGCGACCATGTGGCCGTGGGTGAGAAGCCGCGGAGTGCTGCGACCGCCGTCATCCATCCGCGTTCAGTCGCCCCGGAGTCGCCGGTGTCGTCGTTGACCATGCGATCCCGGGCCAGCGTTCCGATCATGACAAGCGACCCCATGTTCATCATCAGGGCCATGAGATTGGTGCCCAGCAGGGTAAGGATCGATTGTTTCCGAAGTGGCTGAGAGATCAGGAAAAGGCCGACGCGGTTGATGGTCGAAGACCGGGATGCGGCTTCCTGAAGCGTGAAGACGGCGGTCAGGAACGCCTGGAAGAAGGCCGCCCGGGTCAGCGCTTCCGTCAGGACTTCGGGTGCGTTTTCCAGCCTGATCAAGGCCAGTCCCGCCGACAGGACCGAAAGCATCACGAAGAGACGGCCGACCTTCCCGCCGCGCAACAGAAGATAGGGAACGAGCGCCACCATGATGCACAGGCTCGGGAAACCCAGGGTAGAGACATGCAGCCATCTGTCGATTCCCTGAAAAATCATCAGGCCGATCAGCATCAGGCCGATCAGCTCCGACCAGCCAGGCAGCCCGTTCATGCGTCGGGAAATCGGGCTTGGATTGGTGGCAACCGTGGGCATGTCAGTCGGTCTCCGGCGGCGTCAAACAGCCCGCACAACTAAAATTCCCACAGTGCGAGACTATTTGCAAGCATGACCAGAAGGCGATATGAGTTGTTCCGCGCCGCGGGCGCGGATGGCGAACGGGAGGGAGTTTGATGTACGCAGGCAATGTTTCCATTCTGGGTGGTGCGGCGCTGCCGGTCGGGAAGTTGCAGGGACTGAGCGAGGCAGGCACCCAGAACTTGGAGCACGAGGTTCTCGCCAGCCTGATCGTCGAGGCGCTTGCCGATGCGGGCCTAGAGAAGGAAAATGTCGGCTCGATGATCTTCACCCTGCCTCGGCCCTATACGCAGCAGAAATATTTCGCAACGTTCATGGCGAATTACATGCGCCTGCCCTGCGACGGGCTGGTGATGGAGGTGATGGGTAATGGCATGACTCCGGCGCTGACCTTCCAGGTCGCCGTCGATCAGGTTCGGCTGGGGCGCACCCGGGTCGCGCTCGCGCTCGGCATCAATTTCGAGACGGGCACCGCCGCGCCCGAGCACATGATGTCGTCCATGCGGGCCACGGGGGATGTGGATTTCCACGCCCCGTTCGGATTCACGCCGATCTCGTGGTATGCCATGGATGCGGTGCGCTACATCCACGAGCACAATTCTTCGCGCGAGGATCTGGCGATGGTGGCGGTGAAGAACCGCCGTCACGCCATGGACAACCCGGTTGCCCAGTTCCGCAAGCCGATGACGCTGGACGACGTTCTTGCCCAAAGGCCGATCGTCGAGCCCCTGGGGCTGTTCGAGGTGCCGGGGCGCGGCGATGGCGCGGTCTGTCTCGTCGTCGCGCAGGAGGATGTCGCCAAGGGTACCGGCAGGCCATACGTCAACATCAGGGGCGAAGGTTTCTACCACGAAGGCGCGCACCAGATCAGCGAAGTTCCCAATGACATGATCGCGTTTCTGGCCGCGCAACGTGCCGGCGCCAAGGCATTTGCCGATGCCGGCATCGGAGCGGCGGATATCGACCTTGCGGAAGTGTATGCGCCCTGCACGATCGTCGAGGTGCTGGTGGCCGAGGCGCTTGGCCTGTGTCCCGTCGGCCAGGGGGCCCGGCAGGCTGCAAGCGGGGAAACGGCGCTCGGCGGGCGCATTCCGATCTGCACCTCGGGTGGCCTTCTGTCGCGCGGGCATCCGGCCTATGTCACGGCACTTTACAGCTACTACGAACTGCTCGAGCAACTGCGCGGGCGCGGCGGTGCCCGTCAGGTGCGGAACGCCGAACTGGGGCTCGCCTGCACCGAACTGGGCAATTACAACGCCGCGATGGTTCACGTTCTGGAGGCAGTGGCATGACCCGACCCATCATCCCGACCGACGGCGCACGCGCCTACCCGCCCCGCATGAGCGATTTCACCAAGCTCTTCTGGGATGCCGTCAACAAGGGTGTCTTCCGCACGACCCATTGCGACGACTGCGACCGGTCGAGCTTTCCGCCGAAACCGATCTGCCCGCACTGCTGGTCGGACCGGGTGTCGTGGACCGAGCTGTCGGGCAGAGGCCGGCTTTACTCCGCGACAACGGTGCATGCCGGACCCGCCGTCTTTGCCGCGGACCTGCCTTATCGGGTCGGGATCGTGGACCTCGACGAAGGACTGCGCATGGCGACCCGTGTGCTGGACGACACGCCGCTGGACCAGCCGGTCGAACTGGTCGTGCTGGCCTATGAGGACGGTCCGCTTTACGCGGCGCGCGGGATCGCCGGCAAGGCCGTCAAACCGACATCCGAGGGGTCGTGAAGACGGGGCCGCGCGTTCCGCGTTCCGGCCGATAGGACAATAGCTGCTTGGAAATTCGGTCGGCTGCGGCCACGACGAGCTCGGCGAGTTCCGCTTTCTGCGCGTCGGAGGTTATCTCGAGGCGGCGCACATAGCTCAGACTGGCCGAGACGGCGGACTTGTCGTGAAAGATCGGCGCCGAGATCCCGACAACAGTGGGGTTTATCTCGCTGCCAATGCAGTATCCCTGCTTGCGGAGACGTTGCATCGAGGTGCGGAAATCCTCCCATGTCTCGCCAAGATGCGCACAGGCGATATCTTCGGCATTGGCAATGTAGAAATTCTTCATCTGATAGGGAGGCAAATGGGCCAGGATGATCCGGGAAGGCGCCCCGTAGACCAGCGGAAACACCCGGCCCCGCTGCATGGTCAGAAAAATGTCGGGATCGCACTTTTCGACATAGACCGACAGCACCTGATCTCCATAGAGGCTCGAGATGCTCTTGGAGCCGATGAGGGGCGATTTTTCCTCTTCGAGCATCGGCAGGGCGATCTGCAGCAACGGATCCGACCGCTGGATCTGGCGATCGAGCTGGATGATGCGGGGGCCGAGCACATAACTGCTTCCCGCTCCCGTCGCCAGCAGTCCGGCATCGTATAGCACCTTGACGTACCGATACGTGGTGGCCCGCGTTGCATCCAGTTCCTTCATCAGCATCTCGACCGTCCAAGCCGGAAAATCTTCCGTGAAAAGATCAAGAACCTTCAGCGCCTTGTCGGCGCTGCTTTGCTTGTGCTCCGGTTTCCTTGCCATCGAGAGGTTTCCTCCTGGATCGTGGATTGCTGCGAAAGCCCGTCAACGACAATCCTCGGGAATCTCACTTATTGAGATCGACACCCTTTGGCAACTTCGGTGACGTGCTCCGTGCAGAAGGCCGGGGTGGGGGAATGTCCCGCTCGATGTTGAAAAGCGCGACGGGCGGCGGTGCGAATTGGATGATTATGCGGCCTCTGCCATCGGGTCAACCGGACGACCTGCAAGCCGACCTCGACGACTGGATCAGGAGCCACACAGGGCAATCGCGTTTGCCTCACGGAGCGGCCAAGCCGTTGAGGATGCTCCGTAAGTAGTCGTCGCTCCAACCAGCTTTCTTGAGCTTGATGGAGAGCGAGCCTTTCGATTCGATTGAACGCTTGACCTTGATGGAACCCCAGACTACCTGAAAGTCAACGTGAACCGACCGGACGGTACAGTTTTGAGTGAGCACATGCCCCTTGCAGAATCCAGAAATGCGTCCCGCAGGATACTTTCTGCGGCGCGTGCGATAGCCGCGCGTGAGGGAGCGGGAAGGATCACGATCGACGCGGTCGCAAAAGAGTCAGGCCTCAGCAAGGGTGGCTTGCTTTACAATTTCCCGACGAAGAAAGCCCTGCTTTCCGGGCTGTTGGATCAGATGTTGGCCGAACATCGGGATCTGCTGGGAAGTGTGCCGGAGCAGCACCCGCTACGCACTTTACGTGGTCATCTCGAAACGGCACTGCAGTCCGAAGGCGTTACCGATGACCTGTCTATGGCCATTCTTGCGGCTGCCGCATTGGACCCGCCGTTGCTCGATCCGCTACGAGTTGAACTGGCCGACGACCTTGAACGTATCGTGTCCGAGACGCAAGACGCTCCGGGTGCTATGGTCGCTGTCCTGGCAATCCAGGGACTGCGGTTCCAGAAACTCCTGAATCTTCCCGACGGCGGCGCAGATCTCAGAGATCGCGCCATCGAACGCTTGAGGACCATGATCGATGAACTCGAATAGAAAGCGAAGTTGGAAACGGGTCGCTTCCGTGCTTGCGGGCGCAGTCGCGGCGGCTCTGGCCATTCCGTTCCTTCCGGCGCCTCTGAGCGATGTGTTGGCCCAAGCGAGGAAAGATACCAATGAAACTGCCGAAGCGGCGGTCGCGCCCGAACTCGACCAACCGGTCGTGGTAGAGGTAACCCGAGCACTCACCCGGGCTGTCAATCGGTCCCGCACTGTTGCCGGCCGCGTCGAGCCCGCCCGCACGGTGGATATTGCGTTTCAGGTGCCGGGACAGATTATTCAACTTCACGTCGAACCGGGCGACAGGATACGCGAGGGCGAGGTGATCGCCAAGCTCGATCAGGTCGATTTCGAACTCACGGTCGTTCGGACTCAGGCGTCCTTCGAGCTTGCGGAGTCCGAATTCGAACGCGCGTCGAGTCTCGCCGAACGGGGAGTCGCGGCCGACGCCCGTCTCGACACTGCACGCGCTCAGTTGGCACAGGCAGACGCTGCGCTTCGCGAGGCCGAGCGGCGCCTCGAACAAACCGAGCTCGTCGCGCCCTTCGATGCGATCGTCGCACGCGCCTTCATCGAAGAGTATGTCAACGTCACCTCGGCCGCGCCGGTCGTGCGGCTCCAGGATATCAGCGAGATGCGGATCGTGATCTCGCTGCCCGAGGAACTGGCCGCCATCGCGCGGGCGTCCCCCGACGCCTTCGACGTTGTTGCGACTTTCCCGGCGGTGCCGGGCTACACGGCGCCGCTGGTGCTGCGGTCCTTCGCCACGGATGTGGATCCCATGGCGCAGACCTACGACGTGGAATTCGCAATCACGGGCAAGATCGACCCACGCCTGCTTCCGGGAATGACGGCGGATGTGCGCATCTCGATCGCGGCGGAGGAAGATCGCCCGCACTCCGTCATCGTTCCGGTATCGGCGGTGGACACGACGAGCCGGACCGAGCCGTCCATTTGGATCTACGAGGAAGCGTCTGGCCAGGTCGCCCGCAAAACGGTTCGTCTGGGCCTTCCGATGGACGACGAGATCGCCATTCTGAAAGGCCTCCAAGGTGACGAAGTGGTCGTATCCGGCGGCTGGTGGCGGCTTAGAGAAAACCAGACGGTGGCAGTCTCGGGACTCTGACCCCGTGCTCCTGGGATAGGCGGAAAAGGATCTATGGCACTCAGCATATCGCGCGCAAGCATCCGGCGTCCGGTGGCGGTTTGGCTCGCCATCATCTTCTGCCTCGTTGGCGGCTATTGGGGCCTCAATACGGTCGGCCGCCTCGAAGACCCCAGCTTCACCCTCAAGACGGCGCTTGTCTTCGTGGCCTATCCCGGCGCTACGGCCGTAGAGGTTGAAGAGGAGGTCGCCGACGTCGTTGAGAATGCGTTGCAGCAGATGAAGCAGCTTGACCGGGTGGAGTCCAAGTCCATGCCGGGCATGGCCCAGATCACTGTCGAGATCGAGATGACCTATGGGCCGGACGAAATCCCGCAGGTCTGGGACGAGATGCGCCGCCGCATCCGCGACGTGGAGGGGGACTTGCCCGCGGGCGCCCGCCCGCCGATCATCAACGACGATTTTGGCGACGTCTATGGCATGTTCTATGCGGTGACGACGGAAGGTTTGAGCCCGAAGGAACAGCGCGACCTGGCCAAGACCCTGCGGCTCGGGCTGGTCACTGTCGATGGCGTCGCGAATGTCGAGGTTCAGGGCCTTGCCGAAGAGGTGATCAACATCTCGATCCCGTCCGCACGGCTCACCGAACTGGGCCTTCCGCCGAACCAAATCCTGGGTATTCTGGCGGACGAGAACCAGGTGTTCTTGAACGGCGAGATCACCGAGGGCCCCGCCCGAATCGGCCTATCGGTTCCGCCAGGCTATGTAAGTCCCGAAGGTATAGAGTCGCTGCGGCTGGGCACGGCCGGAAACGTCGGCCAGGTCGCGGTCCATGACATCGCCCGCGTGACCCGTGAGTCGGCCGAACAGCCCAGCCAGATCATCCGGCAAAACGGCGCCCCAGCCTTCACCCTCGGCGTTTCGGCGTTAACGGACCGGAACGTGGTCGAAGTCGGCGAGGCGGTGTCGGCACGGCTGGAGCGCCTCGAGGCGGAGCTTCCGGAAGGCGCTGAGATCATTCCGATCTACGAACAGCACGTCGTCGTGGATGAAGCGGTTTCAAGCTTTCTCGTCAGCCTCGGACAATCGGTCACCATCGTCATCGCGGCGCTGATGCTGACCATGGGCTGGCGCGCAGGGCTCGTGGTTGGCGCGACGCTCGGGCTGACCGTCTTCTCGACGCTGTTCTTCATGTCGATCTTCGGGATCGCGATGGAACGGATCAGCCTCGGTGCGCTGATCATCGCGATGGGAATGCTCGTCGACAACGCCATCGTCATTACCGAAGGGATGGTGATCGGCATGGCGCGCGGCAAATCCGCAGAGGAGGCGGCGGCAGAAACGGAAAGCGCGACGTCGATCCCGCTGCTCGGTGCGACCGTGATCGGGATCATGGCCTTTTCCGGAATTGGCCTGTCGCCGGATGCGACGGGCGAGTTTCTGTTCTCGCTCTTTGCGGTGATTGCGATCTCGCTGCTGATGAGCTGGGCGCTTGCCGTTACGGTTACGCCCTACCTCGGCAAGCTGCTGCTCCGAGCGCCGAAGGACACGTCGACCGATCCTTACAAGGGCGCATTCTACGGGCTTTACCGCGCGTTTCTGTGGCTGGCGCTGCGAAACCGTGTGCTGGTCGTCCTGACGATTGTGGGGGTGACCGTCTGGTCCGTCATGGCCTTCGGGCAGGTCAAGCAGGCCTTCTTTCCCGCTTCGAACACGCCGATCTTCTATGTCGAGTTCCAGATGCCGCAAGGAACCGACATCAACGTCACCGACACTGAAATGCGGCGGCTGGAGCAGATGCTTCTGGACGAGGACGGCGTGACGGACCTGACCGCCCTCGTCGGGAGAGGGGCGAGCCGCTTCATGCTGACCTATAATCCCGAGCAGTCGGATCCGAGCTACGGTCAGCTTATCGTTCGAGTTGCCGACGCCGAGGCTATCACGTCCATCGCGAGGCGGCTCAACCGGGATCTGCCCGCCGAATTCCCCCACGCCTTGGTCCGCGTCGAAGAAATCGTGTTCGGTCCGCCCGCCGGCGCCGATGTGGCAGTCCGCTTTTCGGGACCAGATCCTGTCATCCTGCGCCAGCTCGCGGACGATGCCACCAGGATTTTCGAGAAAGCAGGGACAATCACCAATCCGCGTACCGATTGGCGACAGCGAGAGATCCTTGTCGAACCCATTGTTGACGAGTCACGCATGCGCATTGCTGGCGCGACACGAAGCGCGATCGCGGATACCATTCGCTACGGAACGTCCGGCCTGCGTGTAGGCGAGCTGCGCGAGGACGACACGGTCATCCCAATCCATCTCCGTCTTCCCGAGAGTGACCGCGACGGTGTCGACCGTCTTCTTGACCTGTCGGTTTGGTCCGATGGGGCAGGATCATACGTTCCGATGGCCAACCTTGCCGAGCGGTTCGAGCCACGACTCGTCGAGGCACTCATTCACCGGCGCAACCGCGAACGAACGATCACCGCCCTCGGCGGCGCACGCGGCGACCTGACCGCCGACGAAGCCTTCCGAAGTGTCCGGACACAAATCGAGGCCCTCCCGCTTCCCGATGATTATTCGATGGAATGGGGCGGCGAGTACGAAAGCGCCAAGGATGCTCAGGCAAGCCTTGGCAAACAGCTTCCCTTGGGCTTTCTCGTCATGCTGACAATCTCGATTTTGATGTTCAACAAAGTTCGCCAGCCGCTCATACTGTGGCTCGTCGTGCCTATGTCCGTGACGGGCATGGTCTTGGGGCTCCTGTTCACCGGACTGCCCTTCACCTTCACCGCCCTGCTCGGCTTCCTGTCGCTTTCGGGCATGCTGATGAAAAACGCCATCGTTCTGGTCGAAGAGATCGACCTGCAACGTGCAGATGGTGTTGCGGACTACGAGGCCGTGATGAATGGATCGGTCAGCCGTCTGCGCCCAGTGGTGCTCGCGGCCGGCACGACGATTTTCGGCATGGTTCCGCTCCTGCCGGATGCCTTCTTCGCCTCGATGGCTGTGACCATCATGGGCGGCCTTGCCTTTGCTTCGGTCTTGACGTTGGTGGCCGTGCCCGTGCTTTTCGCGCTCCTCTTTCGGATTCGTCCACCGAAGCGGGAGAGCGAGCCGACCGGACCACAAACCGATCTGGCCTCGGTTTAACCATATGTTCCGGTTCGACGTGCCCGTCCGGCGTGCAGACACCTGACGGGCAAATCCTAAGTCGTGCCCCGAAGGCGTTCAGAAGCTGCCTTCCGTTGTGACCGGCAATCACTCTTCAATATTTCATGGCTTGATGTTAGTCCGCCATTGCGCTAGCAATCTAACAAGTGTTAGAATTAGAGCGCGGCGAACCGATGGCCAGTCGATAACGTACAGAGTCTTTCGCACATTTGATTTGGATGGCGGTTCCTTTCAGACTGGCTGAGAGGAGCTGATACCGGTTCCGGTTGATCAGTTCGGGGCAACGCGGTCGGGCCACCAGTGAAAGCCGGCTTGGCTTCGGATGAGATTGCGGTTGGCGGCAAGGCTCACGCAGCGATCGGCGACGATGGCATCCAGGTCTTCGAGGGTGTCGATGTGCCTGTTGACGATCGGCTCGTCCACGTGGACCCAGAGTGTCTCGGCCGGCTGCAGTTCGGGGGTGTATGGCGGCAGAAAGACGAGGCGGATGCCTTCTGGCACCTCGAGCGGCGCGGTGTGCCAGCCGGCCCCGTCGAGCACGAGGATAATGATCCGGTCGCGTCCGGCCCCGGCCTCGCGGGCGAAGAGCCGGAGAGTGTCCTCGAACAGCGCCTTGTCGACGCCGGTCGCGAGATACCAGAAGCTCTCGCCGGTGGCCGGCGAGACGAAGGCGGTGACGTAGAGCCATTCGAAGCGATGGTGGCCCCGTGCCACCGGCCGTTCGCCGCAGGATGCCCAGACCCGGCGCAGGATCGGCTTCAGCCCGATGCGATGCTCGTCGGTGGCGAAGACCTCGATCACCGCGCCGGGATGGCGCTCCGCTTCCTCGACGACCACCCCCGCGAGCTTTTTTTAAACGCTTCCTGCTCCTCGGCCGTCGCCGCCTGCGCATGCTGCGGCCGTGGACGCTGGACGGTCCAGCCGATCGCCTTGAGAGCCTCCCAGCCGCGCTGCTCGGCGACCCGCGTGAGCCCAAGTTCGGCCGCGATCACCGCCGCCACCTTCTTCGCGGTCCAGACCCCACCGTCGTCGGGCGGGGCCTTCACCCGCTCGCGCAGCATCGCCAGAACCTGCGGCGTCAGAATCCGTGGCTTCGCGCCGTTCCGCCGGCGCCGGTCGCCGAGCGAGGCCGGCCCGAAGCGGTTGTAGCGCACCAGCAACTCCTCGACCCAGCGCCGAACAAACCCGGTCAGCTGTGCAGTTTCGGCAACCGTGTGCCCCCGCGCCAGCAGCCAGATCACCTGAAAATGGCGCGCCAGTGTCGCATCCTTGCTGCCGCGATATCCCGCCTGCAACTCGGCGACGCTCAGATGAGCCGCAACCTGTACCATGCCTGCCCCCTTCGTTGTCGTTGGGAAGGAGTCTAAAGCGTTTCATTCCAGCAGGGAATCCCACGCACCGCGAGTCAATCAGGCGGAGGCCGTATGAGAATGGACGAGAACGAGAAGCCCAATGCGATGGGGCAAGTGATACAGATCGACGAGGCGCGCATTCGCGACCACCTTGGCGAGATGGTGCGTGGCACGGTGGAGGAAGCGCTGAATGCGATGCTCGATGCCGAGGCGGACCGGCTGTGCGGGGCCGGCCGGTATGAGCGGAGCGAAGGCCGCAAGGACACGCGGGCGGGCAGTTACGAGCGTTCGCTGGAGACGAAGGCCGGATCGGTGAAGCTCAAGGTGCCGAAGCTGCGCCGGCAGACCTTCGAGACGGCGATCATCGAGCGCTACCAGCGCCGGGAAAGCTCGGTCGAGGAGGCGCTGATCGAGATGTATCTGGCGGGCGTCTCGGTGCGCCGAGTGGAAGACATCACCGAGGCGCTCTGGGGCACGCGGGTGAGCCCCGGCACGGTCTCGAACCTGAACAAGAAGATCTACGCCAAGATCGACGACTGGCGGCACCGGAAAATCGAGGGCGACCACCCGTATGTCTTCCTCGATGGCATTGTCATGAAGCGCAGTTGGGCCGGTGAGGTGCGCAACGTGTCGCTGCTGGTGGCCATCGGCGTCACCGCCGACGGTTACCGAGAGATCCTGGGCATCATGGAAGGCCCCAAGGAGGACAAGTCCGGCTGGTCGGCCTTCCTGCGCCATCTGGTGGATCGCGGGCTCTCGGGCGTGCAGCTGATCGTATCCGACGCCTGCCGGGGGCTGGTGGAGAGCGCCACCGAGGTCCTGCCGGACACCCAATGGCAGCGCTGTGTCGTTCATTTCTACCGCAACGTCTTCAGCCTGGTGCCGTCGGGCAAGGTCCGGGATATCAGCAAAATGCTGAAGGCGATCCACGCCCAGGAGGACCGCAAGGCGGCAGCCGAGAAGATGCAGGCGGTGATCGCCGATTTGCGCGCCATGAGATTGGTGAAAGCGGCAGAGCTGTTGGAAGAGAGCGGCCACGAGACGCTGACCTATTACGGCTTTCCAGACAGCCACTGGATCAAGCTAAGAACCAACAACCCGCTGGAACGGATCATGCGCGAGATCAGGCGGCGCACGAAAGTCGTCGGCGCCTTCCCGGACGGTAAATCCTGCCTGAACCTCGCCGCCGCCCGTCTGCGTCACATCGCTGGAACCCAGTGGTCGACACGGAAGTACATGAACATGACCCCGCTATTCGCGGAGCAAACCCAAGGAGCCGTCGTCGCATGATGAAAGTGCGAAAGACTCTGGACACTACCTCAGCAGCCTGTTAGACAAGAACATCCAGGAGTAGACTAAACCTAAGCGGTGCTTTTCCATTGTGGAGAACGTTTGACTCCGGTCCTGCTCCCTCCGCCATGAAGCTCCCAAACGCCTGTAAACGCTCAACTCTTTGAGTTTAAGGGATCTGCAACCGTCCTACTGGTACACAAAGGCGGTACACATGGTCCTCAAAATGAATCGTCCATCCAAACGTCCTGAATCGTCTTTTCTGCAGTTTCGCAAGCGCGTGCCCAAGGACCTGCGTTCCATCATTGGCAAGACCGAGATCAAGATCAGCCTGGGAACGCGCGACCCCATCGCTGCAAAGCAGCGCCATGCCGAACTTGCGGCCGAGATCGAAGCGCAATGGATGGAGCTGCGTAAGGGTGTGCGCACGGTCAGTCAAAAAGAAGCCAGCGCGATGGCTGGAGAGATCTACCGTGAGAAAGTGGCCGCGCATGAGGAAAATCCTGGCAAACCGTTGGACTGGGCAGCCAGACTCATGATCGATCATTCGTC
>NZ_JAYMER010000016.1:6825-7243 GCF_037029545.1 Nitratireductor sp. CH_MIT9313-5 | reverse complement strand
TTCATCGAAGATTGGTTGTGCACCCCAGACGCTGAACGAGTGGGTCAAGAAGGCCGAGGTTGATCGCGGAGACCGGGCCGGTATTACGACCGAGATGGCCGAGAAGTTGAAGTCCTTGGAACGCGAGAACCGCGAACTGAAGCAGGCCAACGAGATCCTGCGGAAGGCTTCGGCGTATTTTGCGCAGGCGGAGCTCGACCGCCGCTCCAGGACATGATCGCCTTTATCGAAGAGCACCGTGACACCATCGGGGTCGAGCCGATCTGCAAGCAACTGCCGATTGCCCCTTCCACGTTCTACGATCACATGGCCAAGAAGGCGAACGCAGATCTGCTGTCGGATCGGGCGAAGCGGGATATGACCTTGAGGCCCGAAATCGAGCGCGTCTGGGAACAGAACTACAAGGTCTACGGCGTTT
>NZ_JAYMER010000016.1:0-6730 GCF_037029545.1 Nitratireductor sp. CH_MIT9313-5 | reverse complement strand
TCATCCGTGGCAAGAAACACAGGACGACGATCCCGGACAAGTCCCGGCCATGCCCGCTGGACAAGGTGAACCGTCAGTTCAAGGACCCGGCGCCGAACATGTTGTGGGTCAGCGATTTCACCTATGTCGCCACCTGGCAGGGCTTCGTTCACGTGGCCTTCGTCATCGATGCCTTTGCGCGTCGCATAGTGGGATGGCGGGTCAGTCGAACGGCCCATGCCGGGTTTGTTCTCGACGCCCTCGAACAGGCCGTTCATCAGCGGCAACCTGGGTCGGGCCTGGTTCATCATTCGGATCGCGGGTCGCAATATCTGTCCATTCGCTACACCGAGCGTCTGGCCGAAGCGGGGATTGAACCGTCCGTCGGCAGCGTCGGCGACAGCTACGACAATGCCCTGGCCGAGACGATCAACGGACTGTTCAAAGCCGAGGTCATCCATCGGCGTGGGCCATGGCGCAATTTCGATGCCGTGGAATACGCCACACTCGAATGGGCCGACTGGTTCAACAACCGCCGCCTGCTGGAACCCATCGGAAACATTCCCCCAGTAGAGGCCGAAGCAAACTACTACGCGGCTCTGGAAAGATCAGACATGGCCGCGTAACTAAGATCAATCAGCCTCCGGTAAACCCGGCGCGGTTCAGGAAGGATTGGTTACTAAAGCGGGCCAGCTTGGCCTCACCTGTGGCCTTATTAGCTGAAAATGCAATGAAAGAGCTAATGCTGTTATCGGATACGGCAGCCTTGCGCCCCCAATCTTGACGAAGGAGCAGGCTTTGCGACTTATCGTAAGCAGCCGTCTCCTGCGGCCACTTATACCCCTTTAGCGACCGCTTCGCCTCCTCGCCGCCGGGGCCCGGCACGACGATCTTGAGGTGATCGTCCGGCGCCGCGCTGGCGAACGCGCGCCGAAACTGGCGGCACAAGACATGTCGGCCCCGTCGAACGGGATACTAGCGAACCGATACGGATGACGACGGCGCGCCGAGAAGCGCTTCGTGCAGCATGCGGATCGGCTTTGTATTGGCGAGCGATGCCTTGCACATGAGCTCGATGTCGAGTGACCACAGTCCCTCCGCGGGGCTGAACGAAACCAGCCCTTCGCGTTCGGCTCTCGGGACGATCATCGAGCTCACGATCGCATAGTAGTCCGTCGCCGCGAGGATGCCGAACATGACCGTCAGCGACGTCGTTTGCACGATCGGGCGAAGCTGGTCGGCGCGGGATCCGAAAACATGCCGCGACTTTTTCTCGAACTCGCGGTCCTCGACAAACCCGACCCGGCCGTAGCCGCCCAGATCGTCGCGCGTGATCTTTCCCTGCTTCTCCAGCGGATGCCCGCGGCGGCAGATGACGGCCATGCCCGTCGTGTAGAGTGGATAGGCGGCGAAACGATCCGGGAGGGGCACCTCCGGGAGAGCCGTGACGACCACATCGAAGTTTTCGCGCATCAGCCCGTCCACCAAATGGTTTGAGATGCCTGTCTCCACCGAAATCTCCACTTTCGGAAACCGCTGATGGAATTCGGCCAGGATCGGCGGGAAGGTGCTGACAGCAAGGACCGGCCCGACACCGATGCGAATGCGGCCGCCCATGGATTCGTGAACGTCGCGCACGTCCAGTTCGGCAAAGCGCGCCTCCTGGTCGATTGCCCGCGCATGCCTGAAGAGCGCCCGGCCGGCGTTGGTCGGCTCGAGACCGGTGTGCGTCCTCACAAACAGCTCCGTGCCGAGATCGTCTTCCAGAACCTTGAGGCTCTTCGTCAGCGCGGGCTGGCTGATCCCCTTCCTCTCGGCGGCCACATGCATGTTCCGCGCCTCGTACAAGGCCAGGAAATTCTCGAGATGGCGGGACACGAGCAGGCGCATATTGATAACTTTCGGATATCGTTGAGCGAGATATTCTCATTATCATTTATCGTCTGCATAAGCCAGTATCGCCGCAGGGAGGAGTAATGCGCACCATCTTTGTCTTGTTCGACTCGCTCAATCGCAGCGCGATGGGCGCCTATGGCGGCCAAGCCGTGCAGACGCCGAATTTCGACCGGTTTGCGGCCCGCGCCGTCAGCTTCGACCGGCACTATGTCGGGTCGTTGCCGTGTATGCCTGCACGGCGCGACATGCATGCGGGCCGCCTCAACTTCACGCACCGCTCGTGGGGTCCCTTGGAGCCGTTCGACAATTCCTTCGCCCAGATGATGAAGGACAACGGCGTCTATACGCATCTGGTGTCGGACCACCTGCATTACTTCGAGGACGGCGGACACGGGTTTCATACCCGTTTTTCGAGCTACGACTTCATTCGGGGCCAAGAATACGATCCCTGGGTCGCGATGGTGGAGCCGCCCGTCGACCGCATCCGCGCAAAATATGACGAGCGGCATTACGATGTGGGCGCGCGCGACAAGCGCATGCAGCACGCCATCAACCGCGAGACGATGACGACCGAGGAGAGCTTTCCCGGCCCGCGCTGTTTCGCCTCGGCCTTCGACTTCCTCGATCGCAACCGGCAGGCGGACGACTGGTTTCTGATGCTGGAATGCTTCGATCCGCACGAACCGTTCCACGCGCCGGATCGCTTCAAGGCAGCCTATGATTCGGGCTATGCCGGACGCATTCTCGACTGGCCGCACTACGAGCGCGTCGTCGAGAGCGAGGAGGAGATCGCCGAGATCCGCGCCAATTACGCGGCGCTCGTCGCCATGTGCGACGAGTATTTCGGCAGGCTGATCGATTATCTCGACGAACACGACATGTGGAAGGACACGTGCATCGTCCTGTCCACCGACCATGGCTTCCTGCTCTCCGAGCACGGGTGGTGGGGCAAATGCCGTATGCCCTACTACGAGGAAGTCTCGCACATTCCGCTGATCGTCCATCATCCGGATCTTGCGGGCCGTGCCGGCAGCCGCTGCGGCCAGCTGACCCAGACGATGGACCTGATGCCGACGTTTCTGGAGCTGTACGGCATCCCCGTGCCCGCGGAAGTCACGGGCCGCAGCATCCTCCCGGCACTCGCAGAAGACAGGCCGGTCAGGGACGCGGCGGTTTTCGGGGTCTTCTCTGGGCCGATCGGCGTCACCGACGGCCATCATGTGCTCTATCACTACCCGCCCGACATCACCCGCGAAGGCCTGGTGGAATACACGCTGGCGCCCGCGCACATGACTGCGCCCTTCACGGTGGACGAATTGCGGACCGCGCGCCTGGTGCCGCCATTCGACTTCACCAAGGGCGTGCCGGTGCTCGGCATCGACGCGACACGCGACGCCAAGCGCGTGCCGAACAATGACGGCCTCGGCTTCGGCGATCCGGGAACGCGTCTCTTCGATCTCGATGCCGATCCGCGTCAACAGTCTCCCGTCGAGAAGGCGGAGGTTTCCGCAGCTCTCTACGGCCATCTGGAGCGGGAACTCCGCATCCACGACACACCGGCGGAAGTCTACCGCTGGTACGACCTCAATTCGCAGACAACAAAGGGAGGAAGCGATGAGACAATTGCTGGGACTGACCGCAGCGATGATGCTGCTCGCAGGCAGCGCGCAGGCTGAATTTCCGGAGCGCAACATCGAGAACATCTACCCGTGGGGACCGGGCGCGACCATGGCGGCAAGCCAGGTGATCGCCGACGCCATGGGCGAGGAGCTCGGCGTCAACATCTCCGTCGTCTCGACGCCAGGAGCGGCGGGTACCAAGGCCTTCCAGACGGCGCTGGACAAGCCGGCGGACGGTTACACGATCTTCGACGGATACGTCGCCCCGCTCGTCCTGCAGCCGATGTTCGGCAATGCCGAGTGGACGTACGAGGACTTCACGCCGCTCTGGTCGGCCACCTCGAACAGCTTCGCGATCGTGGTCCGCAATGACGACGACCGGTTCCCCGATTTTCCGGCGCTCGTCGACTACATGAAGGAAAACCCGGGCGACCTGCGCTACTCGCCGGGCGTGACCGACGCGTTGCCGCACATGGTGGCGGCCAAGGTCATGCAGACTTCCGATGTCGTCGGCCAGGTCGTGCCGTATCCGGAGATCGACAACGCCATCAAGGATCTGCGCGGCGGCGTGCTGGATTTCATGGTCATCAATCCCGGTGTCTACAGGTCCAACAAGGATGACGTGCGGGTGCTTGCCGTTCTGTCGGAACTGGAAGGCGCGTCGGAGACCTATGACGGTGCGCCGCGTGTCCAAGATTTCGGCATCGAACTTGGCATGACCGGGCTTGCGCCGATGGGCTGGAACTGGTGGCTGGTCCGCAAGGACACGCCGGACGATGTCGTCGCCAAGCTTCAGGAGGCAATGGGCAATGCGCTGGCGCGCGACGACGTCAACCAGCGGCTGCTTGACATGGGCTATGTGCCGCTCGGCTATGGCCCCGACCAGTACGAGGAGATCGTCGCGCCGGTGGCCTCCGATCTCAAGTCGGGCATCGACGCGATCGCCTGGGAGAAGGAAAAGCTCGAGGAAACGAAGTAATCAAGGGCCGGGACGGCGGCAAACCAGCCGCCGTCCCTGTTCCCGGAGAACACCATGTCGAGGTTCCGTGCGCACGCGTTCGACTGGATCGCGTGGATCTTCTTTGCCTCAATTCCCGTCGTCATCTTCTGGCAGTCCGCCACATCGCTTGCCGAGCAAGGCGCGGCCTCCGGCGGGCCTCTCGACAATGCGGCCCTGTACCCGCGCGTGATCGCGGCACTGATGAGCGTCGCCGTCGCCATCCATGGCATACGCCTGCTTCTCGGACGCGTGCAGGGACAATCCGCGCTCGAGGTCGGCGTCGGCACCCGTCTCGGCATCGCTCTTGCGGCACTGTTTGTCGGCTACCTGCTGCTGCTTCCCCATGCCGGGTTTCACATCGCGACACCGGTCCTGTTGATCGTGATGACGCGCGCTCTGGGCCTTGGCATCGTGCCGGCGGTTCTGGGTAGCGTTGCGCTGTGGCTTGGGGCCTCTTTCGTCTTCGAGGGCCTGCTCAACGTCGTTTTGCCGGTCGGCATGTTCAACATCACCATGTTCAGCTGACGGGGCCGCATGTTCGAGTTGCTGCGCGAGGGGCTGCCCCTTTTCTTCAATCTGCAAGCATTGCTCCTGACGGCCCTTGGCATCGCCGGCGGGCTCGTCATCGGCGTTCTGCCTGGCCTCGGCCCGCTGATGGGCATCGTGCTTCTGCTGCCGCTGGCGTTCCATCTGCCGCCGATCGCCGCCATGGGCATGCTGATCGCCGTCTATATCGGTGGGTCTGCAGGCGGTTCCATCTCCTCGATCCTGCTGCGGATACCGGGCACGCCGCTCGCCGCGGCAACGCTCTTCGACGGATTTCCTATGGCGCAGAAAGGCCGCGCACAGGATGCCGTCGGACTGTCCATGACATCGTCGGCGCTCGGCGGCCTTTTTGCGGGCTTGATGCTCGTCTTCTTCTCGCCGCTGCTCGCCCAGTTCGCGCTGCGCTTCGCGCCCCCGGAATACTTCGCCATGGCAGTCCTGGGCGTGCTGACGATCGCGCTCGTGTCGGACGGATCGGCCTTGAAGGGACTGCTCGCCGGGGGCCTCGGCCTCTTCCTGTCGATGATCGGGACCGACGAGTTCACCAACGCGTACCGCTTCACCTTCGGCGATTTCCGCCTGTCGAGCGGGCCGCATCTGGTCGCCGTGGTCGTCGGGCTGTTTGCGCTGTCGGAGATCTTCTACCAGTTCGAGGCGGGCAACTATCTCGCCAAGCCGACCGTGCAGCGCCTGCGGGTGTCCTTCCACGCCCTTCGGCTCGTCATCGCGCACAAGTTCAATCTTCTGCGCTCGTCGATGATTGGAACATTCTTCGGGGCCATTCCCGGAGCGGGCGGCGATGTCAGCGCCTTCATTTCGTACGCGGCCGCCAAGCGGTTTGCCCGCGCCGACGAGAAGTACGGCGAGGGGGCGGAGGGCGGTGTCGTCGCGACCGAGGCGGCCAACAACGGCTGCTGCGGCGGCGCCCTCATCCCGACCCTGTCGCTGGGCATCCCGGGCGACGCCTCGACCGCCGTCCTCATGGGGGCGCTGATCCTGCTCGGGTTCTTCCCGGGGCCGGACCTTTTCCGCGACAGTCCCGAGGTCGCGGGCGGCATCTTCATCGCCTACATCATGTCGAACATCATGCTGCTCGTGCTCGGCGTTTTCCTCGCGCCGTTGTTCGGCTCCGTGTTGAAGGTTCGCAAGGCCTGGCTGCTACCCGCCGTCCTCCTCCTGTCGACGCTCGGCACCTATTCGCTGCAGAACTCGATCTTCGACCTCTGGGTGATGCTGACCTTCGGTATCGTCGGCTACGTGATGCGCCGCGCCGGCTACCCGCTCGCGCCGCTGATCATCGGGATGATCCTCGGCGGTATCATGGAGGCCAATCTGCGGCGGTCGCTGCTGATTTCGCGTGACGGTGTCGGGATCTTCTTCGAGAGGCCGATCTGCGCCACGATCCTGGCGATCGATCTGATCCTGCTCCTGTCAATCATCTACTCGATCGTAAGGGCGTCGAGGAAGGGAGCAAACGCAGGCGAAAAAGAGGGTCCGGAAATCGCGTAGCGGAAGGACGGCGAACTGCTGGCCTACTCTGCATTGCGGCCAATGTCCGAAGAAGAGGATCGACACCCGAAAGCCGCCTGCCAGCTTTCGGCCCCAACATGCGGATTGCTTCATCGCGCACCGTCTCATCCTGCCCAGCCAGATCGAGCAGAACAGAGGATGCGACACCATTCTGGATCAG
>NZ_JAYMER010000001.1:0-42612 GCF_037029545.1 Nitratireductor sp. CH_MIT9313-5 | reverse complement strand
CAAGCAGGGGTGGGTTCAAACATGGGTCACTTCTCGATGGAAAAATCCCTCAATCCCGGGTCAGTTCTCGGCGGAAATCAACACGGAGACAGTCCGGCGAATGCGGCGAAATCCGGCAGGCGAGCAACGCCTTCACAGAGTCGTGCATTGATTTCGGCGACCGCCGAGGCTACGCGAGAGTCGATGACTGCCGGTGCGACGTCACCCTTTTGCATCCATTGTGTCCAAAAATTAGTCCTCCGCCCCGCGTCCAGTACAATAATCGCCTTCTGCTGCGCGAGTCTTTCCCGCAACGGACCTTCCATGGCTGCAGGGACCGAGGGCGGTTCAAGGAAAACCATGTCGGCGTCTCCGCCTTTTTTCGATGCGATGGGGGGTGAGCGGTTCGACGAGGATGCATTGTCCCGACACTGGCCGGTTGTTCGCATCGAACACGGTTATCGAGTGCGCCGTGAAAATCGCTTGAGCGCAGAAGTGGTGGTGCAGATCACTATCTCCGATCGATCCGGTCCATCGCGCCCAGCGGTCGCCGATTTCGATTTTCCCAAACCAGTCCTGCACTCAAATCGTCATTCAATTTATGTCCGGGGATCACCAGATTCCCCGATGGCACCTCGACCATCATCGGTCGCGTTGGCACACCAGACCTTCGTTGGGATCGCCGCGGCGATCCGGCGACGCCGTGCCCCGAAGAGTTTGCCTGCATGTCTCGAACGGATGGCCCAATCAGCTTTGCGTGGTGAGTGCCCACGAGAGTGGAATGATAATCGCAAGCAGTATCGGTTGATGTATGAGATAGATCAGCAAGCTGCGATTTCCCATCCAGACCAAAATCCTCGTAAGCCATCCTTGCTGCGTGTGGTCGCCCAGAGAACTCCGATCACGTCGAGATGCGAACAGCTTTGCGCTTGCCATGCCCAGAAGCGTGACGCCGACCCACGGAAAAATGGGGACGAAATCGTTGCTGGGTGGAGGGTGTTCTGCAAATCCGATCCAAGCCAGCCACCGCGTGTTGAATGCCGGTGCATCCACAACGAATGGCAGCATCAGCACTATTGTCGCCGCGCCCAAACAGACTAAGGCGCTAGCGCGCAAGAACAGTATACCAAGCAGCGTGGCAGCCGCGATCGCGTGGAGAATACCGAAAAAGATGAAGCTGTCCGGAAAAACGAACCAGGTGATCAGCGTGATGACCATCGCGTAAGCGATGATGGTGAAAAGGCGGCGGGTAAAGGATCTCACGTGAACGGTTTCGCGATGTGCGAGCACCAGACTGACACCCACGAGAAACATGAATGTTCCGGCAAGGCTTCGTCCGAAAGCAAGCCAGACGGGATGTCGTGCTACACCGCTGATCATGCCGGTGAATTCCAGATCCCACACAATATGAAACAGGACGACGCCTGCGATCGCCAGTCCCCGTGCGACGTCAATCGCTACAACGCGCTGGCCGTGGGCCAATGTCTTTGCCTCTTCTCTGCGCAGTGGATTCGCAGATCCTCTCACGCGGCGCTCCGGCCTTGGCTAACGGGTGGGCATCGCTCCACGCGTGCGGCTCATTGAGTCCCTTGAGCGAGCTTGACTTCGCTCTCGACAAGATCGACGAGCTGTTGCGGCCCAAAGGTTTGCATGCTCTTGCCGTTGACGAAGAACGTCGGGGTCTGCTCAACCCGCCACGTATCGATGTCCTTCGATTCCTGATCGAGGACTGCTGTCACGTCCGGTGAAGAGGCGTCTTGCCGCGCGCGCTCGAGGTCCAACCCGGCAGCGGCGGCGGCCTGCCATGCCTTGTCAAGGACCGGCCCGCTATGCGGGGCCCATTCCGGCTGCGCGGCCAGGAGAGCTTCCAAGACGGGTTCGAAGAGATCTTGCTTTCGTGCGGCTTCAAGGATTCCTACTGCCTGGTCCGAACCGTCGTGGAATGCGGCGTATCGTAGAACGAGTCGGACGTCCTGAGGATATTGTGCAAGGATATTCTTTACGATGGGATAGAAGGCGCGGCAGGCTTCGCAGGACGGATCGAAGAACTCCACGATGGTGACAGGGGCGCTGGCCGGTCCGATGACTGGCGAGTAGTCTCTGACGAGGCTGGCATTGTCGGAGATCGCCTCAGCACTGCTTCCACCAACACGGTCATAGTAGAACACAGACCCCGCGAAGAGGATGGTGGAGACGACGGCAGCGGAGACGACTATCACCTGTCGACGGTTCATCGATAAACTCCGGGGCGGCACAGGAAAAGGAGCCCGCCGATTGCCGCAAAGGCAATCAGCGAGGCGAGCGGCAAGGGCACGCTGCCCAGAATGGTCATAGCTTCTCCAGCGCAAGATGGCCCGGCGCGCGTGCACGGGACTATCGCTTCTTCTAAAAGCCCGAAGTAGATCAATGTGTGAAGCAAGGCGATCGCCGCGCCCAATCCAACGAGCGGCAATGCATAGAATTTGATGCTGGAATCAGACCGAAATGCCGCGATTCCCAAGATAATTGCGAGAGGAAACATAAATATCCTCTGGAACCAGCAGAGATTGCATGGTGTCTGCCCAACGATCTCTCCAATGAACAAGGCAGTGAGCGTTGCTGCTACCGCGATCATCCAAGCGAACAATAGCCATAAGCCATTGCGCTCCTCCACCACGTCGTTGGACAATTTGTTCAACATTCATCAAGAACCCGTGACTTGATCTCTTGCTATGCGACGAAGCTTTTCCAACCGCGTCTCGCGTGGCTCGTGCATATCCATCATACCGCCAAAGCTGCCATCCGATTTCATGAGGAACACGCCGGCAGTGTGGTCCATCGTGTACTCGCCGGCCTCCAAAGGGACCTTTTTCGCGTAGGCGGAAAAAGCCTTGAGCGCGGCATCTGTCTCGGCAGCCGTACCGCGAAGCGCCAGGATCCGGCTGTCGAACGATGTCATGTAACTTGCCAAGGCTTCTTGGGTATCGCGCTCCGGATCGACCGTGATGAATAGAACCTCGAAACCGTCGGCTACAGGTCCCAGTTCCGTCATAAGGTCCGTTAGCTCGAACAGCGTCGTCGGACAAATGTCGGGACAGTAGGTAAATCCGAAGAAGACTAGATAGGGTCGACCGACCAGCGACTGATTGTCGACGCGTTCGCCGGTATGCGACACCAAGGAGAAAGGCCCACCAACTTTCGCGGTGCCAGTTGAAGTCTCGCCGGTGGGACTGCCACCGGATAGTTGCGTCGACACGATCACGAACATGCCGAGCACCACGATGGCGGCCCACACCGTGAGCCGGAAGGCCCGCAGTCCGCTCACGGCGTATGACCGCCGTGCTCATTGCCGCTGCCCGTTTCCACCGTGGGGTTTCTCTGCACGACAAACTCGATCTCTACGGTTCCGGCCCGGGCGAACTCCAATGTCGCCTTGAAGCTGCTCCCTTCGATCAGCTGCTGGTTGGGTTTGATGAGCATAAGGTGGATGCCGCCTGGCGCCAGCTCGACCGAGGCTCCTGCAGCGATCTCGATTCCATCGGGAAGTGGACGCATCCGGGCTATGCCGTCATCCATGGTCATCTGATGGACTTCGATCCGATCAGCTATCGGTGTCGAACCGCCGGTCAGTCTGTCGGGCTGTGAACCTGAATTTGTCACCGTCAGATAGGCTCCGGCGACCGGGGCAGCGGACGGCGTGACCCGTGACCACGGATGGCCAATCTTGATATCACCTTGCGAGAATTGGTGCGCAAAAGCTGACGTAGAAAGCAGCATCGCGGCCAACATGCAAATGGGCTTTACTGTCAGCTTGAACCCGGAAGACAATGGGTTTCCTCCAACTATTTTTCTGTCGCAGCTTTGTCGCCCTTTCGTGTCACAGGGACCACTACGCACTTCGCCGCATAGGCCTGCCATCATGTTTCACGAAGCCCTTTCCAGGCGAGCAGGCGCATGGCATTGGCGGTGACCAATACCGTCGCGCCGGTATCGGCAAGAATGGCGGGCCACAGCCCGGTCACGCCAAGAACCGTGGTTACGAGGAACACGGCCTTCAGGCCAAGCGAGAGGGTGATATTCTGGAGGATGTTACGCATGGTGAGGCGAGACAACACCACCATATTGGCGACGTCCTTGACACGGCCATGCAAGACGGCCGCATCGGCTGTTTCCAGAGCAACGTCCGTGCCGCTGCCCATGGCAATGCCGATGTCAGCAGCTGCGAGCGCCGGGGCATCGTTGATCCCGTCACCGACCTTGGCCACGAACTTGCCCTTCGCGCGCATCTCGCCGACGATCTTCTGTTTGTCCTGCGGCATCAGTTCAGCGCGTGTTTCCATGCCGAGCGACGAGGCTATGGCTTTCGCTGTCCGCTCATTGTCGCCCGTCAGCATGACGGTTTCGGCTCCAAGAGCGCGTAGTGCGGCTATACCGGTCTTGGCGTCCTCTCGCGGCTCGTCGCGTATTGCGAGGAGGCCCGCCACCTCCGTTCCGGCAAGCAGCACCGAGACAGTCTTGCCTTCGTCGTTCAGGGCGGCGATTTGCGATAGCAGCCCTTGGTCCAATGTGACCTTTTCGGCCGCAGCGCGCGGTGAAGCCAGAAAGAGCTTCACCGCATCCACTGTCCCCACCACACCCTTGCCGCCAACAGCGCCGGCATCGGTAGCGGCGACGACACGAACCTTGTCAGCCTCCGCCCTTGCCAGGATGGCCACAGCCAGCGGATGGCTCGATCCGGCCTCGAGGGCCGCTGCGAGCCGCAATACCTCACGCTCGTCGCGTGCCACACCGATGATGTCGGTGACCTTCGGCTTGCCTTCGGTAAGCGTCCCCGTTTTGTCGAGCGCGACGTAGTTGACTTTGCCCAGATTCTCCAGCACCGCTCCGCCCTTCATCAGGAGACCACGGCGTGCGCCGGCGGATAGCGCCGCGGCGATCGCCGCAGGCGTGGAGATGACCAGCGCGCAGGGGCATCCGATCAGCAGAACTGCGAGGCCACGATAGATCCAGGTGTTCCATTCCGCGCCGGCCAGCAGCGGCGGCAAGATCGCGATCAGTGCAGCCACCACCATGACGCCCGGGGTATAATATTTCGAGAAGCGATCAATAAAGCGTTCGGTCGGCGCCTTGGACTCCTGGGCCTCCTCGACCAATGCGATGATGCGGGAAATGGTGTTGTCGGCCGCTGCTGCCGTTACGCGCACCCGGAGCACGCCTTCCTGGTTCACAGTGCCCGCGAAGACCTTGTCATCGGGTTCCTTGCGCTTCGGCACGGACTCGCCGGTCACCGGCGCCTCGTCGACCGCGCTTTCACCGGAGAGCACGACGCCGTCGGCCGGCACACGGTCGCCGGGCCGAACGAGCACCACAGCATCTACCGTCAGGCTTTCAGCGGGAACGGTCTGCGTGGTGCCGTCGCGCTCAAGGAGCGCAGTCTTCGGCATCAGTGTTGCGAGCGCCCGTATTGAGGCGCGAGCCCGGCCTGTCGCTATCCCTTCAAGTAGCTCACCGACAAGAAACAGGAAGACGACGACGGCGGCCTCTTCGGCCGCATTGATGATGACGGCTCCGACTGCCGCGACCGTCATCAACGTCTCGATTGTGAACGGGCTCCCGTTTGCAGCACCGAGCAAGGCGCGTCGCGCAATTGGTATGAGCCCGACGGCCATGGCAATGATGAAGCCCCACGGCTGGGTCTGCGGAAGAACCTGCGAAAGCCCAAAGGCGACGGCCAGCGCGATGCCGCAGATGATCGTCAATTGCGCTTTAGAGGTTTTCCACCAGGGTCCGTCCTGCGGCCCGTGATCGTGGCCGTGCATGCCTTCCAGGGCATCAGGCGCCTCGGTAGCGATCCCGCTTCCTGTCAGTGCTTGGTCATGCCTACCGTCCGGCCGATGGACATGGTTTGCGGGGACGGTGGCCGGCTTTTGTCCGGCAGGGCCTATCGGCGCGGCTTTGTAGCCAAGGCTGGTGACCTTGCGGGCAAGTCCGTCGAGGTCAGCCTTGCTCCCGTGCGTGACGGTCATGGTGCCAGCAACAACTGAAACCTTCACATCGGTGACATCCGGCATGCGGCGCACTGCCGTGTCGATCTTTGCCGCACAGCTCGCGCAATCCATGCCGGCGACGCGAAAGCGGGTCTGATGAGCGCCTGCCGACGTAGTCTCCTCGATGGAACCACTCGCAGCGCGATCTTCGCCTGAATGACTGTCCCCCGCGTGATAGCGATCAGCATGGTCGTGCTTGCAATCCGGCCCGTGAACATGCCCGGCATGGTCATGGTCAGAATGATCGTGATCGTGGTCGTGGTCCGAATGGTCGGACCTCCGGTCTTGACCGTGGGCGGGCTCCGCAGCCTTCGACTTTTTCACCGCACCAAGGCGTGTGGCCTTATAGCCTAGCCGGTTGACCTTTTGGGCCAGTGTGTCGAGATCGAGCTTGTCTCCGTGTTCAACGCTCATGGTGCCAGCAACAACCGACACGTTCACATCTCTGACATCCGGTATTCGTCGGACCGCTTTGTCGATCTTGGCGGCGCAACTTGCGCAATCCATGCCTTCAACCCGAAAGCGGGTGCGGCGTGCTGCAGCGGTCATCTCAATGTCTCCTGTCTCGCAGGGACTACGTCATAGGACCTATAGCAGCTAGAGGGTCAAGGGGCTTTGAGAGATTCTTCGCTACTGCGATGGCGGTTGGTCGCGAGAGGCCGAGCGCGTGAGATATTTTTCCAGAACCTGCGGATACAATTGCACCTTGGCTTCTTGGAGTTGCCGCCTCTGCAATTCCTCGGCCATAGAGCGATGCTGTTGGTTGGTCAGGTACTCTTCGATAAAGGGTTTTGCCTCGTCAAGAGTTAACTGCTGCGGCGAGGTTCGTTCCGTCACTTCCACGATGTAGATGCTGCCTCCCAACTCGAAAGGTTTGCCAACTTTTCCCGGCTCCATGTCTTGAATCGCTTCATGGAATGGGTGGCTCATCAGTTCGCCTAGTGGATCCCCGCTTTCGCCGATCCAATCAGGGAACTCGCCACCCTTTGAAGCTGTTTCGACATCCTCGGAATACTCTTGCGCCACCGAGGCAAAGTCCGCCCCCGGGACAGCTCCGGTCAGCTTCCGAAAGGCTTCGTCTGAACGTTCGCGTGCACGACTCGCGTCCGCCTCGCTCGATCCAAGACCGATACGGACATAACGGATTCTCGACTTCGGAGGACTCACAAGGCGATCGCGATTGTCGGAGTAGAATGCTTGAATTTGCTCGTCGGTGACGTCGATCCGGTCGTCCACCTCTTCCTGCTCCATCATTTGCCGCAGCAGACGAAGTCGCGTTTCGTCGGCAAGGGGTTTGTTTGCGACGTCGAGCAACCTGTCATAGGTGTCCGATACCAGGAGCATGCGATCAATCAGCGCGTCTGCCAAACGTTTGAGACCCTCTGCTCCTTCGAACTGGTCGCGAAGTGACGCTTCCTCGTATTCCTTGTAGAAATCGCGAAGGCTGTAGCGCTGTCCCTTGATCGTGAAGAGCGTCTTTTCGCCGTTATCCGCGAACCATCGCTGTTCCTTTTGCGTGCGTACGGTTGTCATGATCGTCGGGCGGACTTCGGCTAAGCTCTTTGCGCCCGCGGGCATGACCTCCTGAAGGTGGACGACGTAATACGATCCGCCTGCCTGAAACACGCTCGCCAGTTCCCCGGGAACCAGTGCAAAGACGTTTTTGTCCCAATCGGGGTTCTTGCTGCCTTCGGGCACCTCCGCCCGGGATGAAAAACGTGCCTTCGAGAATCGCTCTGCTGTCGCCTGGAATGTTGCACCGCCCTGGATGCTCAGTAAGGCGCTGGCCGCCTCTTGTTGGGCCTTCGGGCCGAATTGTGATGCACTAAACTCCAGTTCATCAACGATGGCGCGGCGTGGCAATTTGAATTGGTCGATGTTCTGTCGGTAGTAGGTCTCAAGCTCCTCCTGGCTCGGAGCAGGTACATCCAGGAGATCGAAACTGCGAGTGATCGATCCGCTCGTTCGCAGCTTCTCCAAATAATCTTCGACAAAAGCGGGTTCCTGCTCGGCAACCAGGGTCCGCCGTATCTCATCGCGCACTTCGGTAAAGCTACGTCCTTCATAGCGTGCTTTGTTCTTATCGTAGTATTCACGCATGCTGCTCTCGGAGATTGAGATGCGCTCGGTATGAAGCTGGTCCGCGAAGGATTCGAGATTGAGATTTTCATTTATGTGTTTGATCGCATGTTGGAAGCTCTCGTCGGCTTCCGGCTTTCGATTTGCCGCCCATCGGAGAATTAGTTGATCGGATACGAGATCTTCAACCGTCTCAAGAAGCGCTTCTTGCGACATGGGACCAGGGCTGCTGGTGGACGAGGAGAGCACATTCAGGTGAGATTCGATGTCTTCAAGGGTTATCTGTCCCCCCTCGAATGTCGCGACGACGTTGGGGGCCGGAGGAGATGGGAGCGCCATGTCGGCGAAATAGTCCGACGTGAAGAAGACGAGCGCGGCGGGAATGGTCGTGATCGCGAAAATGCTCGCCACATACTGACCCAGTGTCGGTCGCCGTGCTGGCGCCGGCTGAGCCTGATCTGAGTCTGCCGTCGATTCTGCCTCCGACGGTGGGCTTTCCGTGGGCTGGCGGGTGAGCTGCTCCGAGTCATCGGGCATGGAATCCGCTGCGGCCGGATCGGACGCAGGAGGTTCTGGCGAGGCAGTCGCAATTTGTGGACCGGGTGCGATGGTAGCGTGACTGTCAGCCGATTCTGGAGGTTCGACCGTGCGATCGCTGTCCGGATTCGATGGCTTTCCTCTGAGGCTATCGCGAAAATCGGACCAGATCTGACGCCAACCATCGGCCATGGCTAGCGCTCTGCCTCACCGTTTGTTGGTGCGCCATTCTGAGCGCCATAAAGTCTCAGGTTGAAGCTGCCGCCTTTCGCGGTATCCAGAGCATAAACCTGCACGCGAGGCATGATTTTCTCGATGGTCTCAAGATACATCCGATATCGGGTCACATCTTCGCCGTAAGCTTCCGCGTTCTTTCGATACTCGTCCCAAAGAAGATCGAACGCGCGTGCCGTTCCGCTTGCGCGCGCCAGAACGGCGGATCGATAAGCGGCAGCCTGCGCCTTCAGCTGCTGTGCCTGACCCCTGGCTTCCGGGACGAGGCTGTTCGCATATCCTCGTGCCTCATTGATCAGACGGGCCTTTTCCTCGCGCGCGGTATTGACGGCTGTGAAGGCATCCGCGACGTTGGCAGGAGGGAACGCTTTCTGCAGATCAACGCCGACGATAACGAGGCCGGTCCGATACTGATCCAGACGCGATTGCGTCTCCTCGCGGATCGCTTGTTGCAAGGACTGCCGTCCGCTGGTTAGCAATGCATCAACCGGCAGACGTGTTACCAGCCTGGTGACCGATGCCCGGAGGGCGTCTCGGACGATGCGATATGGAGCGTATTCGACGTTGAGTATGTAGTTGGCTGGCTCGCGCACCTGATACTGCACGATCACTTCTACATCGACAACATTGGTATCGCCGGAGAGCGCCTGAAGTTTCGCCGGAGGTTCAGGATGTATGTGCTCTTCCTCGGGAGCGCTTATGCCTACTTGCTCACGTCGGACACTGGTAACATCGACGATATCCACGCGGTCGACTGGCCACGGTAGCCGATAGTGGAGTCCCGGTTCAACACTGGGTTGGACAATCGCACCAAAGCGGCGCACAACCGCGGCTTCTCCAGGCGCGACCGAATAGACGCCGGTCAAAGCATAGCCGATAGCGATCAGCATCACCGCACCCGCAAGCAGAGGGCCGGGCCTTAGGTGGCCGAGAGCGACCTTGAAGTCTGCAAATGCGAACCGCCCACCCTCCGCAATGGCGCGAACAAGGAGCTTCGATTTGATCGCGACGTCGCGGGCAATTTTTCCGCTGCCATCGTCCGCCGTCGACGGGGACTTTGGTGATTCTGCCACATCCTCGTCCATCATCTGTCGCGCTCCGAATCCGCGGTCACCTTGGGCGATCCGGCCGGCGATCCGGCAGTCGCGGTCGACGATGGAGGAAGTTTCAGAGCGTTTCGTGGATCCAGATACTGAAGCAGTTCGGAATCGGCGGGCAAAATCAACGTCGTGCCTTCATCAATGAACTTGTCGTAGGCTTCTAGCGTTCTGGAGAAGCGGTAAAAATCCTTGTCCCTGCCGAAGGAGCCCGCATAGATCGCAATCGCTTCCGCATCGGCTGTCCCACGGATCTCGGCGGATTCGCGGCTCGCGGTGGCGAGAATCTTCGCCTTCTCGGTATCGGCTTCCGCTCGTATGCTGGCTGCTTCTTCCGCGCCTTCCGAGCGAAACTGGCGTGCGATCGCCTCGCGCTCCGAGCGCATGCGCTGGAAAACGCTTGTGAGGTTGGCCTCCGGGAACGTGAGCTCCTTGAGCTGGATATCTGTGACCGTGAAGCCATAAGCACCCGTGCGGGCTGCAGCCCGCTCCTTAACGGCGTTCAAGGTGTCTGGAAGGCTCGCCTGTGAGGTATCGACTGTGACGAGATTTCCGAGCTCGACCTGGCCCAATGCCGCTCCGAGCTCAGCTTTAATAATATCGTTGAGCTGTGTGCTGGCGCCGCGCAGGCTGTTGACGTTCTTCAGAAACGCCAGCGCGTCCGTTACTTGCCAGGTGGCATAGGCCTCCACCATAATGTTCTTCTTGTCGCTACTTAGGAATTCCGTTTTCGGTAGGTTGTAGACTTGAATTTGCTTGCTGATTTTTAGAACGCTTTGAATGGGGTCGGGCGCTTTGATATAGAGACCAGGGTCACTGAGCACGCGGACGGGCCGTCCAAACTGCGTCACGATCGCGTACTCGGTGGTGTCGACCTGATAGAGGGTCAATGTTGCTCCCAGGAAGCCAAGGCCCAAGACGCCAAGAGCGGCAATTCGAACTGGTTTCATGTCGTAGTGGTCCTCGCCCGTCCCTATTGCATTGGGGGCAGCAGTTGAGCCTTGCCCGGTTGCGTTATCCAAAGATCCGTCGATTGCGGAATGATCGTCGGGTCCATCACGAATTTCTTGGCGCCGGCTAGCGATTTCTCCACGGCCTCGAGGTAAAGGCGCTGGCGGGTGATCTCCGGCGCCGCCGCGTAGGCTTGTCGCCGCGATTCGAAGTTCGCGGCATCTCCAGCGGATGTGGCGAGCTTTTCAGCGGCATAGGCTCGCGCGGCCTGCCGCGCGGTGTCGGCATCGCCGCGTGCGGTCGGAAGAACCTCGTTGCGGTAGGCGAGCGCCTCGTTGACGAAGGTGTTGCGATCTTCCCGCGCGCTCGCGACGTCGCGAAATGCATCAGCCACTTCGGGAGGCGGCGCACTCTCGAGCAATTGCACGCCGACGATCCGGATCCCCGCAGCACTCCGGTCGAGCGACGCCTGGGCAGCCTTCGCGGCTTTGTCCTGTATGGCGGTCTTGTCGACCGTGAGGACAGCGTCAACCGCGTCCTCACCAACGCTCTGGCGCAGGGCTCCCACGCCGGCCTGGAGGACGAGGTCGTCCGGCGCGGATACATTGAGAACGAATGCCGAAGCGTCGCCAACTGAGAAGTGAACGCTCGCCCGGACAGAGATGAGGTTCTCGTCGCCCGTCAGCATCTGGAGAGGGCCGGTCTCGATTCGTCTCACCAGATCGAGCGCAACCACGTCGACGGTCTCCATCGGGCTTGGCCAGCGATAGTGCATTCCAGGCCCGGCCTCTTCGATCACCTTTCCGAAGCGCCTCACCACCGCCACTTCCCCGGGCTGGACCGTGTAGATGCCGGTCAAGAAATAGAGAGCTATCAAGGCGAGCGATGCGATAGGAGCATAAATGCGAAACCAGCCGCGGCTATGGAGGTGACCGTGTGCGTCCTCGGCTTCCACTTGCAGCTGCTCACGATGGCGCAGCGCAGTGATCGCAGCAGCGGCGATCTCGAATCCAGAGAGAAAAATCATGACGACGACGATGGCCGCTGCAGCCGTGTCCAGGTTCTCCAGGCCGAGAGCGGCGCCTCCCAAGCCGGCGACAACGACAATCGACGCATATATGTCGACTTGAGAGTGGTAGCCGCTGGCAATCAATGCCGGGGAATCTGTCTGGCGGCCCACATAGAGCTTGTAGCGGGCAATGACGTAGGCGACCACGACGGTAACGAGAGAGGCCAGGGTGATAGGCCCAAGGTTCCTCAAATCGGGAGGCTCGCCTGCAAGGACCTCCCCGACAATGTCCAGCCCGACATAGAAGATCGCTGCCGAAACAAGGAGCGCCACCCAATTTTCCACGGCGCGAGCCCCGTTTTGCGCGGCTGCCGCCAGCTTCGTACGGCTCAGGAACAGACCAATCAGAACGAATACGCCGATCGCAAGATCCGCGAGGGAATGAATGGCGCTGGACCGGAGCGCCAGGCTTCCGGAAGCTGCTGACAACCAGAACTTGAAAAGGATCAGAAGTCCGTTGATGAGGATCGTAACGAATACGGTGCGCTCTTTACGATCCATCGGCTGTCGACTCTCGCGAAATGGAAACAGCTTCGGCGGCCGCGACGCTCCTTCGGGGGAAACGGCGAGACAAAGGGGGCTGGGTCAACAGCGGCGGCGAGCGGCTGACGACATCTCCCTCTGTTCACAACCGAACGGAGAGCCACGGTGCTACGCTGCACATACACGACAGAATTTACAGGAGTTCGTCGCAACCTCGCCCGGACATGGCGGAATTCGTCAGCACAGGACTTCTGACACATTCTGCAACACTTTTCTGAAGCGTCGCCCTCAGCTGACGTGGAAGCGATCATTCCGGTCCGTCGGTCACCGGCGCATTGACGCCGGCTACTTGCGTGGCTGGCGAGATCAATGCCTTGGGGCGGCCCCGCGATTGGCGACGTTTGTCCCTACTGGCATCAGGACCCGTACGCAAAGACCGCCAGCTTCGCCGCGGTTTTCCAGTTGGATAGATCCGCCGTGCATATCCAGAGCCATCTGGGCGATGGCCAGTCCAAGGCCGGCGCCACCGGTGTTGCGGTTCCTTGAGCTTTCAATGCGGTAGAACGGTTGGAATATGCGCTCCAACTCTTCATTCGGGACTCCGGGACCTTGATCGGTGATGCTGATGTCGATCATCCCTTCCCTGATCTTGGCAACCACATGAGCGCGCTCCCCATATTTGACCGCGTTGTCGATGAGATTGGACAATGCTCGCTTCAAAGCCAGTGGGCGGCATGCAGCGACTATTGTGCCGCAAGGCACAAAGCTGACGTCGTGCCCGATGTCCGAAAAATCGCTGCAGATCGCCTCCAACAGCGATCCGATATCCGTTGCCTGCGGCTCCTCCTGCGCGGTGCCCTCCCTGGCAAAAGCTAGCGTGGAAGCAAGCATCGCGTCCATCTCCTCGATCGCCGCGAGGATCCGCTGCCGGACCTCGGAATCGCCCAAACTCTCCGCCCGAAGACGAATTGTCGTCAGCGGCGTACGCAAATCGTGTGAGATGGCCGCGAGCATTTGGGCACGCCCTTCGATCGTCTGAAGGACCCGCTTCTGCATGTTGTTGAACGCCCGGGCGGCTTCCCGGACTTCACTCGGACCTGTCTCGGGCAAGGACGGCGCATAGACATTCCGAGCGAAAGTGGTGGCGGCGTGCGCAAACAGTGCCAAAGGGCTCGACATCTTCCTGATGGCCCACAGGGAAAGCGCCAATACGATGACCAAGAACGTCCCGGTAACCGCCAGCTGTCGCTCCCATCCAGGCGCCGAAGCCAGCGGCATCGATGTCGAGAAATTGAGCCTTTGACCCTCTGACAGCGGAACCGAGACCAGCACAGCCTGGTCGCGGTCGTGCCCATAGGCGAGGCGACTGATCCGCGAACCCAGCCACCGGCGCCAGCTATCTGGCGCAAGCGGCGTATTGCCGGGGTTAGCGTCGCTTATGTCCACCGATATCGGTTCGCCCGTGCCCGGTCGAACCTGTCGTAACAACAGGTCGGCCAGCGTGCTGTTGCTGGTGCCAATAGGTTGAAGCGTGTTGTTGGTGTCGTCCTGCGTTATTCTGACGTTGAACAGGTGGCCATCAGAGGAACGAACGATCCGATCCCTCCATTCGCTTGGAACGTTTGAAACAATATTCGCAATAGACGCAATATGCTGGGCGATGTGTTGCTCTTCTGTGCGCGTCAACGACTCAACTCGATCTTCTGACAGTACGAGCAGGGTGACGATATGCGTCGCAATAAGGCCCGTCACAAGAATGACAACTGTCCGGCCGCTCAGGCTTTTCGGGAGCAAACCGATCATCCACGCGACACGTCGGCTGCAAATACATAGCCGTCGCCCCACACGGTCTTGAGGATTTGTGGGTTTTGGGGATCCTCCTCGATCTTCCGCCGCAACCTGCTGATCCGGGTGTCGATGCTGCGATCAATGAATTCGGACTCACGGCCCCGGGTCAAATCGAGGAGTTGATCCCGCGTGAGCACGATCTGCGGCCGCTCAACGAATACTTTCAGCAGGTTAAATTCGGCAGTGCTCAAGGAAAGCAACGCATCATCTATCGACTTCAGAGAGCGTGTCGCCGTGTCGAATGTCCAGCGGTCGAACCGCCACAAGCACGCAGTTTTGCTTCGCGTTCCTGCGGGAACGGATCGCGTCCTTCTGAGAACCGCGCGGATTCGGGCCACGAGTTCCCTGCCGCCGAAAGGCTTTGTCAGATAGTCGTCAGCGCCCATCTCGAGACCGAGGACACGATCAAATTCGTCGCCTTTCGCGGTGAGCATGACAACTGGAATGTTGGTCGTGGCTCTGAGATCGCGACAAAGGGTGAGCCCGTCCTCTCCTGGCAACATGAGATCGAGAACGACAAGGTCGACGCTGCTTTCGATGAGCTGCCGACGCATTTGTCGTCCATCCGCGGCTGCGCTGACACGGTATCCTTCTTTGGCGAGCAGCCCGGCGACCAGGTCTCGAATGTCCTGATGGTCATCAACCACCAGGATATGTCCGTTCAAAACATCCACTGACACACAGGTCACTCCCTGATCGCTACCACAGGGTGAGCGACGTTTGCGGGCTTCCTGTCTCAGCCGATCGATAAGTCTCGCTCCAGCCTAGCGTACAATCTCAAGCTGCTAGAGATTCAAGAGGGTTCTGACGTAGGTCGCCGCGTTAGTTTGACTCACTGGCAAGAGCGAGGAGGAGGGACTATTCGTTCATGCGTCCCGACCGTCTTGCGGCTGCAGAATGCTCGATACGCTTTCACCAAGTAGTCTACATAGGGCGGGCATCGTCGCGATGGCAGCCCTGTGCATAGGGTTTTCCGCAGCATCGTTGGGATCGATGGTTCTCGCGACCACCATCTGGATTGCTGATCTCGCTAACTTCCTGCGCCCGCATCTTCTGCTCACTGCGACGTGCCTGTTTGTTCTTGGCCTGGCCTTCCGCCACCTCGTCGCGGCACTTTTCGGGACACTAGCGCTGCTGAGCGGTGTATTCCCGTTCTTTTTCCTACCACCGCCTGCTTCTTCGCAGATCGGCGCGCCGCTTACGGTGGTGACCGCCAATGTCTATGTCGATAACCCCGATCCGGCGGACTTTCTCTCGCTTCCATCAATCGCGGCCGCCGACATCCTGGTGCTCCAGGAGATGACGCCGCGATGGCAGGACGCGTTGGCAGCCAGCGGCATCTGGCCATTCGAAAGCAGTCGCGACCTACACGCCAACACGGACATGAAGCTGTTCAGCCGATTTCCGATCCTGACCGCGAGAACCGTGTCTCCCGAAAGCGCCGACACGGGCGGCAGGTTTGCCGTCCGTTATGAACTGCGTGTGGGAGGCCGGACCCTCATCGTCTATGCGGTTCATCCGCAGACGCCGAGAAGTCCGCGCATGTGGCGCGAGCGGTCGGCCTATCTGCGTGATCTTGCACGGGCGCTCATGTCCGAACGCCAGGACACTCCCGTTGTCGTCGCGGGTGACTGGAACACCGGCTCGTGGTCTCCCTTCTTCAAAGACCTGTTGTCCTCCACGGGTTACAGGACGACTGAATCCCGATGGTGGCCCCTGCCGACCCGATTCAGCATAAGGTTCGGATCGTGGACGCAGCTCGGGACACCAATTGATCGCATCGTGCTGTCGCCAGCGGTGGGATTGGACAGTTTGGCGACGGGGCCAAAATTCGGCTCAAATCACCTTCCAGTCATTGCGAGGCTCACACTTCCATAGGTCAGGCCATCGATCCCAACTTCAGGCACGGTGAACGGATGCATCAAGACGCGCGGATCGGAAGGCGAGCATGCGGCTAAGGCAGACAATCGGCGTTTTGCTTGCGGCATCGCTTGCCGGCGTTCTACCGGCTTTGGCAGAACCGCCGACGGGCGCGTTCCTGTGGTTCCCAGAGCAAGGAGCAGTACCTTCCTCCGCGGACTGTGATGCGCTCGTGCGGCGCATCAGGCCGTCCCGTGAGAAGGCCGACGCATTGCTTTGGGGCCGAGTGCCGTTCGGTTCGGACATGGAATACTATCTGTTCCTGGATCAAAGGAGGATGGAGACGACCTATGCCGCGGAGGGCGACTACGATACGGGGTCGGTCCGTTTCGGCCAGACCCGCGGGGACGAGACCGCCTTCGAGCTCATCCCCGATGACCATCCGACGGTGACGATTGCCGGGAATATCATTGCGCCTGCGGGCAGCTCGGTCGTCAAGGTCATTCTGCGCAACGTTCCTTCATCCAATGGCGCCGCCGATAGGGTGACCTATTTCTGCCGGTTCGAGGACAACACGGAGGCGTGAGGACGCCGGGATCAAGCCGCAGACGCAAGAAAGTCGAAGAGCAGCTTGACGTTCAGGGCAGCGATGGCAAAGGCGATAAAGAAGGCGATGGCGACCAGCGCACGGGGCGCCACCAGTTCACCCATCTTTTTCCGGTCGGCCGTGAACATCACCAGGGGAAACACCGCGAAAGACAGCTGAAGGCTGAGGATCACCTGGGTCAAGATCAGGAGCTGGGCGGTGCCGCTCTCTCCGTACCAGATGGTGATCGCCGCGGCCGGAATGATGGCGATCGCCCGCGTGATGAGCCGGCGAAGCCAGGGTGGCAGCTTGATATCGAGGAACCCTTCCATGACGATCTGTCCCGCCAGGGTCGCCGTCACCGTCGAGTTTATGCCACAGCACAGGAGCGCGATTCCGAACAAGGTCGGCGCGATGGCCGCGCCCAGCATCGGTGCCAGCAAGCTGTGGGCCTCGCCCAATTCGGCGATTTCCGTCCTCCCGGTCGTGTTGAACGTGGCGGCAGCAAGGATGAGGATCGACGCATTCACGCAGAGCGCGAACATCAGTGCGACCGTGGAGTCGATCGTGGCGAACTTCAGCGCTTCGCGCTTTTCCGGCAGGCTGTCGCCATAATTCCTCGTCTGCACGATCCCGGAGTGGAGATAGAGGTTATGCGGCATCACCGTCGCGCCGAGGATGCCAAGGGCGAGGTAGAGCATTTCGGGATTGGTGACGATCTCGGTGGTCGGGGCGAACCCGCGGATGACGTCGCCCCAGTTCGGATCCGCCAGGGCAATCTGAAGCACGAAGCAGACGGCAATTACGGCCAGCAGCGCGATCACCAATGCTTCGACCCAGCGGAAGCCAAGTCTTTGCAGATAGAGAATGAGGAAGACGTCAAGCGCGGTGATCACGACGCCAATTTCCAGCGGGATGCCGAAGAGCAGGTTCAAGCCGATGGCCGTTCCGATGACCTCGGCGATGTCGGTCGCGATGATCGCGATCTCGGCCAGCACCCACAGGGTACGCGACACGGACTTTGGATACGCATCCTTGCAAGCCTGCGCCAAGTCCCTACCGGACGCGATGGCGAGCCGCGCGCAAAGGGATTGGAGGATGATCGCCATGATGTTTGAGATCAGGGCCACCACGAGCAGGGTGTATCCGAAGCGCGATCCGCCTGCGATCGACGTCGCCCAGTTGCCCGGGTCCATGTAGCCGACAGCGACAAGATAGCCCGGGCCGATGAAGGCGGCGGCCCGGCGCCAAGACGAGTGCATGCCCTGCACGGGCACTGACCGGTGCACATCGGACATCGAAGGGGCGCTCGACCTGCCCTTCCAGCCGTTGGCGACGTCCGACGTCGGATCGGTCATATTGATCTCATGTCTTGCAGTTGCGACTTATTTGCATTTAAAGCTAGGAAAGCGCTTTTTGCAAGAGGCGCTGGCTGACGTCGCGCCGCAATTCAGAAATCTTTCTGGGATCGTGCGAGAAGCCGACGTTTGGATTCTCGCTAAGGTCGCTAGTGTTCGCTCACGCACATGTCGTGGTTGGCGAGAGACCGCAGGACGTAGCAGTGTTTGATCTGGTCGTCGTGGTTGCGGGACGTCATGCGATCAAGCTCCTTCTCGAGAAGACGGAGCTTGGCGATCTTGTTGCGAACGGCTTGAAGCTGCCGAACGGCGATTTCATCGGCATCCACGCAAGGACGGTCGGGATGGGCGCTTAGTTCCAGGAGCTCCCTGATGGCCTCGATTGTGAACCCCAGATCCCGAGCATGCTTGATAAACGACAGGCGCTCTCGATCATGTGATTCATATCGCCGCTGGTTGCCCCCGGAGCGTTCGGCAGCAGCCATCAATCCCATCTGTTCATAGTACCGTATCGTAGGAATTTTGACGCCGGTTGCCCGCGACAGTTCTCCAATCGTCAGCATGTGTTCCTCCAGTATCTATAGTTATTATGGCTTAGGATTTCTCCCTGCAAACGCGTTCAATTGCCGCATTGTCCGGCAGCATTGAACACAGGTTTGCCCAGATTGTGCTCAACTAAGGGGCAGGCACTGGAGAGGGAACAATTGCTTGTGAATAGAGCACTTTTGACAGCGGCGCTGGCAATCTTCGTCTTGGCCACGCAGCTGGACGCATCCAACGCCGTACAAGATCATGGCAAGCCGCCGCCGATTTTGACGGTCGAGCACGCGGAGATTCTAGTGGCAGACAACGAGGACGACAGCGCTGAAGGCTATCTCACAATCTGGAATGGCACCAATCAGCAGATCAGCCTGGAGGCGATCCGAAGCGATGCATTCGGCAAAATCTCCATCTTGCGAACCGAAATGAGTTCGGGCCGGACCAGCACCGGGCCAGTGGAAGGAATTGTTCCTGTGCCGGGTCACGCCGAATTGACGATGCGCCCTAGCGGCATTCGCTTGCTCCTGGAGGATCCCCTGCCCCGAACTGACTGGTTGGCCGACAGCCGCCTTACGCTGGTCTTCGAAGGTGGCCAGGAACTGGAAGTTACCGCCAATGTCGTCCAATCTCGCGATCAGTTGACGGTACATCATCACGGCCAGGGAGACGTCGCCGTTGACTGATCGCGTATGCGGTCCCCATCGGTGAATCAAACATTGAAGCGGCGCATAAAATTTTCGGATAGTTCTCCCTTAATTTAACTCACTGATTTTCCATCGTTTTGAGGCTTGTATTGTATCTGTTTCCCAACACTACGGGGAGACGGTTCAATGATACGCTTTGTTGTTTGCGCCCTGGCTCTCGGGTTGTCCTGCGTCGTAGCTTCGGCCAACGCCTTTCATTTCAATCCGACCCAACCGACCAATGCGCGCAATATGCTCACGTACGGCGCGACAACCATGCCGGTGGGATACTACGAATATTGTCGTCGCTACCGAAAGGAGTGCGCGCGCGGACCGGAGGGGATGATGATCAAGCTTACCGAGCCTCGGTGGCGCGAAATCGTCTCGGTCAACGCTGAGGTCAATGCCGCGGTTGCGCCGTTGACCGATATGGAGATTTTCGGAGTTGAGGAGCGATGGGAGTACCCGACGACGGTGGGGGACTGCGAGGACTACGCCCTTGAGAAACGCAAGCGCCTGAACGAGAGGGGCTATCCCTTGGGAGCCCTCTTGTTGACGGTCGCCCGTGATGCCAAGGGCGGTGGACACGCCGTTCTGACGGTGGTCACTGACCTCGGCGACTTCATCCTGGACAATCTGGAGCAGAAGGTCCTCCTGTGGAAGGACACGGAAATCTACTATCTGAAGCGTCAGTCAGGAGATGACCTGAATCGCTGGGTCAGCCTGGTGAATGAGGAAGACCTTCTAATCTCGTCGGGCAGGAGCCAAGCGCCTTCCACAGCGGCGGCGAGTGTCAAAAGATAGACAGCGGTCCCGCCGTACAGCATCTCAATGGTGTTGTGCCCGAGCCCGACGCACACCATCCCGAACAACGTGGCCAATGCTAGGTAGGCTATCGGTGCTGACCTGCTCCCCTGAGATGTTCCCGATTTTGGGTTAGCCTGTTCCTCGACAAAGGAGACAGGCAATGAAGCGATCACGGTTCTCGGAAGAACAGATCATCGGGGTTTTGAAGGAGCATCAGGCCGGCATGACGGCCAGCGAGTTGTGCCGCAAGCATGGCATCTCGGATGCGACCTTCTACACCTGGCGCAAGAAGTATGGCGGCATGGAGGTGTCGGAGGCCAAGCGGCTGAAGGCGCTGGAGGAGGAGAATGCGCGCCTGAAGAAGCTTCTGGCGGAGTCGATGATGGATGTATCGACGCTGCGCGAGATGCTGACAAAAAACTTCTGACGCCCGGCTCGAGGAGGAATGCCGTGAGTTGGGCAGTCGAAAAGAAGAAGTACTCGCAACGGCGGGCCTGCGCCCTGGTTGGCATTGCGCCGCGCGTCTACCGCTATCGCTCATCGCGGCCGGACGATGTCGGCCTGCGCCAGCGGCTGCGCGAGCTGGCGGCGGAGCGCCGGCGCTTCGGCTACCGCCGCCTGCACCTGCTCTTGAGGCGGGAGGGCATGACGGTGAACTGGAAGAAGCTGTATCGCCTCTACAAGGAAGAGCGGCTGACGGTTCGAAAACGCGGTGGTCGCAAACGGGCTCTGGGCACAAGAGCACCGATGGCCATCCCGCAGGATCCGAACCAGAGATGGAGCCTCGACTTCGTGTCGGACACGTTGGTCGACGGCCGCCGCTTCCGCATCCTGTGCGTGATCGACGACTTCAGCCGGGAATGCCTGGCGACCGTCGTCGACAACTCGATCTCGGGCGAGCGGGTTGCCCGCGAACTCGACCGGATCGCCGAACGGCGCGGCTTTCCCTGCATGATCGTCTCCGACAACGGCACGGAACTGACCTCGAATGCCATGCTCAAATGGCAGCAGGACAGGAGTGTCGAATGGCACTACATCGCGCCTGGCAAGCCGATGCAGAACGGCTTCGTGGAAAGCTTCAACGGTCGGCTCAGGGACGAATGCCTCAACGAGCATCTGTTCCGCAGCTACCGCCATGCCCGTGAGGTCATCGAGAGATGGAGGATCGACTACAATCTGAACCGACCCCACACGAGCCTCGACGGGCTCACCCCGAACGAGTTTGCAACCCGGTCGAGAATGGACCACAACGTGAACAGGGCTAGCCTATGAATGGGTACATCAAGGGGAGCAGGTCAGTGCGACCAACGCAAAGCAGGCCAAGCGCAAAATCATCGAGAGATGGACCGAACTGGACTTAGGTCGGTCCACTTTCTCACCGACAAGGGCGATCGGCCACTCAAGCGTGGGTGATTGGACCGTTATCCAGTTCGGAGGATGACTGAGTTTCGTTCGTCTCAGTCCGAACGTGGCTGAAACTTATCCAGTATACGGCAACGACGAAGGCCACCAGGAGCCCGCAGATCACCCAATTCATGCGTCGCCTGCGCCGTGCAAGTGTCTTGGACTCGTCTAGGGTGAGGTGTTCAGATCCTTCCGGCATGGCGTGGCTGGGTCTCTCTCCTGGGGCACTTGGTCCTGCTCTTACCTAGTTGATCTTCGGCACAGCGGCATAGTCTATTTGCTGCGGTTTTTTGACGCTCGCGAATTTGTGGGCGGAAACGTCATCTTAACTATGATACGCGAACTTTCGGACAAGCCGCCGGAAGGGGTGGGCGCCGACACATATGGTTCTAGATGATACTTACGGCCGTCAGGATGGGGGGAATTGCAGCGCTTGCGCTCTTTTTGAGCGCATGTGTTTCCACTGTTCTCGACGTTGACGGGAAGGCAACTCAGCCGATTCCCGCCGCCCTCGTGGCGGATATGTCGCGCAAATCCATGTCTCCCTCGGCACCTGTCCTCGTCCGGATCTTCAAGCAGGAAAGCGAGCTGGAGGTCTGGAAGCGCGATCGCAGCGGCAAGTTCGCCCTGCTCAAGACCTACCCGATGTGCCGCTGGTCCGGAAAGCTCGGCCCCAAGAGGCAGAATGGCGATCGTCAGGCTCCCGAGGGCTTCTACCATGTGTCCGCCGGGATGCTGAACGCCAACTCTCAATACTACCTGTCGTTCAACCTCGGCTATCCGAACAGGCTGGAAGCGGCTCTCGGCTACACGGGAGAGGCGCTTATGGTCCATGGCGCCTGCTCGTCGTCCGGCTGTTTCGCACTAACGGACGAAGGCGTTGCCGAGATCTATGCCGTCTCGCGCGAGGCCCTGAAGGGCGGCCAAGGGTCGTTCCAGGTCCAGGCGTTTCCGTTCCGGATGACGCCTCAGAACATGGCGAAGAACCGGAACGACCCGAACTTTGCATTCTGGTCGGACCTGAAGCTGGGCTACGACATTTTCGAGGTCACACGCCGGCAACCGAAGGTTTCCTATTGCGAAGGACGCTACGTCTTCGACAGGGAGTTCGAAGGTGGAGAGCCACGGGATCCTTTGGCGTCATGTCCGCCAGCACTGAACGCTGCTGATCCGTTGGTCGCCGGACGGCAGCAATCCGATCGCGTCGCTATGGACGATCTTCTTTCGACCGGCAGCGTGCTTTCGGCACATGCCTATGCCGACGGAGGCATGCATCCGAGCTTCCGCAAGTTGCTGGAACGCGGCGGTCAGTCCGCTCTCGCCAAGCGGACCTCGCTGACATCAGTGCCGATCAGCCGTCCCGACGCTGCACTGGCCGACCCTCACTCGCCAGATGAGTGACGCGATGGGACGGACACTGCTCGCTCTCCTGATGCTATGTTTCGTCAGCCTTCATGCTGCGCTGCCGACGGCTACGGCCGGCGAGCAGTCCGTCACGATCGTGTCGCTAGTCGCGGGGGATGCAGTGGAGGGCGACGATGACGCCGCCGCACCTGTTTCGCCCGACGCGGCAGCGAAGTGCCATGACGGGTGCAGCTGGCTTGCGGAGTGGCATGTACCTGCCGTCGGTGGAGTACCTCAATCGCTTCCCGAGAGGCGCACGCGAGCGATCCCTCCCGGCCTCATCTCCTTAGATTCCCCACCGCCCCGATAACGTCTCGAACCGAGAGCGCGCGAGCGTTGCGCCGAGCTGGACATGCGCCAGACCCGACAGCGTGATGCGTGTTTCTTGCCTTTCGGCTTCGCTTGCCCAGCAAGCGCTGGATTTTCGATGACCTATTGCGAGCGGAACAGTGACCTCAAAAGACGTTCGAACGACACCATCCCGGCGACAATTTCTAAGTTTGGCTGCGGCGGCCGCAGGCGGACTGGCCTTGCCCGCCTGCTCGACTACGGGGGACCCGACTGCGGTACCGGCACCGGAAAAGCCCGCCACCGACCCATCCTATGTCTCGATGTACCGGGCGATGCCGGAGGAAGATTTCCCGATACCGGCGGTCGACCTTACCAAGGTCGACAAGCGCTTCTACAGGCAGCTTGTCGACGATCCCACGGGTGAACGACCCGGCACAGTCGTTGTCGATACGAGATCGTACTTTCTGTACCTCGTCCGGCCAGGCGGCAAGGCAATGCGGTATGGGGTGGGGCTCGGTCGGCAGGGATTCACCTGGTCCGGCGAGGGTGTCATCCAATGGAAGCAGAGGTGGCCAAAATGGACGCCGCCGGCGGAAATGATTGCCCGGCAGCCCGAGCTTGAAAAGTGGAGCGCGGACAATGGAGGCCAGCCACCCGGACTCGACAACCCTCTCGGTGCCAGAGCCCTTTACATTTTCCAGAACGGTGAAGACACGCTTTATCGTCTTCACGGCACGCCCGAATACTGGACCATCGGCAAGGCCGTTTCCAGCGGCTGCGTCCGGTTGATGAACCAGGACATCATCGACTTGTACGACCGCGTCGCGACGCCGACCCCCATCATTGTGCGGGGTGGTACCCGCGCATTTGTATGAAAAAGCCCCCTTGCCTCTCAAGGGGCTAGAGCTTGCACAACCCTGTCCTCGCGAAAGGACCCAAGATGAAACGTCGCAGTTTGATTTTCGGCATGGCTGCCGTCGGTATGTCTGCCACATATCCAGCCCTGCTTTCGGCCCAGCCTACGCCGGAGGCCCTGCTGGCGCCGGGACCGCTGCCGGAGAAGAGTTTCGGGCCCGAGGACGCGCCTGTCACCATCATCGAATACGCGTCGCTGACCTGCCCCCATTGCCGCACTTTTCATGTGAACGTGTGGCCCGAGCTCAAGAAAAAGTATGTCGATACGGGTCAGGTCCGCTTCATCATGCGGGAGTTTCCCTTTGATCCCCGGTCCTCGGCCGGCTTCATGCTTGCGCGGTGCGTCAGCGACGACAAATGGTACCCCACCATCGACCTGCTCTATCGGACCCAGGACAATTGGGCGCGGGTGTCAGACGGCACGGCCGCGCTCAAATCCGTCATGGGCATGACCGGGATGGGCACCGCCGACTTCGAGAAATGCCTTCAAGACCAGGCTCTGCTCGAGAAAGTCACAGCCGTTGCCGAGGGGGGCCGATCCTTCGGCGTCGATTCCACGCCCACCTTCTTCATCAACGGCCAAATGCAAAAGGGCGCGCTCAGCATCGAGCGCTTCAGCGAGATCATCGATCCGCTGGTAGCCGCCGCCAGGCAATAGGGAGGTTCTCATGATGGGTTGGACCAAGAACAGGTACCGGGAGAGCGGGATTTTGATCGGCACGACGATCGTTTCGCTGTCGCTGTTGCTCGGCTCGGTCGCCGGGGCGCAGGACGCGAGTGTTGTCGGCCGCGTCAACGGCCAGGACATCACTGCAGATGATCTTGCCATTGCCGAGCAGATGTATTCCCAGCAGCTCGGACAGATGCCCGAAGATGCGAAGCGCTCGATGCTGGTGGACGCCCTGATCGAGCTCAGGATTGTCGCCGAAGCCGCGCTCAAGGCCAACGTCGCCGACCAGGAAGCCTACAAGCGGCAACTGGCCTTCTTCGAGGCGCAGAGTTTGCGCTCGCTCTTCCTCGAGCAGCGCGTCGCCGCGGCGGTGACGGATGAGGCGGTGAAGGCGGCCTATGACGACCAGGTTGGGAAAATCCCGCCCGTTCTTGAGCGCCGACTTCGTCACATATTGCTTCGAAGCGAGAGCGATGCCGTCGAGGTCATTGAGGCCCTGAAGGGGGGCAAGGCCTTCGCGGAGCTGGCGCAGGAACGCTCGGCCGACGAGGTCTCCAAGGTTAAGGGCGGAGACCTCGGCTTCGTGGCGGAAGGCCAGGTCGTACCCGAGGTCGACGCGGCGGCGGCGAAACTGCAGCCCGGAGAATTCACGCAGTCACCCGTTGCGAGCGCCTTCGGCTTCCACGTCGTTCTGGTTGAGGAGACACGCAATCGGCCTGCCCCAGCTTTCGAGGCCGTCGCAGCGCAGGTTCGGCAAGCACTCGAAGCCACGGAGGAAAGACGGATCATTTCCGAGCTTCGGGCGGCCGCGAAGGTGGAGAAGCTTGTTCCGGATGTCGCGCCGCCAGAGGGAGACGATGGCCATGAGCATTAGTTCCGAGGAAATCGGGGATGTTCGGTCGCCTCTCGGGATTGGTCGACGGACTTTTATCCTTGGCATGTTCACCTTGCTGGCGGCACCCGGGCAGGCCTTGGCGAACGGGGCGCAACGCAAGTTCGTCCTCGAGGAGCGCTTCCTTCCGCAGGTCGTAAGGACACCCTATGACTATCTGGCCGGAACGATCGTCGTGGTTCCGCGCGAGAGATTTCTCTATCTGGTCGACGGTGCGGGCTTTGCGCGTCGCTATGGCATCGGTGTCGGCAAGGCAGGCCTGGCGTTTTCGGGTTCGGCGATCATCGGCAGGAAGGCAAAATGGCCGTCATGGCGTCCGACCGACAACATGATCCGCCGCGATCCCAAGAAATATGCCCGCTATGCTGGCGGCGTGCCAGGGGGGCCGAACAACCCATTGGGGTCACGGGCTCTCTACCTTTATCGTAACGGCCGCGACACGCTCTACCGTATTCACGGAACGACCGAGCCTTGGACCATCGGCAAGGCTGTTTCCAACGGCTGCATCAGGATGGTGAACGAGCATGTTGAGGATCTTTACGAGCGTGTGCCCGTAGGAGCCCAAGTCGTCGTTGTCTGATGGAAAGACCTGTCTTGGTGATCGGAGCCGGACAGGGGGGGCTCGCAGCCGGGTATCACCTGAAGAATGCCCGCGTGCCGTTTGTCATCATCGACAGTCATCGTCGGGTGGGAGACAACTGGCGGGTGCGCTACGACTCGCTCACTCTGTTCACGCCACGCCAGTTCAGCGCCCTGCCGGGACTGGACCTGGCGGGCAACCGGGAACTTTATGCGAGCCGCGACGAGTTCGCCGACTATCTTGAAGCATATGCGACACGTTTCCGACTGCCGATCCAGCTTGGTCGACGTCTGATCCGCCTCTCGAAGGCTGGAGACGGTGAATTTGAAGCTGCGTTGGACGATGGATCGCGTATCAGAGCCAGCGAGGTGATCGTCGCGTCCGGAGCGTTCCAGGTCGCGCTTGTGCCGAAGGTCGCGGCGCAGTTCGGACACGAGGTGCTCCAGCTGACCACCGAAACCTACCGCAATCCGAACCAGCTGCCCGACGGTCCGGTCCTGGTGGTCGGAGATGGAGCAAGCGGGCGGGATATCGCTGTGGAAGTGCAACAAAGGCAGCCCGCCATGCTGGCGACGGGCAAGCCTCGCAAGCTCTTTCCCGAGCGAGTGCTTGGCAAGTCGATCTGGTGGTGGCTCAACCTGTTTGGCGTACTGAGAGCCCCCGCGGAGTCGCGGATTGGCAGAAAGCTTAGACAATCCGATGCGTTTCCTGACCGTGACCGGAGCATCGAGAGCCTCGCGAAGCGCGGCATCCGGGTGCTGCCACGTCTCATTGAAGCAAGCGGCGAAGCGGCCCGGTTTGCCGACGGCGCGACGGCGGACGTCCGGACTGTTATATGGGCTGTCGGCTATCGGGACGACACAACCTGGCTCGATATCGAAGATGCGAAGGGGCCTGACGGAGCTTTCCTGTACGAAGCCGGTATCTCGGCGGTGAAAGGCATCTACTTTGTCGGCCGGCCATGGCAACGCAATCGAGCATCGGCGTTGATCATGGGAGCCGGGTCGGACGGAGAAATTATTGTCCAACGATTGCTGTCGGACAGGGCAAAGCCATAGTCATCAAGCGTCGAAACACCGCTTTCAAGGTGCTTCGACGCTTTTCTTCCTAGAGATGGGAGCTTGCAAGTCGTCTCCGGATGGTCGCCTGCTGCCAGGCACAGTTGCCTGGCGCAATCCGGAATGGATCAAGCCGCAGGAACGTCGGCAAGCAGCTCGTCAAACAGCTTTTTTGCTTTTGGCGGATGCTTGACTGCCCTGGCTTCATCCAGGTTGCTTGGCGCCCCGACGGCGATAAGCATCACCATCCCCATTCCGTAGTGCGGCACACATTTTACGCCATAGACGCCTTCTTTCTCTATGGTGATGGTGATCTGTTCATTCAGCTTGCCTTTGAAAGGGAGCGCGTTTTCAGGCAGCATCCCTTTTATGCTCTCTGCGTTGTGGGACTTGTCGGTTGGAATGAAGGTTATGGTATCGCCGGGGGAAGCAGCCACGAAGTCCGGCTCGTACACCATTGCGCCCTTCTTCCCTTTGTTCAGCATCTGGACCTTATGGTTGACCCCGGTCTGTGCTCGCGCGGGCAGTGCCGCCAGGGCTGCAAAAGCCGTTGTGCCGGCCAGCATCTCGCGTCTCGTGAACATATCGAGCTCCTTGCTCTTTCTATTGACTGGAAACCCGTTCCCCTTCCCAGCACATAGCGGCCGGGTTTTGCCTATGGATGAGAGCTGTATGGGCGTGGGCGTCTGCCACCACATGCGGTTCGGAGGCTGATGCCACCTTCGGATCAACCCGCGTATGTGAAATCCGATAGACCGACGCCGGCGGCAGGTTCCACATGACGGTCCCAAGCAAACTCGCTTCCAGGCCCAGCCTCTCAAGTATGGCGTGCGCAACGGGGCACCGAGCGCCATAGGTGAATTGATAGAGATTGCCGCTGGGCCCGAGCCTGCGCGCTACGCCCTCGACGATGCGAAATACCGTGCGGGAGGGCATCGAAAGGAGTGGCAACCCGCTGATAACCGCACCGTATGCGACATCTCTCCCGACGCCCGCCCCTGACAAGCGAGCCGCACTGCCCTGGACAATTCGAGCGCCCGGAAACCGGCGCGAGAGCAAATAGGCAAATCTCTCGTCCAGTTCGACCAGAGTCAGTTGTTCCGACACCAAGCCACGTTTGAGGAGAGCCTCGGTGAAGACGCCGGTGCCGGGTCCAAGTTCGAGAACTGACCCCGTGTTGCGGTCGATTGCCTTTGTCATCAAGTGGGCAAGAGACGTACCTGAGGGGAGCACCGCCCCTACCCTCAGGGGGTTGGCGAGCCACTGGCGCAGGAATGTCAAACGCTGCGGCATCTGAGGCATCCAGCGCCAACCTTTCTTGCCAAGCGATGTGGCATGGCGTGCCGGTTGCCGCTGATCGTCGGGCGCGACAGTGAGGCTGGGTTGGCGAGATGCTTCAATCCAAGGTACCGAAATCGGATGCTAGGTTTGCTGTCCAAAGAGGCAGAGGATTGGTCTCCAGAGGGCTCATTTCTGGCGGACCGCTTCGATTGCATCGGCAAGCGGTTCCTTTCCAACGGCGCCCTCGATGATTTGATCTCCAACGACGAACGAGGGCGTTCCTGTCAGGCCGAGCCGCTGCGCCAGCGCGAGGTTTGCCGCGATGATGGCCTCGACCGCGGGAGTAGCCATTTCATCCGACAGCTTTTTGCGGTCGAGTCCCATCTCTTCGGTCAGGTCCAAGGCCCGGCTAGCGTTTATCTGCCCTTGCATTTCCATCAATCTGACATGGAAATCACGCGCAGCGGCGGCGCCAGCAACGCGCCTCACGGACAGGGCCACTTTCGCGGCCTCGACCGAGCCCGGCCCAAGAATGGGAAACTCCTTCAGCACGATCCGCAGCTTGGGATCCTCGGCGACAAGTGCCTTGACGTCAGGCGCCGCCCGCTTGCAATAGCCGCAGTTGAAGTCGAAGAATTCAACGAGCGTAGCATCCCCGTCCGGATTTCCCAGGATCACATCGTCGCTCGATCGGAGCAACGCATCAGTCTCGGCCGCTATCGCTTGTGACCTGGCCTCGGCCTGAGCTGTTTGGTTCCGCTTCTCAAGCTCCGCAAGTGCTTCCTCGATGATCTCCGGGTTTTGCATGATGTATTCGCGGACGATCTTCTCGACCTCCGCCCGATCGATCGATTGGGCATAGGTCGGCGAGGCCGTTGTCAACACGGCAATGGCGTACCACCCTAGCCGACCAATGCGCGCAGCCTTCATGGTTCCGCTCCTGGTGGGGTGTCAGTCGAACAATCGGCCGAGGAACGAACCGTGCCTTCGACCATGGTGTCCGCCATGACGATCATGGTCGCTATAATCGCGGCGGTGATCTTCGCGGCAGTCGTTCGATGTATTGCGTGAGGCTGCTTGCGCACGGCCGCGACCGGCTTGCCCCTGGGCGTACTGGGCCTCCTCCGCCGCGCTCCGTTCGATAATCTTGTCGAGTTCGCCGCGATCCAGCCACACGCCGCGACATTTCGGGCAGTAGTCGATTTCGATACCCTGACGCTCGCTCATAACGAGGTCGACCCTGCAATGTGGACAAAGAGCCCCGGTGGCTTTGTCGCCTGGTCCTAGCGAGTTGAGAAGCGTTCCTGACATCGCGATATCCAACCTATTTGAGTGCACCAAAGCACCCCGCTAACGGAAAGGTAGGACCTCGAGCAGGCTGAGGTTCAAGTGTTCAAATGTCGCAGCTCCCTTTTGGAAAGCGACGCCGCTAAACTGTTGCGCGGCCACGATTTCAAACGTCTTTTCACATCGGCGACAGGTGTTCGAGCAGGATCATCGTCCCCAAGCCGCAAAGTGCAAGACCTGCAATCAGTTCGGCTAGTCTGCCGAGGCGATGGCCAACCAGCCTCCCGACAAGCAGGCCGCCCGAGGACATCACGAAGGTGGCAAGCCCTATTGCTACCGCGACGATGACGATGTTGACCTGAAGAAATGCGAGAGAGATACCCACTGCCATGGCGTCGATGCTGGTTCCGACAGCGGTCGCCATCAGGGCGGCGAGCGATCTTCCCTTGGACGGGTTATCAATAGAACCCCAGATTGCCGCGCAGAGCATATGAATGCCGACGCCCGCGAGGAGGGCGAAGGCGATCCAATGATCGACAGCTTGGACAAAGCGGCTGGCTGCAACGCCGGCGATCCAACCGAGAATGGGTGTTGTCGCCTCGACAATACCGAAGATCAAACCTGTCCGTAACGCATCTCTCAGGGGCGGCGAGCCGATGGCGGCCCCTCGTCCGACAGAGACAGCAAAGGCATCGATCGACATGCTCAGGGCGAGCACGGCAGTGGTGTAGGGCGACATTGGACAGCGATCCCGACGGACATCTACCGGGGCGCCAACCTCTGCTCGTCCGCATAGGAGAAGTGGCGCCACAGTCTTGTCGGGCCGTTGAATCGGCTGACCGCGCCATGCGCATGCGCGCAAGCCTGTTGACACGGTCCCGCGCGGGCGCGGTGACTACTCCCTGATTGGCCGGGAGATAGGAACGTGAATCCAAAAAGTCAAATTAATTCAGCTAGATGAGCACTTGATACTCATTTGCATCTGGCCGGACTTCGCGTGAAGCGTGGCGTCGCCGACGCAGCACTACACGGAGCGGGCCAGCCTACAAGGGGAGTTGCCAGCCAGAGATCACCGCCGCTTGGCGCAGTTCTTCAAGCACTTCAATTCCGACGATGGCGACAAGGAACCACATGACTTCCGTCAACGACCGTACAAATGCCCGAGAGTGGACAATGACGGTGTCTTCGCTTTCCGGCAAATCGAGGCGAGGAAAGAAGCGAGGAACTCTCGCCATGTATAGCAGGTAATCCGGCCCAAAGAGGGACAGCAACCGCTTTTCCTCATTTCTGATTACCGGTCGATAGTAAACCAGGAATGCGACCGCGCTTATGATCATCAAGACAATGTTCTGAGCCGCAAGGCAGACGCCGACGAGCCCGAGAAAGGAGAAGAAATAGAGAGGATTGCGGGTAAGGGAATACGGACCGCTTTGGCAGAGATCCAGATCCTTCCGACCTCCGATATACAGAGTGCACCAGAGCCTTCCGAGAACGGCAGCAAACACCAGGAAGAATCCGAGAAACTCGATCAGGCTGTAGCCCAACGTTTCGAAGCCTTCCGGCTGCGTAGCGACAAGCATCGCAAGCCAGGCTGGGGCCAACAGCCAGGTTACAAAAGTCCTCCTGCGTTCGACCGGGGATTTCGTACCAATAGTCCCTAACAACGATCTAACTCCACCCCCCGCCGAATGTGCGGTAGAATATATGGGAACCGATCTGGGTCATGCGCTCCATGGAGCGAGCCCAACGCGGGCTGACGTAGGTGGCATTGTAATGGGTCGATGACGCGACTTCGGGTAAGAATATCTTCCCGCCGGTGACTGCCATGGCCACGTCCTTTGCCAGACGATACGCGCGCCGATCTGCAATGACATCCGGAATGCCGTCGCAGGCAAAGGAAAACTGGCATTTGTTGATCCAGCTGTCATTTTGATAAACTACGTCGCAGACGCTTGCTGGATATGCAGGGTTGCGCACCCGATTGAGAATGACCTGCGCGACCGCGGCCTGCCCCCTCACCTCCTCGCCCCGAGCCTCGAAATAAATTGCGGTGGCAAGGCACTTTTGCTCGGCTGTCGAGAAGACGGATTCCGGTAGAGGCTGCTTCATCCAATCGTGGTCACCTTCCATCGTGGGCGGAACGAAGCGACCGGCTGTCTCGTCGGTGCCGAGCAAAGCCGCGAAGGCATTGGAGGAGGCGTGGAACTCATCCTTTGGGGCGTAGGCCGTGGCCAGGATGTCGGCGCCATCGTTGCTGACCAGGTCGGCGAGCGCCGCCGGCACACCGGCCAGACGGTCGTCCGCCGGGCTATGAAACGTAGACAGGCCCGCCACCATTTCGGGATCTGCCTGTTTTGAAAAGCCCCGCAGAAAGTATGACGCGTCGGTCCCCGACGAAAGTAGCCGCGAAGTCAACGCCTGCTCTCCAACGGGGGTCTCCAGGTTTTTCCGATACGCCACGCTGACCAGACGTGGTTTCTTCGCTTCTTCAACCACCCGCTGGGACGTGGAAGAAACCTCTCGATCCGCCCGCAAATTGACCCGTTGACCGCCGAGCACCAGATCCAGGTTTTCGTCATCGCCAGGAATAGCGGCACTGGGCAGCCGGAGCTCCTTCAGATGAGAGCAGGTGTCGGCCTGCTCGACATATACCGCCCAGCGATCCGGCCCGGGAGCGATTCCCAACTCGGATTTGGTGCCCTGGATCCCCGTGGGCGATGCGAAGCCGAACACGAACCAACTTGCGCCGAGAATCGCGAGCACACGCCGATGGCCGTTCGATGATCGTCGCTCGAAAGCGGCTTTCGGTTTGGACCGCAATATCTCATTCTCCGGATGCCCCACGCAGAAGGAGAATCGATTGTTAACCTTGATGGAAAGTTAACACTACTGCGACTGCGCGTCGCAATGTCACGGCAGGCTTATCCAGGCTCCCATTGAACCTCATGTCGCTTGAGCATTTAGACCGACACACAAATGGGGTGAATCGGGGATTGCAGTCGACAGAGGAAGGACGACAGCCTTGGCGATCGATGTCTCAGCCGTCGGACTTCTCACGGCCATTGTGGCGGGTGCCATATCATTCGTTTCCCCATGCGTTCTCCCGCTTGTGCCGGGCTATCTTTCGTTCGTGTCCAGCGGCGTCGATCCTGCGTCCAGGCAGCTTGCCGATCGTATCAGGGTCGTCTGGTCAGCGCTTTTTTTCATAGCCGGGTTCTCTACCGTCTTCGTGATTCTTGGGCTTGGCGCGCAGGCGTTCGGCGGCATTCTCCTGCGGTACAATGTCGAGGCAAATCTCCTTGGCGGGGCGCTGCTCGTTTGTTTCGGCCTTGTGATGACAGGACTGATCAAGATACCGGCGCTGCTCAGAGATTTCAGACTGCCTGGGCCGCAGACCATATCGGGACCAGCCGGAGCGTATACGCTTGGACTTACATTCGCTTTTGGATGGACGCCGTGCATTGGCCCGGTGCTCGGCTCGATCCTCACCCTTGCGGCGGTGTCTGCCGGAAGCGGTGCGGTTCTCCTTGCAGCCTATAGCGTCGGGTTGGGAATCCCCTTTCTGATAGTTGCGGTCGCCTTCAGCAGCATCGCGGCCGGGTTCAAGCGCATGCGATATGCCGGCCATATCCTCAACGTCCTTGCCGGCTGCATCATGATCGCCATGGGAATATTGATGATGACAGGCCGTCTTACGCTGATCGCATTCTGGCTGCTCGAGCGCTTTCCGGGACTGGGCTACATCGGCTAGCGCGGTGCGGCGTGATCCACGAAGAACGGGGGCCGATTCAATTTCGCGGATCAAGTCGCGCCAACGCTATCGTCACTGCGTCCCCATTGCAGTCACGATGGGCGGCCTGAGCGGCCTGGGGTTCGCACCCTATTTCGTCTTTCCTCTCGCATATTTGGGCCTTGCCGCGTTCGCCTCTCTGACACGTCATAGCCAAAGCGTCCTGGCTGCATTCGTCGCCGGATGGGCCTTCGGCCTGGGTCAGTTCATCGTTGGCCTGAGCTGGATAACCGAAAGCTTTGCGGTCGAAGCCGAACGATTTGGAATGCTGGCCTGGCCCGCGGTGACCGCTCTTTCGGCATTGCTGGCCTTGTTCCCGGCATCCGCGGCGATGGCTGCTCGTTGTCTCGGCGGATCGGGGCCGGGTGCGCTCATCGTCCTCCCGGCCACGTGGTCCATCGCGGAGATGGCCCGCGGCGCCATACTGACGGGATTCCCCTGGAACCTCACTGGATACGCCTGGGGATTCAGCGATGAAGTTCTTCAGGCCATTTCGGTCACGGGCATCTATGGCCTCGGGCTTCTGACAGTTCTCCTGGCGGTCTTGCCACTCCTGATCACCGAGAAGTGCAAGCTGGGCCGTCGGTCCGCGGCACTCCTTCTGATCCTGGTGCCAACGATCGCTTTCGCCGCTCTATGGACTGGCGGGGCGATACGCCTGGCCGCAGCCGACATCGGGGAAAATGGACAGCGCGTTCGGATCGTCCAGCCGAACATCCCGCAAAACCAGAAATGGGAGGCCGGCCAAGCGAACGCAATCCTCGACAAACTTCTGGCGCTCAGTACGTCCGGTGAAAGCGATCGGCCACGCTACGTAGTCTGGCCCGAGACGGCGTATCCTGTCCTGTTTGAAGCTGGTCGCAACATCCATCCAGCCCTCACCGCCAGCGTACCGACTGGGGGCCTGCTTCTCTTCGGGGCGGTCAGGGAAGCTCCTGCGCGTCGCGCTGATGATCCTGCCCTACTGAACAGCGTTCTCGCACTCGATGAGATGGGAGGCGTCGTTGCAGCCTACGACAAGAGGCGATTGGTGCCCTTCGGTGAGTTCACCCCATTCAAGTGGGTTCTCGGCGCCATGAAAATGACTGTCGGCGATATCGACTACATTCCGGGTGAGAGCAGCGCGCCGATTCAGCTTGTCGGATTGCCCGCCGCGAGGGTCTTAATCTGCTATGAGGCGATATTTCCACGTTCGGGCGACGACCAAGCAGGGTGGATCCTGAACATCACGAATGACGCGTGGTTTGGCATGTCCGCGGGACCCTACCAGCATTTCCTTGCCGCGCGAGCGAGAACGCTTGAGGCGGGTCTGCCGCTCATCCGGGCGGCCAACAGCGGTGTCAGCGCGATCGTCGACAGCTATGGTCGGGTGACGGAGATACTTCCCCTGAACGTCAGCGGGGTCATTGATGGTCCATTGCCCGCACCAGCGCCTACTGAGACATTGTTCCGCCGGGCCGGAAACATTCCGGTCGTGGTGTCCATAGCGCTGCTCATTGCCGCTGGCGCGGTCACCCGACGACGATCACGGCAAACCCCAGGAGTTGCTGTGGCCCCTAGTGGACGGAGCTGACCAGCGGCGTGTCCCCGTCTCGTATCGAAACCCATCGACCGGTATGATCGATCGCTTGTCGCTTCAGGTAGGTGTATCCGGTTTCATCCCAGTTCAAAACCGTGTCCGTGAGATTGTCGAGAACAATGTCTCCCCCATCGGTTCGAACGGTCAGCACCGCATGCCCATCGCCGTTCGGGCGTCGCAGCACAGTCAGGAGCAGGTTGGATGCTGAGATGCCGTCTTCCATCAGGACGCGGCGCTTCGCCAGCGCATAGTCCTCGCAGTCCCCCGCATCTACGGGATAGGTCCAGTATTCTTCCTTGCCATACAGCTCGAGGTCGCTTTTCGGCTGAATGGCCTGATTCACGGTGACCGTGAGCTTCTCCAGACGCCCGAGGAGCTCCGTCGACATCTTCAGCGGCGTCACGTCGCGGGTGCGAATTGAGCATTCTGAAGCGTTGCGCTTGCAGAACTCATAGTGTCCGATCGGTTGCGATGTGAGGCTTCCTGTCATCATCGCGGACGGATGGGCCCATGCACTGCCGGCGCCAAACGTCCAAGCGGCCACCGCACACAAAGCAGCGATCGACTTTCGAGTGGTCACTCCCCGATCCCCCGTCGATTTTAACCGATATTACCGATCCCTTAACGGCTCGTGCGGTCCGCGTCCATTACGGGCGGGCCACGACTTCGTGAAGTGTCGATCCATGCCCCTAGCTTTCCACAGGAAGCTGCCGGCCGGCGATTGAAGCTCAAGCAGCTAGAGCGACGAAGCTCTCATCCCCGAACGTGACGGAGGATGACCGTGAAGCGATCCGCAAATTCAACTCGAGTGCTCCTCGGTCTCGCTTGCGTGGCGTTCGCGTTTTCGATCGATCAACTGTCCAAGTTTGCAGTCGTCGAGATTATCATGCAACCGCCAAGAGATATTTATATAACTGCATTTCTCAATATTGCGCTTTCTTACAATACGGGGATCAGCTTCGGAATCCTTTCCGATTATTTTTCCAGCGCCCCTTCTTCGCTGTCATTCATGACGTCAGTCGTAGTCGGATTTTTGTTTGTTTGGATGCTTAATACAAAGACCAGTGGCCAAGCAATGGCGCTGGGACTGATAGCGGGAGGTGCGAGCGGGAATATCTACGACCGAATGCGGCAAGGCGCTGTTACTGATTTCATCGACTTTCATTTAGGTGCCTGGCATTGGCCGACATTCAATATTGCTGATATAGCTATTGTCGTTGGAGCGGCAATCTTGATTGCTGATTCTTTCCGCTCCAAGCCTGGGCACCCTGCTGGATGATGCCGTTGCGCACTACGATCCGGATCGAGCGCTTGTTCGATAGCTCACACCATCCTCGATGGTCAGTGAACGCAAAGTCAGTGCGCCATGAACCAGCCGATTTCGGTGCTCTTCAGCATTTCTGTGGTTACGCCCCCAAAGATGCGTTCGGCGAGTGAATTGCGTCCGAAAACGCCAGTCACAATCAGGTCGGATCCCTCCCGACCGGCCTGCTCAAGCAAGCTCGAGCTGGCGTCTCCTGCGGTGTTTGGAACGTGCAAATACTGCGCTTTTGCGCCATGGGAACGCAGGTGCGTCGCAACAGCATCGAGCCGTTCGCTCGAAACCTCATCGCCGACCCCGACGACGGAAACACTTTCGGCGCGGACAAGCAGAGGGAGGGCATCATGAGCCGCGCGTCGGGCTTGCGCGGTGTCCTTCCAAGCGACCAGAATGCGGGGGAAGCGAGCGTTTGCAACCGAGCGCCCTAGGCGCAGCACGGGCACGCCGGAACCAAGGGCGACGTGAGCCGGATTTGGCAACACGCTTTCGTCTTCATCGGATGAATCCGTGATCAGCAAGTCTGCGGTCAGGAGGTGCGCCCGCATTGCAGCGGTTGGTTCGCCAATTCCCGAACACCAGTGGACCTTGTCAGAATCGGCGCCAAAGACCTTGTCGACGATGCTCCGACTGGACGCCAACGCGCGTTCCATCAATCTGGTCTGCTCTTCGGCCCAGAAAACGTTCGGAGCTAAGACGTCCTTCATCGACGTTTTCGGCCATGCGTAGGAAGCGACGGAGATTCTTGCGTCGAACGCCTTGGCCATCTCGCGGGCGAATTCGAGGGTCCTGGTTAGGTTGCTCCGCGGACATGCATCGACAACGATTTAGCGGAAGTCAGTCACGGTAGAACTCCTATGGCCTGTTCAAACAATATACTTATTGTTCTGCGGACTTGCGTTCCCCACCCTGCCTGGAAGTGCCGCCACGGTTCCGCGCAGCGGCGGACAACACCGCTTCGGTTATCGAGTTGGGCAACCGTCGAGGCGTCTCGACCAAGCCCAGCACAGGCATCGCCACCAAAAAGAAAGCGAAATAGATGACCGTCGAGATCTGCATCAGCACCACATAAATGCCATCCGCCGGTTTGGCCCCGAGCCATCCCAGGAAAAGAGCGTTTGCGGCAAACAACCAAAAGAACACTTTATACCACGGGCGATACACTGCGGATCGCACTTTCGATGTATCGAGCCATGGCACGAAGAAGAGCACCGCGATCGCGCCAAACATTGCCAGGACGCCCCCCAGCTTCGAGTCGATCGGTCCGATGTTGAACGTCACGGCGCGGAGGATCGCATAGAATGGAAGAAAGTACCATTCCGGGACGATCTTCGCCGGCGTCTTAAGAGAGTCAGCCTCAACGTAGTTGTCTGGGTGGCCCAAGTAATTCGGTATGTAAAAGACGAAGTATGCGAATACGAGTAGGAACACTATGGCTCCAAATGCGTCCTTCACGGTTGCGTATGGTGTAAATGGCAGGGTGTCTGTCTCGTGCTTGACTTCGATGCCTGTCGGGTTGGTTTGACCCGTGACGTGCAATGCCCAGACATGGAGCACCACAACACCTGCAATCATAAATGGAAGCAGATAATGCAGTGCGAAAAATCGGTTCAGTGTGGGATTGTCGACGGCAAAACCGCCGAGAAGCAGCTGCTGTATCCACTCCCCCACAAGGGGTATCGCCGTGAAGAAGCCGGTGATGACGGTCGCGCCCCAGAAACTCATCTGGCCCCATGGAAGCACGTACCCCATGAACGCCGCCGCCATCATCAGCAGGTAAATAATGCATCCCAATATCCAGAGAAGCTCACGGGGGGCTTTGTATGACCCGTAGTATAGCCCTCGGAATATGTGGATGTAGACTGCGATAAAGAAGAACGATGCGCCATTTGAATGGAGATACCGGAGCAGCCACCCCGAATTGACGTCGCGCATGATCTTCTCAACGGAGTTGAATGCGGTCGCCGTATTCGTGCTGTAGTGCATGGCGAGCACGACTCCAGTGAGGATCTGGAGGCCGAGCATCAGCGTCAGGATGCCACCAAACGTGTAGAGATAATTGAGATTGCGGGGAACTGGATAGGAGACAAAGGAATCGTGGACCAACCGGGGAAGTGGCATCCGCGCATCGATCCATCGTCCGAGGCGCGTTTTGGGGCTATACGCTGACGGCGATCGCGACATCTACTTCCCTCTCGACGGTCAGATGGCGTAGGTTTTCTTCGTCGGTAACATCTCAGGTTGCTTGAGGTTCAAGCGCCGACATTCCCGTTTCGATGCGACAAAAGGACATGCAGAAGTGTCGATGTCCGACGCATTCATGGTCGCTGAGCGTAGCCCGTTCGACCCGCTAGGCGCCTTGTCATCGGCGAGGGCGACGATTTCAACCAGATAAGGAAGCCGCAGCGTCGATCAGGCCATGCGTTGGCAGATGAGTCTGAACTTGTGCTATTTTGGAACGATCGACATCACGGGGCGGGGAAATGAGGGGTTTGGGAGCTGGTGTATAGAATGATATCCGGCAGGATTGGCTGATTGCGATGCAGATCGATCCAATTGATATCGTCAAGATCTGCAAAGAATGCGGTCTTCGCTTGACAGGCCAGCGGCGCGTGATCGTCGAGGTTCTTCAGCAAGCGAGGGACCATCCCGACGCTTTGGAACTTCATCGGCGTGCGACGAAAGTCGATCCACGGATAGCGCTTTCAACGATATACCGAACACTCAGCCTTCTCGAGGAGAAAGGAATCCTTGAGAGGCACACTTTCGGCAGCGGGCCTGCTCGCTTCGAGCGTGCCGACGCTGAACACCATGACCATTTCATCGATGTCGAGTCAGGCCGGGTGGTCGAGTTTCGTTCTGATCAGATTGAGCAGCTTCAGCAACAAATTGCGCAGGAGCACGGTTTTGAGATCATCAGCCACAGGCTGGAAATCTATGTAAAACCGGCGAAAGCGCGAAAGCGGAAACCTGAAGAGGCGCCGCGAGGTCGCGACCGGAGCAAATAAGCGTTCGACACTCTCGCAATCTTCAGTATTGGTTGGGCTACGCAAAGGCCCCTCAACAAGCAGGTTTCAGTGTTAGGGGCGAAGCTACGACTACTGAACAGTCTGGGGATGTCATCGGCTGGCCGGACACGGAATATTTTACATGGGAGCATTTCTAGATGACAAGCAAGCTTCGTCTGGACATTCCGGTCCTGCTCCCTGAGATCGACGACGTTGCAGATGCTTGCGTCAAGCGTCTGACTGATGACCTTGAGGTTCGACCGGGTGTCGAGAGAGTCCACATCGTGGCAGGTGAAGGCGCGGAGCCTGCGAAACTATGCCTCCATTACGACCCGGAGATCCTGCCGCTGGCCCGGATCCGCGAGATCGCTCGGACGGCCGGAGTGCAGATTTCGGCTCGCTTCGGGCATCTGACCTGGAATGTCTCCGGGATCGGTCACGAACGTCGGGCCCGCACCGTCACTGAAAAGCTGCGGTCTTTGGACGGAATTCTCGAAGCCGAGGCGAGTGCTGCCGGCATTGTGCATATCGAATTCGATCGCAGCACGATCTCTGAAGACAGAATCGCGTCTTCAATGCGCGACTTGGGCGTCAAGCGGGTGGGCGACGCCTCGCCGGCGTTGGCGAGAAAACAGGATCCACATGCCGGCCATGATCATGGGCCTGGGGAGCGACACTCCGAAGGTAATGGCCATGATCATTCGCACGGTGAATTCCTCGGGCCCAACACGGAACTGATCTTTGCGCTCACATGCGGTGCGCTGTTGGGGATCGGTTACGCGATCGAGAAGTTGGTGTCAGGCGCGCCAGGGTGGCTCCCCACCGCCTGCTACATCGCGGCCTACTTCTTCGGCGGCTTCTTCACCTTGCGCGAGGCTATCGACAATCTCCGCCTCAAGCGATTTGAGATCGACACGTTGATGCTGGTCGCGGCCGCTGGCGCGGCCGCGCTCGGCGCGTTCGCAGAAGGCGCTCTACTGCTTTTCCTGTTCAGCCTAGGCCATGCGCTTGAACACTACGCCATGGGCCGCGCCAAGCGCGCCATCGAGGCTTTGGCGGAGCTTGCTCCATCGGTCGCGACCGTCAGGCGCGAGGGCGAGACGGCAGAAATTCCGGTTGAGGAGCTCGTGGTCGGCGACATCGTCGTTGTTCGCCCGAATGAGCGTCTTCCCGCCGACGGCTTCCTTAGCAAGGGTACGACCAGCGTCAATCAGGCGCCGGTGACAGGGGAGAGTATCCCGGTCGACAAGCGTCCGGTTGCCGATGTCGCAGCGGCGCGTGCGCGGCCTGATTCCGTTGACGGCGCTTCGCGCGTCTTTGCCGGCACGATCAATGGTGCGGGTGCGATCGAGATCGAGGTGACGCGAAAATCGACCGAAAGTGCGCTTGCCAAGGTCGTCAAGATGGTGAGCGAAGCGGAAGCGCAGAAGTCGCCGACGCAGCGTTTCACCGAGAAGTTCGAGCGAATCTTCGTGCCAGCGGTCCTGGTGCTCGCGATCCTGATGCTGTTCGGTTGGGTCGTCATAGACGAGCCGTTCCGCGACAGCTTCTATCGGGCGATGGCCGTGCTGGTGGCTGCCAGCCCCTGCGCGCTCGCGATCGCGACGCCAAGCGCCGTCCTGTCGGGTGTCGCTCGTGCGGCACGCGGCGGTGTCTTGGTCAAAGGTGGCGGACCGCTCGAGAACCTGGGCTCGCTGACGGCGATTGCCTTCGACAAGACCGGGACGCTGACGGAGGGCAGGCCCCGCATCACCGATATCGTCGCCGCCGACGGCGTCACCGAGCAGGAACTGCTGGAGGTGGCTATCGCCGTGGAGAGCCTGAGCGACCATCCGCTGGCCGAGGCGATCGTGCGCGACGGCAGGGAAAAGTTGAGCGGAAAGGTCGTCGACGACGCGTCCGATCTCAAAAGCCTCACCGGAAAGGGCGTGACGGCGACGCTCGACGGGCAGACGGTGTGGATCGGCAAAGCCGAGATGTTCGGAAGCGACGGCGTCCCGGCTCTCAGCGCCGCCATGACCGGGGCCGTCGCGCGTCTGAGGGACGGCGGCCGGACGACGATGGTGGTCCGCCAGGGCGACCGCGATCTCGGCGCGATCGGCCTGATGGACACGCCGCGCGCCGCGGCGCGCGAGACGCTGAAGAAGCTGCACGAGATCGGCATCACGCGCATGATCATGATCTCGGGGGACAATCAGAAGGTCGCCGACGCGATCGCGAAGGACGTCGGGCTCGACGAGGCCTGGGGCGACCTGATGCCCGAAGACAAGGTGGAGGCGATCAAGAAGCTCAGGTCTGAAGGCAAGGTCGCCATGGTCGGCGACGGCGTCAACGACGCACCGGCGATGGCGAGCGCCACGGTCGGCATTGCCATGGGCGCGGCCGGCTCCGATGTGGCGCTGGAGACAGCCGATGTGGCGCTGATGGCTGATGACCTGTCGCACCTGCCCTTCGCAGTCGGGCTCAGCCGCCAGACCCGCTCGATCATCCTCCAGAACGTCGTCGTCAGCCTGGGCATCGTCGCCGTGCTCGTACCAGCGACGATTTTCGGATTGAGCATTGGCGCGGCCGTTGCGGTGCACGAAGGCTCAACCCTTCTCGTGGTCTTCAACGCCTTGCGGCTGCTCGCTTATCGTGATCCCTATCGAGCGGCGGCTTAGACCCCAAAGATGCGGCGCACCTCTTTCGACGGCCGGTGATGCCGGTAGTCAGTGCGGGGCTGGAACGCTCGCGGGTGCCGCCGGACACGTGGAAGAAGGCGTATGACACGGAGGGCTTGGGGTAGCCTGGTGTTTCGGCTTGCCATTCTCGTGATCGTCATTGCCGGTCTGCTTCCGGGCGGATCGTACTGTGAGATGGTCCGGAAAGGTCAAGTTTGTCTCATCTCCCCAGCAGGTAACGATCAAATGAAGGGATGTTGATTTCCGCTGAGAGCTGACCCGGGATTTTCGTCGAGAAGTGACCCGCCTTCATGTATGGTTTGGGTCTCAGGTTGTGG
>NZ_JAYMER010000015.1:0-1816 GCF_037029545.1 Nitratireductor sp. CH_MIT9313-5 | reverse complement strand
GGCTGGGCAGGATGAGACGGTGCGCGATGAAGCAATCCGCATGATCAAGTCCGGACGCGCGCTGCAGGCAAGGGAACTGCGTGGTCTGAAGCGCGACATCGCGTTGGCCAAGGCTGCAGTGGAAGGCACACTCGATGACCGTCGCCGCCGTGCCTTCCGCAATGCGGCTGCGCGCAAGGCACGTGATAAGGCACTTGCTGCAGCAGATGCCTGGCTCGATTCCCTCCACGCACTGACGGAAGAAGTTTGCACCATCGCGCAGCTGGAAGAGGAGGACTCGAGTGTTCACCAAATCGGTCGCGTCGAAGCGGTTGCGCCTCGTGCCGCGGAGCTTCTGAAGGATCTGCCTGACCTTGTTGATCCCGAATTCATCACCGCATCACGGGAAGGGTTCAACCGAGGCTGGTCCGGAACCTACAGCGCGCTGCAGGCAATCGCCAAGGAGAAGGTCTATTACAAGGAACACTATGGCGACGGCGAGCCATGGCAAGCCACCTACACGTTCAACAGCTCCCTCCAATGGCAGTTGGCCTGGGCCTTTGGTTATGATGACGACAGCGGAACCTCTTCGGCTGTAAAGCGCATGAGGGAGGCCGGAGACACCCCGCTTGATGTTCCCGTTGGTGTTTACGGCCACAAAGCGCCTACTGTTCTGGAAATCTGTGCTGGTGCTGGCGGACAGGCTATTGGTCTTGAAGCTGCCGGGTTCAAACATGTGGGCCTTGTGGAAGTGGACAAGGATGCAGCCGCCACGTTGCGCCACAACGGCAAGCACTGGCCCGTCATCGAGGCGGATCTGCGCGACGCAGATTTGAGCCAGTTCGTGGGTATTGATCTTCTTGCAGGTGGGGTTCCCTGCCAGCCCTTCTCACAGGCGGGCAAGCGTAAGGGAGCAGCTGACGAACGCGATTTGTTCCCGAAGGCCATGAAGCTCATCCGTGAACTGAAGCCCAAGGCCGTCATGCTGGAGAATGTCACCGGTGCTCTTCAGGCATCGAACGCGATGCACCGCTTGCGCATTCTCGCCCGCATGGCAGCCCTTGGATACGATGCGGAATGGCGCATCCTGAGCGGCCCGGACTTCGGTCTGCCACAAAAGCGCAGGCGAGCAATTCTCGTCGGCTTCCGGCGCGGGATAATGCACCGCTTCTCTTGGCCCGAGCCCTTGGCCAAGAAAGCACCAACGGTTGGTGAAGCACTCTATGACCTCATGGCAGCCAATGGCTGGGCCCATGTGGATGAATGGAAAGAGCGTGCCAACGGTTATGCACCCACCATCATCGGCGGCAGCCAGAAGAAGGGCGGCATTGATCTTGCACAGCCGAAGTCACGGGAAACCTGGAGAGAACTCGGCGTTGACCCCGGCCACTACGCCAAGGCAGCGCCAGATCGTGATGCGCCTCGCGATCACATGCCGAAACTGACGCTGGAAATGATGGCCCGCCTGCAAGGCTTCCGCGACGACTGGCAGCTGCAGGGCAGCAATTTGCAAAAGTTCCGGCAGATCGCCAACGCCTTCCCACCAGCGATGGCCCAAGCCGTCGGCCTTTCGATCCTACGTGCACTCACCGGATACAAGGTTGACCTGGAGAAGGAGCAGAAGCGCCTGCACAGGAAGAGCCTCAATCTGAAGGCGGTTCCGAACCATGTGGATCCTTATCCTTCAGATTGGGACGGCGAGGAGCTCGCAGCCGGCTGATGATGTTGCAGAAGTCCACTCATGGAACCGCAACTGTCCGGGTTCAGCACCAATGAGACAATTTCGGCTTAACGGATAGAGGAGGATTTCTGGCTCATCGTAGCCCTTCAAGGAGCG
>NZ_JAYMER010000014.1:1002822-1033761 GCF_037029545.1 Nitratireductor sp. CH_MIT9313-5 | reverse complement strand
CATCACCTTGTTCAAGGCATCCTCAACGCTGCCAGGTTCAGGTGCCGGATCCTCATAGATCTCTTTCACCACATTTCCATCGGCAAGGTCTTCGATGAGATAGGCCATCTCGGCGATCTCCTTGCGCTGGGCATCGATAATCTCGTCGGCCAGTTTGCGTACGCGTGCATCCTCGATCTGCGCGCGTTCTGAGGTCATGATGGCGATGGAGTGATGCGGGATCATGGCGCGCATATAGCTTTCACCGTTGACGGTGACCTGGCTGCGTACCAGCCACAGGGCACCCGCGAAGACGACTGCCGCACCCACGAAGATGGCTATGTTGAGAGCGGTGTTCTTGTACATGCCGAGCATGAAGGCCAACATGATGATGGCCATGGTCGCTCCCATGAGGATGGCCATGTAAGTGCGTGTCTCGCTGAAATAGACATGCTCCAAGGCGTAGGTGTTGAGATACATCAGGATGAACATCACCACTGTGGAGGTGAGGATCATCAATCCGAAACGGATATAGGACATCACGCATTCTCCAGAGTTACTTGATCCAAGAGGGGAGAGGTGTGTTCCATCATGCTCGTCACCCTCCTTCAGCAGGTGGTGGAGAGAGAACGTGAGGATGCTCAAATCGTTCCTGTCACATTGTCATATTGCGTGATCAGCGGAGTTCACGGATGTTTAGGGGCCGGGAGGGGACCGTCCGGATCTGGGGGGAAACTGTCTATAACGGACACTAACCGTTTCGTGTGCAGGTCATTCAAATCAGTTTCACACTGAAACATTCCGGCTGGCCGCTGCAGTCTTAATTCATCGTAGCACGTACAGGCGCATCGACTGATCTATGGGAGAGGTGGAGGGTAGGGGCGGTGCTTTGGCTCAGGTGCCCGGACATCGGAGGCAGCGACATCAATATAATTAAGGAGCGACACGCCCACAGCCAGCCTGATCTCACCAGCACTCTGGAAATTACTCGGAAGCCCCCGCCTTGTAGGGATCCGCAAATTTACATAGAGATTTCAAAAGATTCTGGGGGTGTGCTTCGCATGGCAGTTGACATCAAGATCATTGATGAAGTTGCAGATTTTCTTAGGTTAAAAACCGTCAACCGCCTTGCGGCCGACAGCAAGCTACCCGACTTTTAAAGTTGGTGGCATCTGGCGGCTTGGACGCATGGATATTGAGGACTGGATCGAGCGTGAAGCCAGTCCGAAGAAGGACAAAGAGAGATGGTCGGTTCTGAACAACGCGCAGCGCTACAACGGAAAATCTGGGAAATCGCAAACGATGTGCGCGGCTCGGTCGATGGCTGGGACTTCAAGCAGTATGTCCTGGGTACACTCTTCTATCGGTTCATCAGCGAGAACTTCGCCGCCTACATCGAGGCGGATGATGAGAGCATCGACTATGCGGCTCTATCCGATGACGTCATCACCGATGACATCAAGGACGACGCTATCAAGACCAAGGGCTATTTCATCTATCCCAGCCAACTGTTCGTGAATGTCGCGAAGAACGCCAACACGAATGACAGCCTGAACACCGATCTGGCCAACATCTTCACGGCGATTGAGTCATCGGCCAATGGCTACCCTTCCGAGCAGGACATCAGAGGCCTTTTTGCTGATTTCGATACAACCAGCACACGCCTTGGCAATACCGTGACGGAAAAGAACAGCCGATTAGCCAAGGTCCTGAAACGCGTTGCGGAACTCGATTTCGGGGACTTCCGCAACAGCCAGATCGATCTGTTCGGCGATGCCTATGAATTCCTGATCTCGAACTACGCCGCCAATGCGGGCAAATCCGGCGGGGAGTTCTTCACCCCGCAACACGTATCAAAGCTCATCGCGCAGCTCGCGATGCACGGGCAGGAAAAGGTCAACAAGATTTACGACCCGGCCTGCGGCTCCGGCTCGCTGCTGCTGCAGGCCAAGAAGCACTTTGACGAACATATTATCGAAGAGGGCTTTTTCGGGCAGGAGATCAACCACACGACCTACAACCTCGCCCGCATGAACATGTTCCTGCACAACATCAATTACGACAAGTTCAATATTCAGCGCGGCGATACGCTGACCCAGCCCCACTTTCAGGATGACAAGCCCTTTGATGCCATTGTCTCCAACCCGCCCTATTCAGTGAAGTGGATCGGCTCGGACGATCCGACCCTGATCAACGATGACCGCTTTGCTCCGGCGGGCGTGCTGGCACCCAAATCGAAGGCCGATTTCGCCTTTGTACTCCATGCGCTCAGCTATCTCTCGGCCAAGGGCCGCGCAGCGATCGTCTGCTTTCCGGGTATTTTCTATCGCGACGGGGCGGAGAAGAAGATCCGGCAGTATCTGGTCGATAACAATTATGTTGAGACGGTGATCGCGCTCGCCTCCAACCTCTTTTACGGCACGACCATCGCGGTGACGATCCTGGTCCTCGCCAAGAACAAGACCGACACGACCACGCAGTTCATCGATGCTACTGGAGAGGAGTTTTTCCGGAAGGCAACCAACACCAATTTGATGACGGACAGTCACATAGCGCGGGTGATGGAGATTTTTGATCGTAAGGAGGACGTCGACCATGTCGCGGCCTCGGTGCCGTATGAGACCATCGTGGAGCGTGGCTATAACCTCTCGGTCAGCTCCTATGTCGAGCCGCGCGACACGCGCGAGGTGATCGACATTGGTGAATTGAATGAGGAGATCAGAACCACGGTTGCGCGGATCGATCAGCTCCGCACCGACATCGACGCCATTGTTGCGGAGATCGAGGCGTGAGCGACGTGTCGGGGTTTCGTGAGAAGTTGTTGGACGGGGCTGAGGTTGTGTGGAAGCCGTTGGGGGAGCTTGCTGAGTTGGTCCGGGGGAGTGGGCTACCGAAGTCTGATTTCGTTGAATCAGGCGTTCCAGCCATTCATTACGGTCAGATATACACGTATTACGGCCTTGAAACCGACTCAACGATTTCGTTCGTCTCGGAAGAAACCGCTCAGGCGCTGAAAAAAGTGAATCCTGGCGACATTGTCATCACCAATACAAGCGAAAACATCGAAGATGTTGGAAAGCCAGTTTTATATGTCGGCAGAGAGCAAGCCGTTACTGGTGGTCACGCGACTATTATAAAGCCTTCTCGGCATATCCTCGGGAAGTACTTTGTTTATTTCACTGAAACGTCGTCTTTTTTTCTCGAAAAGCGGAAGTTGGCGAAAGGTGCAAAGGTCATCGACGTCTCTGCTAAAGACTTGGCCAAGGTCGAAATCCCCATTCCATGCCCGGATGATCCGGAGAAATCGCTGGCGATACAGGGGGAAATTGTCCGGATACTCGACAAATTCACCGAGCTTACCGCCGAGCTTACCGCCGAGCTTGCCCAGCGCAAAAAGCAATACAACCACTACCGTGACCAGCTGCTGAGCTTCGATGAAGGTGAGGTGGAGTGGAAGACGCTGGGGGATGTGACTTTGAAGTCCTATTCCGGTGCCACACCCAAAGCAGGAAATCCAAAATACTATGCTCAGGGAACCATTCCTTGGCTACGAACCCAGGAGGTTATTTTTTCAGACATCCACGAAACTAACGTGAAAATTACTCAGGCTGCCGTGGATGAAACAGCGGCGAAATGGGTGCCGGAGAACTGTGTTATTATCGCCATATCAGGAGCAACCGCAGGACGCTCTGGCATCAACAAGATTCCTTTGACCACAAACCAGCACTGTTGCTGTCTTGAGATTGATCCGTTTCAGGCGAACTATCGCTATGTGTTCCATTGGGTGAGTAGGAACTATGAGACTCTGAGGGCTATGGGGCGAGGTGCACGCGGGGACTTGAATTCTGGTCTTATCAAAGGGTTCAGAATACCTATTCCATTCGCTGACGACCCCAAGAAGTCTCTTGAAGAACAAGCCCGCATCGTCGCCATCCTCGACAAGTTCGACACGCTGACGAACTCCATCACGGAAGGTCTGCCTCGCGAAATCGAGTTGCGCGAAAAGCAATATGCTTTTTACCGCGATCAACTGTTGAGCTTTCCCAGGCCGGACGCGGAGGCTGCGTAAATGGGACAGACGCTGACCGAAATTGCTGAAACGCTGCGGGACGCCAACAAGAAGGTGCAGCTGATCTATGCGTTCAACGCCTCCGGCAAGACGCGACTGTCACGCGAATTGAGGGAACTGATCGACCCGAAGACCGAGGAACGGGACGACGATTATCGCCCCAAGGTGCTCTACTACAACGCCTTCACCGAAGACCTGTTCTATTGGGACAATGATCTGACTGGCGATGCTGAGCGGAAGCTCTGTATCCAGCCGAATGCGTTCACCAAATCCGCCTTTGAAGATCTTGGGCTCGACATCAACGTCACTACGGTATTTCAGCGTTACACCCAGCCGAACCTGACACCGCGCTTCAGCCCCGATTTTTCAGAGGTTACCTTCTCGCTTGAGCGCGGCACCGATACGAGCACCGGCAATCTGAAAATCTCAAAGGGCGAAGAGAGCAACTTCATCTGGAGCGTCTTCTATTGCTTGCTGGATCAGGTGATCAGCACCCGCAATGTCGCCGAAGTCGATGAGCGTGAGACGGCGCAGTTCAATGATCTCGAATATATCTTCATCGATGACCCAGTCAGCTCACTCGATGAAAACCACCTCATACAGCTTGCCGTCGATGTCGCCGACCTGATCAAGAGGAGCGACAACACGAACGGTTTGAAGTTCATCATCACGACGCATAGCCCGCTTTTCTTCAACGTGCTGTTCAATGAGCTGAACAACAAAATCTGCTACATGCTGAAACGGCTTGAAGACGGAACCTTTGAGCTGGGCGTGAAGAATGGCGACTCAAACCAGAGCTTTTCTTATCACCTTTACCTCAAGCAGACGCTGGAGGAGGCAATCGCGGCGGACAAGATCGAGCGCTATCACTTCACCCTGCTGCGCAATCTCTATGAAAAGACATCGAGCTTTCTGGGCTATCCGCGATGGTCTGAGCTGCTGCCGGGCGACCAGCAACTTTACCTGAACCGCATCATTCAGTTTACGAGCCATAGCACGCTCTCCAGCGAGGCCATCGCCGAGCCAACACCGCAGGAAAAGCAGACAGTAAAGCTCCTTCTGGAGCATCTGCGCAACAATTACAGCTATTGGCGGGAGGAGGCCCCGAATGCTTGAGCAAACAGCCATGATCGCCGAGACCAATCGCTTCATCGTGCTTGATAAGTACGTGCGCGCCTGGGAGGCGGCGGACAGCTATCAGTCCGAAGCCGATCTTGAGCGCGAGCTGATCCAGGACCTACGCAATCAGGGCTATGAATTTCGGGCCGATCTGAAGTCAACAGGCGCCATGCTGGCCAATGTGCGTGTGCAGCTGCAGGCGCTCAATGATGTTCAGTTTACTGATAAGGAGTGGGCGCGCTTCGTCGAAACCTATCTGGACAAGGCTAGCGACAGCGCGACGGACAAAGCCCGCAAGCTCCATGACGACTACATCTTCGATTTCGTCTTCGATGATGGCCGGATTCAGAACATCTATCTCGTAGACAAGGCAAACGTCTGCCGCAACAAGGTTCAGGTCATCAAGCAATTCGAGCAGGCCGGAACGCATGCGAACCGCTATGATGTGACGATCCTCATCAACGGTCTGCCGCTGGTGCAGGTCGAGCTGAAAAAGCGCGGCGTCGCCATCCGCGAGGCGTTCAACCAGATCCACCGTTACAGCAAAGAGAGCTTCAACTCGGACAGTTCGCTCTTCAAATACCTCCAGATCTTTGTAATCTCGAACGGCACCGATACCCGCTATTTCGCCAATACGACCAAGCGCGACAAGAACAGCTTCGACTTCACTATGAACTGGGCGCAGGCCGATAACAGCCTGATCCGGGACCTGAAGGATTTTACGGCAACTTTCTTCGAGAAGCGCACCCTTTTGAAGGTGTTGCTGGACTATTCCGTCTTCGACGTCAGCGACACGCTTCTGGTGATGCGCCCCTATCAGATCGCGGCAACCGAACGCATTTTGCGCAAGATCAGAAGCTCGTTCGAAGGCAAGACGCTTAGCAAACCGGAAAGCGGCGGGTATATCTGGCATACGACGGGTTCAGGCAAGACGCTGACCAGCTTCAAGGCGGCGCGCCTCGCCACGCAGCTTGACTTCATCGACAAGGTCTTTTTCGTGGTCGATCGCAAGGACCTCGATTACCAGACGATGAAGGAATATCAGCGTTTCTCCCCGGATAGCGTCAATGGCTCAGACAGCACCGCCGGATTGAAGCAGAACCTCTCTAAAGACGACAACAAGATCATTGTCACGACGATCCAGAAGCTCAACAATCTTATGAAGAGCGAGGGCGACCTGTCGGTCTATACCCAGCGCGTCGTCTTCATTTTCGACGAATGCCATCGTAGCCAGTTCGGAGAGGCGCAAAAGAACCTCAAACGCAAGTTCAAGCACTTCTGCCAGTTTGGCTTCACCGGCACGCCGATCTTCCCGGACAATGCCTCAGGGGCGGAGACAACCGCCAGCGTGTTCGGGAACGAACTTCACTCATACGTCATCACCGACGCCATCCGCGATGAAAAGGTCCTGAAGTTCAAGGTCGACTACAACGATGTGCGGCCGCAATTTAAGGCCATTGAGACCGAGCAGGACGAGAAGAAGCTGATAGCCGCTGAAAACCGTCAGGCCCTTCAGCATCCGCAACGTATCACTGAGATTTCGCAGTACATTCTCGACAACTTCCGCCGCAAGACGCATCGGCTTTATGGGGACAACAAGGGCTTCAATGCCATATTTGCCGTGAGCAGTGTCGAGGCGGCAAAGCTCTATTATGAGAGCCTGAACAAGCTGCAGGCAGACAGCGACAAACCATTGAAGATCGCAACGATCTTTTCATTTTCGGCTAATGAGGAGCAGGATGCAATTGGCGACATTCCCGACGAGAGCTTTGAGGTTTCCGCGCTAAACAGCAGCGCCAAGGAATTCCTGAGCGCAGCCATCGCGGATTACAATGCCTTTTTCAAAACGAACTTCAGCGTCGATAGCAAAGGCTTCCAGAACTATTATCGGGATCTGGCCAAGCGGGTGAAGTCCAAGGAAGTGGATCTGCTCATTGTGGTGGGCATGTTCCTAACTGGCTTTGATGCGCCGACGCTCAACACGCTGTTCGTGGACAAGAACCTGCGCTTTCACGGTCTCATTCAGGCCTATTCCCGTACCAACCGCATTTATGATGCGACCAAGTCTTTCGGAAACATCGTCACCTTCCGCGACCTTGAAGAGGCGACCGTTAGAGCGATTAGACTGTTCGGTAATGCGAACACCAAGAACGTCGTCCTCGAAAAAAGCTACTCAGAATACATGGAGGGTTTCACGGACCAGACGACCGGAGAAGCAAGACGCGGCTTCATGGATGTTGTGAAGGAGCTTGAAGAGCGTTTCCCCGACCCCTCGACGATTGCAAAGGAGGCGGACAAAAAGTCCTTTGCGAAGCTGTTCGGTGAGTATCTTCGTGTTGAGAATATCCTTCAGAACTACGATGAATTTGCCAACCTCAGAGAGCTTCAGGAGATCGATCAGAGTGATGCCGAAGCTCTGACAGCCTTCAAAGAACGTCATCATCTGAGCGATGATGACGTTGAAAGCCTGAAGACTGTCAAAATGCCCGCAGACCGGAGGATCCAGGACTACCGTTCGACCTACAACGATATCCGGGACTGGCTTCGCCGGGAGAAGACAAGCGCCGAGCAAGTCGAGTCAAATATTGACTGGGACGATGTTGTCTTCGAGGTTGATCTTCTAAAATCCCAGGAAATTAATCTTGATTACATTCTTGAGCTCATCTTCGAGCATTACAAAAAGACGAAAAGCAAGTCTGAGCTCGTCGGTGAAATTCGTCGTGTCATCCGCGCAAGTATCGGCACCCGTGCAAAGGAAAGCCTCATCGTCGAGTTCATAAATCAGACAAATCTCGATGAGCTTCGGGAGAAAGCCGGGGTGATCGAGGCCTTCTTTGCATTCGCACAAGCGGAACAACGCCGCGAAGCGGAAGAGCTCATTATCGGCGAAAAGCTGAATCCGGACGCTGCGAAGCGCTATATCGCGACATCAATAAAGCGAGAGTATGCGAGCGAAAACGGTACAGAGCTGAACTCCATCCTGCCAAAAATGAGCCCCCTCAACCCGAACTATCTGACGAAGAAACGCGACGTATTCCAGCGCATCTCGGCTTTCGTAGAGAAGTTCAAAGGTGTTGGTGGAACAATATAGTTGTTTGCCTACACAGCAGACGTGAACCACCACATGCTAGCTATGGTTCTCAATCCGTCCGCGCGTGGAGATCATCAGCTTTCGCGCCGCCATCGTAGTGCTAGCCGACGGTGCCTAGTTGTCTGACACCATCGGAAAAATCAGGTTGCAGCCGGATTCAGAGGACGCTTGCGCAAAGGCACGTAGTTATGCGCCTAAGCCTACACCAAATACGACTTCGGCTTCTCGAGATCACAAATGTCAGTCGAATGGCTGGAATGGGGGCGCCAAGCCGCCGATCCGGATTCTGGTTCCGCTTCTACATCTGCGCAAAGTTTGCTTGGTGAGGCGGGAAGGAAGCGTGCTTGACGCTGCCTGCGCGCTCTATGGTTCAGCTGTTAGAAGCCCATTGCGGCAGACTGGGCGGCGGCATGTTGGGATCCTCTCGGTCTTCCGGCGCGCGGCTCTTCAAGATGCAGCCCCATCTTGTCTGCTATCTTAAGGCACAAGAATTGCACCGTGAAAGTTGTCCCTAGCAGTAGTGACAGTGCGTTAGCTGGCTTCGGGATACTTTTCTCATTCTCCAGGATATGGGTGGCGCAGAGCGGGGAGAAGGCGTCTGCGACGGTTTGGCCGCGCCTGATGCCTGCTTCGGTCGAGGCAAGTATGGCCAACATGTCCTGCGGCTCCAGCATGAAATTCATGCCATGCACGAAGTTCTCGGTTTCCGCTGCGAAACTGGTCAAGCCGCCGGCTTCGTGTAGCTTGGCTGCTGCATAGTTGGCAGTGCCCAGATCACAATCCGAACCCAGAAAGATGACTTTCCCCTCAGGGGAATGATCTTCCGCGATCTGGTTAGCGCGTTCTTCAGCGGCCGCAAGAACCTTGTCGAGATCTGATAGCGCGGAAGCAAGTGTGCTGGCTTCGAAGCCTCCATGGCTTCTTGCAATCTCGGCTGTCGCGAGCAATGTCACAGCGTAGTCGAGGGTGTGTGGTGTCTTGCGCGACAGCGGCTTGAACGGCATCTCGAGCGTGCTCGTGGCGGCTTGTGCGAGTGCACTTTCGCCATTGCAGGTGATCGCAACAACATCTGCGCCCCTTTCACGGGCTGCATTGGCAGCTTCAACTGTGCGCTTTGTGCCTCCTGAAATCGACGAAAGCAAAACAGTATCGGATGGCTGGAAGCGTGTATATGACGACAGTTCCATTGATGTCTTAGAGATGATTTCGACGCCCAGTGAGCGGAAAACATCCTGCAAAGCCTGTGGAGCGAACGCGGAATCGCCGCATCCGCCAGCGTAGATGCGTCCTGCCATGCGAGGAAGCGTGTCCGCCAGTTCTGCGAGCGTTGGCTGTAATTTCGGGAGAAGGTTGGCCTGCGTCTCGATCTCGCGGCGCATCATCTCATTCATGTCATATCTCCGCGGTTAAAGATTTCGCGACCAAGCGACCAGATTGCTGAAGGTGGGACCACGCCGAACTCAGTCATGATGCCGGTCGTCAGTCTGGCTGGAATGACCTCCAGTTCAGGCGCAGAAGTATCCGCGTCATCTATCCCGGCAATGTTCAGTCCGGCTTTCAGGACGTCATCGTAGCGGCGGATGGACGGTTCGGGCCGATGGCCCCGATAGCTTCGGCGATCCAGCTTCATGATGTCTGTTGCCGCATAGACCTCTATGCCCATTTCGCCGGCCAGACGGGCAATCATGCGGCTACCTATCGTATTCAGGAAGCTTCCATCCGAGCGCAGCGTTTCGACGCCGAACAGGGCTGCATCACATATTTCCAGACCGTACTCGATGGCCGCGTCGGGAAGGAAACGCACATTCATCTGATGTGGTAGGAAATCTTCGAGATAGCGAGCGCCGCCTGCAATCGCGCGGCTTTCGGGGACCACCACCAGCAGGTCGGGGCGCGCTCGGGATGCTTCGATCAGGATGGCAGCGACCGTGCTGGAATAATCGAATGCCATGATCGCGCTGGAGGCGGAAAGGTGACGAACCGCTGCATCCACAAGGGCGGTTTTGCGCTTGCTGGTTGCATCTTTGGATTCGGCAACACGTTGTCGCAGCACGTTGCGTTGGTCGTTGGGACCGAGGTTCTCGAGACCTGCCAGCAGCAGATCAAGATTGTTTCCTATGACCGGTGTGTCGTGACCGCGTGTCCGTGCAATGAAGGAAGCGACGAGTTTGGCTCGCTTGGCACCTTCAGCACCGGAATTAACGAGATGCAGGATCAACTCATTGCAGAGCTCCACGTGGCGGCTCGCCCCGAGTACACCTTCGTCGACGATCTGCCATAGAAAGTGCATCGTCTCTTCATCAGGAGGTGATAGGCCGAGCTCTGCCAGTTCTGCTGCATGTTCAAAGCGGCGGTCGGGCATTTTATTCTCCCATCGCTGAGCGGATGGTGGTGCCCAGCCTTGCAGTTTTGTGTTTTTCAATAAGGGCGTTCGCCTGTGCCCAACTCGGCATGGCGGTTTGGGCGCCAATACGCGTTGTGGCGAGAGCTGCAGCAGCGTTCGCCAATTCCATGGCCTTTTCAGGCGATGCGCCCTCCAGCTTTGCAGCGAGATAGGCGCCTGCGAAACAATCGCCTGCTCCCGTGGTGTCCAACGCGTCTATTACGAAGCCCTCACGGGTGCAGATTTCTCCGGCGAAGAGACGACGGCATCCTCTGGCGCCAAGTGTTACAAGCACCTCGCCATGCGCGTTGAGACGTTGGGGGCCCAGTCGTTCTCCCAGAGCCTGACTTGCCAGTTCGTAGGCTTCAGCATTCAGGAAGAGCGTATCGACCAGTGGAAGAACAGATGCCAGCAGCATCGGGTTGCGAATGATGTCCGGCGGTTCAAGATCGAGGGAAGTTGCAATGCCCTTTCCCCGCGCAATGGTGAGCGCTTTGTAGGAGAGCTCAGGGCGGCCGTAGGTGACGTGCAGATGCCGAACGTCCTGGAAAGCATCTTCCGTGATCTCATGCGGGTAGGGCAGGTAGGCCTCGGTCTCCAGTTTGATCAGGGATTTCTCACCAGATGGTGCGATCAGCACCAGGCACATGAAGGTGTTCGTGTCGCCGCGGGAGATGACATGCGCCACATCGACGCCTTCTGCCCGTAAACTTTCGATCGCGAAAGCGCCTGAAGCGTCACTGCCTACAGCAGCAACAAGTCGGGATCTCAACCCCAATCGGGCAACGGCCACAGCGCAATTGGCCGACATCCCGCCGGGCATCTGACCGTGGTTATCGCCCGCGATCTTCTGATCGAAACCGGGTATGGCGGGGACAGACACGAACATGTCGACATCAAGATCACCGATGCAAAGAACGTCTATCTCCGGCATCAGGATTTGGCACCTTGGCCGAAGCGCAGGGTGGACAGACGTGACACCGAGACGATCAGGAGCATGCCGATGAGGCCAAGCTGCCATGCTGCCGAGATGTTGGCGAGCTGCAAGCCGATCTGGAGGGTCGTTACGATCAGGATGGCGACAATCGTGCCCGGTACGCCGCCGGTTCCACCAAATATGTGCGTTCCGCCCAGAACCGCGATCGTCACCGCAAGCAGTTCCATTCCACGGCCCGCATCCGGACGTGCTGCAAGAAACCAGGACATCGAGATGATGCTGCCCAGGGCTGCCAAAACTCCCGACAGTGTGTAGAGCCCAATCCTCAGTCGTATGACATTGAGACCGGAAAGATGCGCAGCCCGGTCATCATTGCCGCAGGCCACTATGTGACGTCCGACAGTGGTTCGCGTGAGCATCACATGCAGGATGAGTGCGACCGGCAGCAGGACAAAGACGAAGGCGTTTGGCAATCCAAATGTGTGGCCCTGGCCAAGCCAGGAGAAGCTTGCGGGAAAGCCACCGATTGGCCGGCCGGCCGTGACTGCCAATGCGAAGCCGCCAAACGCAAACATGGTCGCAAGCGTGGCCATCAGGGACGGAATGCGTAGCACATTCACCAGGAATCCGTTCAGGCAACCAAGTGCTGCACCAAGGACAATGCCAATAGCCGAGGCGATCCAGATATCCACGCCAATCGAGAAGAGAGCGCCGACTGCCACTCCCACCAGTGAAAGGATTGAACCGACGGATAGGTCAATGCCGGGGCCGCCGGCCAGAATAACCAGGGTTTGGCCGAGGCCGAGAAGCCCAAGGATAGGTACATATTGCAAGAGGTAGGGGATGGTGCTGGCGCGCCAGAAATATGGAGACAGCAAAGCCATTACGATAATCGCCACGACCCAAAGCGCTAGGAGCATGAACAAGCGCGCGCGCAGCGGATCAGTGACGGAGAGGCCAGTGGACTTGGAGGTCATGTCGCCCTCGGATTGTTGCGGTTGCGCAGTGCGTCTGCCGTCAGAACGATGATCAGAAGTGACCCGATGATTACTGTTTCCCACAGCGAGGACACACCGGTTAGAACCAGACCGTTTTGCATGATGCGGATGAAGGTCACGCCGAGCAGCGTTCCCAGGAGGCTGCCAACACCGCCGCGGATATTCGTACCGCCAAGGATGGTCGCTGCAATGGCTTCAAGTGCGATAGTCGTGCCGATATTGATTTCCACGTTGCGCAGTCGTGCCACGTAGAGCAGGGCCGCCAAACCTGCGAGGAAGCCAAGCAGCGCGTAGTTCATGACCTTGGTGCGATCGACATTGATACCGACAAGTCGCGCAGATTGTTCGTCGCAACCGATCGCATAGATATGGTTGCCGAAGGGGAGCTTGCGCAGAAGTAACCATGCGAGCAGATAGACTGCGGCGATCACGAGGGCGGAAGCGGGAATGAAACCGAGCCAGCCATTCACCAATGGTGACAATGTCCCTGGCAAGCCGGAAATCCACGCGCCGCCGATCACCAGGAACATGATCGCCGAGAAAATATACATCGAGCCGAGCGTCGCGATAATGGGTGGAACCTTGAGTTTCGCAGTGACTAACCCGTTGAAGCTGCCCAAGGCCGTTCCGACAAGAAGGCCGATGGGTGTGACGAGATAGGCGGGAAGCCCCGCCTGATAGGCCTTGCCGATCACAATCGCGGACACTGCAACGATGCCACCAACACTGACGTCGATGCCGCCCATGATGATGACGAGCGTCATACCAGCTGAGACGATCGCCAGTTCCAGCCCCGCGCGCATTGTCTGGACGAGGTTGTTGACCGTCAAAAAATAGGGAGAAACACTTGCAAAGATGATGCTCACGACGATGATAGCGGCCATCAGAGCAAGTTCGCGCGACGCGGTCGGTGATACGAAGCGCAGCGCGGGGCGGGTGTCACCCACGGAAGCCATTATATATCCTTTGGAGTGACCGGCCACCATCGCAGGACGATGGTGGCCGGGTTTGGTTTCGCAGCTTCAGCCTAAAAGTCAAACTGCTCGATATTCTCTTTGGTGAAGACCATCGGATCGCCCAGGAGGAGGATCTTTTCGTCTTCAAGCCAGCGAACATTCGCGTCGAGGCCTTCTACCTCTGGCTCTGCGTTGAAAGCCGCGCCTTCGGCCACCTGCTTTCCGGCCCAGACGGTCAGGTAACCAAGGTCAGCCGGGTTCCAGAGGACCGAATAGGTCATCGCATCGCTCAAGACGTAATCCTTGACGGTGTTGGGCGAGCAAAAACCGGCTGTGACGATCTCGCCCTGGCGTCCGGCAGCCTCAACGGCCTGGCCGATGCCGGGGCAGGTGGTGGATGCGATGCCGATAATGCCAGCTAGATCGGGATTGCGTGTCATTGCATCCGTCGCGAACTGGAAAGCGCGCGAAGCGGTACCGTCCGTGTGGTCCACCGCGACAATCTCCAGATCGGGATACTCGCTTTCAGCACGTTCCTTGATGGCGGCAATCCAGGCATTCAGACTAGCAATGGTTGGTGCATCCGAGATGATGGAAATCTTCGCATCTGCGCCAACGCGTTTCACCATTTCATCAAGGATTGTGTAGCCAAGATCCTGATCCATGGCTTGTGCCACGTAGAATTCGCGTTCACTCCCAGCAGCATCGGCATCGGAAGTAATCACATGGGTACCTTGTTCGCGTGCTCTGGCGATCGCGGGCTTCAGGGTCTCTACATCAACAGGTGATACGCCGACGACTTCCACACCCTGGTTCACGAAGCTTTCGAATATTCGCAACTGGTCAGAAGCATTCGTACTGGTCGGGCCTTGCTGGATATATTCGACATCAAAGGCTTCTGCGGCTTTCGCTGCACCTTCTTCCATCGCGACATAATACGGAATCCCCTGGATCTGCGGGACGAAGGCAACGCGCACCTTGTCTTGGGCGATCGCTGTTCCCGCGATGAAGGTGGTGGCAATCAGGCCGAGCGCGGCCCGTGCAAGAATGGACTTCATTTTTTGTTCCCCTTTTTATTGGTGGTGGGATGGCGAAGCATTGAGGCCGTCCGCCTTGGCCTTGCGCCCTCATGAAGCGGCAGCGCGCACCTCATGGGCCCCGGTGATGAGGCCGATGATCTCTTGCGGAGTGGTATTGGCTGTCTCGCGCACCGCGATACAGCGCCCATGGCGCATGACGGAGATGCGATCCGAAACCTCGAAAACGTCCTGGATGTTGTGTGAAATCAGTACGACCGATTTTCCTTGGGCTCGCAAATTCTTGATGAATTCGAGCACCTTGCGCACCTCGGCAACAGCTAGGGCGGCGGTGGGTTCGTCCATGATGATGAGGCGCGCATCCATGTTGAGCGCACGCGCGATGGCAACACCCTGGCGCTGACCGCCGGACATGGATTCTACCCAGGAATCGACGCTTGGAACATGAACATCGAGCTGTTCGAGGAGCTCTGCGGTGCGCTTGCGCATTGCCTGCCGATTGAGGAACGGAATGCCTAGGATCGGCTTCTTCATCTCCCGGCCGAGAAAGATATTGTCCACTACCGTCATTTTTCCGGCTAGTGCGAGCTCCTGATAGATCGTGGCAATGCCGTTCTCCCAGGCCTCCTGCGGGGAGCGGAACTGCACCGACCGACCTTCCATCTCGATTGTCCCTTCATCGGGAGAATGTGCGCCGGACATCGTTTTAATTAGGGTGGATTTCCCTGCCCCGTTGTCGCCGACTAGTGCCATGACCTCGCCCTGCGCAACTTCGAAATTGACGTTGTTCAATGCGACCAGACCGCCGAAGCGCTTCACGATCCCGGACATCTTAAAAATCATGATTGGCCCCCTCTGCGCAGCGCATCCTCAAGATGCCTGTTTCAGTTTTTGTTCTTTAAGTGCTTCGACGAGTTCTTCGTGGGTGGCGACATGGCCTTGTGCGCCTTCAGCCGCGACTGTCAGGCTTGCGCTTGCGGCTGCGTATTGCGCCGCCTCCCCCAGGTCAGTGCCATTGAGATAGTAGGCCAGGAATGAGCCAGCGAAGCTGTCTCCGGCACCCGTCGCGTCGGTCGGTCGGACGGGCAGGGCCGCCACGGAAATGGGCGCTCTGCCACCGGCGGGGAAGACAACCGCACCAGCTGCGCCGCCTGTCATGACGAGAGTGCCGCGCTTTTCCAGTCGCGCAAGCCGGATGTCGACAGCGTCGGTCAGATCCTGACCTGAAAGATGTATATCGAAAATTTCACGCAAGACCCCATCACCGACGAAAGCTATGTCGAGCTGTTCGAGAAGGTTCAGAAATTCTGTCGGCGTTCTGGCGGATTCGGGCAGACCGGCGCTGTGTAGCGTCACCTTGAAACCGGCATCCTTGAAGCGGCCGATGGATCCACGCATCCGGTCCAGGTGATAGCCCTCGATATGCAGGCACGATACCCGGTCCGACTTCGTCAAATCGAAATGGCCCGTCAGGTCCATCTCCGACAATTCGAAGGGTTCATTGACAATAGTACGGCTGCCATTGGGCTCGATGAAGACGATACAGCGCGACAACCGGTCATTCGCGGGAGTGCGGATCGCGACGGCGTGAACGCCCTTGTTGGCGAGCTCCACAATGGCCCATTCGCTATCCGGATCAGTTCCCAAAGCGGTCGCCAGTTCGACGTCGAGGCCAAATGAGCCATTGGCGCCGATTCCGGCAGCTGCCACTGCAAGATTCGCGGCAGGGCCGCCCAGAGCTTTCTTGATCTGATGCGCTGTGACGCGATCATCGCGATGAGGGAGGACATCGACCCGGCACATATAGTCGACACTTGTGTAGCCAACCACTATCAGGCGCGGCAGGCGGCTCCTGTCCATTCGAACATGAGCGCTGGAGCTGGTGGACAAAGCACGGGCAAAGGTGCTTGGGCGGTAAGCCAATCTCCTGATCGCTGCGTCAATACGCGACTTCGTTTGCACGCGAACATTCGCGGTTCCATTGAGGTAGTTCGATACGGTGCCGACCGAAACACCCGCTTCGCGGGCAACATCAGAAATTGTAGCGCGTGGCCGTCGCATCCGTGCCCACCCTGTTTTTGAACCGCTTCAATACTGAGTGTCGGTTTTACGGATTGCAAGATCAAATATTGTGCAAATACGGTCGGAATCGAAACTTTTCTGGCTCAGAATTGAAGATATTTCAATTTCAGCGGTCGTAATAGTGGGTGATATTATCCCTTCGATCGCCTGTGAGCGTACAGTGGTCGCTCCCGAACTTTGGTATCAACGTCAGCTTTCGGATCAGGCCACGTTTGCGCCCGCTTCCAAAAACTGAGAGCACAGCTGCCGAGCCGGATTGAGAACTGCAATGCCCGCCGATGGCTTAGGCAAGATTTCCAGAGCGTTCAAAGAAAGGTCCTTGGCGCTCTTGGAGCCGTATTAGGCTTTAAACACAACAGGAACGTACCAAAGATACTGTAGCTAAGACGGCTGCCGGGAGTTCGGTTATACCAATGCCCGGTTCGCTCCCTATCGCCCAGTTGCCGCCATTGATGCTTTCTTCAACACTGCTGAAGCCTGCGCGCAGAATGTTCGCGTTGAAATCAACCTCCAGCAGGCCTGAACCGCCTATGGCCGCCAGCAGATGAGCTGATGCGGCTAGGCCTATGCCCCCTCCCAGGAAATGCGGGCAATAGGTTCTGCCAGCTTCGACAATGTCGCGGGCTACCTCATGACAGCCAGTAATGCCTCCCCATTTTGCGACGTCCGGCTGCAGGAAGCTGTATGAGCCGGAGGCGAGGGCGTCTGCGAACTCGCTTTTCCCAGCCATGTTCTCGCCGCCTGCCAAGGGCACGCCGAGTGCCGCAAGCTCTGCCCAGTTCTGTGGTGCATCGTCCACCCTCAGCGGCTCTTCCATCCAACCGAGCGAAACGGAGCGTGTCGCCTGAAGGAATGATCTGGCTCCATCGAATGACCATGCCTGATTTGCGTCTGCGAAGAGGCGCTCCGTGGCTTTCATGGCGTGAGAAAGTTCCACAAGGCGGTTTGCGTCATCGGCGCCGAAACCGACCTTGACCTTAAAAGCATCGAAACCTGCTTTTCTTGCCTTTGGGACTTCAGCTTGCGCTGCACCGATTTGAATTCCGCTCGCATAGACGGGGACATGCTGGTGGGCATTGGCATTAATGGCTTTGGCAAGCGGTAGTTCGGCGCGCCTCGAGACGAGATCCCAGGCGGTAATATCAAGGCCTGCAATAACATGAGCGAACGGACCCTGTTCGCCGCATTGGATCGCACGTATCTGCGTTTTTTTCTCAAGAGACCAGAACATCTCTTCCGGCGTTTGCCAGAGCTTGCCGAGCACGATTTCCGCAATGTCATCCATGAGGAGATTGACGCGGTGTTCGGCTCCGGCTGCTGGCCAATTGGCGAATATCTCACCCCAGCCGAACCAGCCTTGATCATCCTCTATGCGCACGAACACGGCAGGGCGATCACGCATTATCCCGAAGGATGTGGCTACCGAGCCGCCTTTTATTGGCGCTCGACATGCCCAGGCATCGATGCGGCTGATGGAAAATGCAGTCTCGTAGGGGCGATTGGTGATCCGGCCTTGCGACATCGGCGCATCGTTCCTTCCCAATTAGTGCGAGGGGCCGGAGGGCGCTGGCAGACCATCAATCAACACATTTACACAGGCCACTTTCCCTGAATTCACCGCTCGTTCCAATGCGCCATCGAGCTCGGAGAGTTCGGTCACGAATTCGCCGTGCCCGCCAAGCGCGGTGGCAACGAGGTCATAACGCCCATCACTCAGGTCGCAGGCAATCAAACGGTCAGCACCATAGTCCCTCAATTGGATCTGGTGCTCGGCGTTCCAGCGCATATCATTGCCGATGACGAGTACATAGGGCGCACCGACGCGCGCGGCCGTTTCGAGCTCGCTAAGATGGAAGCCCGCAGTGCCGTCGCCCATCATTGAGAATATGGTCGATTGGGGAAAAAGTTTGGCCGCGGCGAGCCCATAGCAAAGGCCGCCGCCGATTGCGCCCGACACACCGTTGACGACACGTCTACTGGCCGTAATGCCGGCTTGTGCCCACTGACCGAATTCACCGCCATCACTGATGAGAATTGCATTATCGGTGGCGTCGATCTTACGTTGGACCGCCGCGCAGAGCTGGTCAGGCGTAATGCGATCGGAGGATGAGGGCGTTGCGGCGCGACGCATGAGCTTGCTTGAGACTGCTTCAAGCCATTCGCCATGCACATTGCTCCCGTCCCCAGTTTCGATAAGCGTGGCAGCTGCATCACGCGGGTCAGCGTGAAAGTTCATCTTCAGTCGCTCGCCCAGATTGAGATGTGCGCGGTCGCGTTCTTTCATGTCCGGTTGAATGCTGATCCAACGGGCAGCGGGATCAAACGCGCCAGTCTTGCCAAAACCGAGGGTGAAATCCACGCGTTTGCCGAGTGTCACGACGAGATCTGCCTGCTGCAACAAATCAGCAAGCGCTCCCAGTGATGGATCTTTCAGCCCGCGCGGGCTCTCCATTGCAATAACAGGCGCGTTAAGCGCCTGCTGCAGTTTTGCCTTCAGGTCGCCGCTGCGCGTGGCGCTCATCACCGGTCCGCAGAGGACGATGGGTTTCTTCGCTGCTGCAATTGCCTGTGTTATCAGGCGGGCATCGCCTTCTCTCAATGCCATTGCGTCACGGGCGAGTTCGTGCGCAGTTGGTACGCGCGCATCTCCAGCATCTTCCTCGACGACATCGAAGGGAAGTGCAATATGAACCGGACCGGGACGGCCGGAAGTGGCAGTTCTCACCGACTTCGCAACGGCGTTGCCAAGTTGACCAGCGGACCTCGGCCGCAAAGAAAGTTTGGTCAATGGTGCTGTCATCGGCACCTGGTCCATTTCCTGGAACGCACCACGACCATCCTGGGAGACCGGGCTGTCTCCTGTGAGGAGAAGCACCGGTGTTTCGGATTCCGTGGCCGTGAAAAGAGGGCCCAATGCGTTCGCAGCCCCAGCGCCCGCGGTTACCATCGCGACACCTATGCTGCCTGTCAGCTGGGCATGGGCTTCGGCCATGTAGACTGCAGCGGCCTCGTGCCGCGTATGCACAATCTCAACGCCGGCTTCGAAACAGGCATCGTAAACCGGCATGATCTGGTTGCCCGACAGGGAATAGATTCGCGTTACTCCCGCTGCCTTCAGTGCCTCAACAAGCAGATCCGCTCCGCGCATGAATTCCCCTCCCATTGCATGTCTTGTTGTAGTGCTGCCTGCGCTCAAGGCACCGTGAAAAACGGTGCCGGGATCAGGATCTTGTTTTCGATATTTTCCACCAGAGGACGCATTTGAACGGCATAAGCCTGCCACTCCGGTGACGCCTGAAGCGCCTTTCGACGTTCCCACCGGTCATCCATGCTGGAATAGCCCCACATGTGAACGATCTGGTTCAGGGGCCCGATATCCGTGAAATAGTAGCCGACCAACTTGCCCAATATGCGCAGCTGAACCTCCATTCCTTCTTCTTCATAGAGTTTCAGGAACTTCTGCACATTGCCGTTTTTCAGCGTGTAAGTGCGCTGATCCACGAAACTCGTCATTTTGTCGTTCCCCCACTGGTCCACTCAGATCAATTCATCGCTGCGGTCGTCGGTTTCGCCGAAGCGCTTGAGAACGGAGGGTCTCAGTCCCTCATAGAGGCGTCCGATATTTTCCGTGGTGCGGGCATTCTCGCGCTCGAACAGGCAGCGGCCTTGCAGATCCGAGGCAACGATAAACGGGCCCATGCGATTGCACTTGAGGACCCACATCGCCTGCGCCAGCCCAAGCTCCTCGTGCCAGTGTACGGCTTCCACATTCTCGACCCCACGGCCCAGCAATGCGCCGGTGCCATAGCCGACCGTGGTAAGATAGACCGCGCCATTGGGGACGAAATATTCCCTGTAGTCGCGCGAGGTCATGCCCCCTTTGCCGATGATCAGCTTTGCGCCGGTCTTGGCCATCCATTCAGGCAGCCATTTCGCAAAGCGGAAGCTCGCTGTCGCGGTTACCGCACCCATATTATAGGTGCCATCGGAGCGTATGCTGGCGGCGGGGGAGCAATGGAAATTCGCCGCACTGTGGGCGGGCAGTTCCATCGGAATATTCGCCTTCTGCTCAAGTGCGCGCATGTAGACGCCCTCGCGCGCTGTATACATCAGGCCGTCTAGATAGACGACATCGCCAAGCTTCAGCGCCGCGATGTCTTCATCTGAAGGTGTGGTGGAAAGGCGGATTTCGCGCGGTTTCATTCGGCGGCCTCCATCATTGGCTCCCATTCGACCGTCTCACGCCGCTGGTAGGGTGTGAACCAGTCTGGATCGGTTCGGTATTCAACACGGCCATCAGCATAGATGCGGGCAACAGCGCGCCTTGAGGACAGGCAGAACGCGTGTACGCTCATCTGCATGCCTCCGGTATGGCAGTAACCCACCTCGATATGGGTATCGATGACCATGTTCTTGCCGACGAAACCCATTGCGCCCATGCCGATCGAGTTGCCCAGTTCCTTGAACTCCTCCTCAAGGGCCGCGATGCGCGGATCGGAATTGCGACTGCCAACGACGCGCAGGCAGGCGGCACGCTTTCCCAGCACCATGCAGGTGTCCTTGCAGCCGCCAAGGCCGATTCCGATGATGGCAGGCTGGCAGGCAAGGCCACGCTTGCCGAAGGCAACCAGACAATCCAGATAAAATCGCTTGATCCCCTCGATCCCGTCCGACGGGAAAAGCATGCGGTAATCGGTTCCGAACAGACCCCCCTTGTGCACTGTGATCAGGTCGATCCACTCCCCACCGGGCTCATAACCGTATTCGATCTCAGGTGCGCCTATTCCCACATTGTTGTTGTGGTCAGTGCGCCAGAGCGGGTGAACGCGGTTCGGCCGCAGGGGGACACCATTGGTGCTGTTGGCGGTGGCGCGCCGCAGCGCGGCTTCCAGAGCTACGGGGCCACCCTCGACCTGGGTCTCGTTACCCATTTTCACATACCAGCGCGGCGTACCCGTATCGCCACACATAGCCCGACGGTCTTCCTTCGCCGCTTCGTAGTTCTCCAGCATTGCCTGGAGCACAAAGGCGGACAGATCGCCATCTTCTGTGCTGGCTGCACCTTTGAGACCCTCCAGATAATCCTCCGGAATCTCGATTGCAGCCTTGTCCATGAGAGTTTCAGCCGTGGACTGGATGAGGTCGATCGGTATCATGATGAGGCCACCAGTGTTTCAGGTTCATCTTCGGGCAGGACGGTCTGACCAGGCTCGACAATGGTGAAGCGAACTTTCTCGCGTTGCACCTCGACCGTGCCGCCTTTCATGGAAGCGACGGTGAAATAGGATTGATCGAGATCGCCTTCCTCGGGGTAGTCTTCGCGATAATGAGCACCGCGGGAGTTCTCCCGAGAAAGTGCGGCCTTGGTGATCACCTCCGATATCTCGGTCAGCGATGCCACGTTCAGCCAGTCATGCCAGGTGAGGTTGAATGCGAGATTGGAAGAGTCGACGCCGGTCTCTGCCAGTTCTTCGCGAATTGCTGCCAGTCGGTCGAGCCCACGCTTCATGCCGGTTGCCGTGCGGATGACACCGACATCTTCCCACATCATTTCCTGGAGCTGGTTGCGGATTTCCTGAACCTTGCCCGGCTTCTTGGCGAAGGGGCGTTGTGCACGCTCGATCTCAGCTGCCAGTATGTCTTCATTCGGGTCGCGCAAGGCGCTCATACCACGAATATCGGCACCCATTGTCTCGCCCGCGACACCGCCGAAAACCGTGGAGTTGGCGACACCATTGCCGCCGAGGCGGTTCGAGCCGTGGGCGCCGCCCGCGTCTTCGCCTGCAACATAGAGTCCTTCCAACATGGTGCGCGTATCGGGATCGACGACAACACCGCCCATGAAGTAGTGGGCAGTCGGTACGACTTCCACGAGGCCGCCTGCAAGATCGAAGCCGCAATCGGCACAGCGCTTGACCATGCCCGAGAATTTCCGGCGCACAAGATCAGGTCCCAGATGCTTCATTGATATGTACATGCCGACCTGGGCCGGGTCATTGTTCTTGCGCATTTCAGCGTAGATGCCGCGGCTGACCACGTCGCGCGTTGCACGCTCACCGCGCTGGTCATAGTCGAACATGAAACGCTTGCCATGGGCATTCAGGAGTTGGCCGCCTGCACCGCGCAAGCCTTCTTCCAGGACGGTACCTGTCATGCGCGTATGGTCCCCTGCAAGCAGGCCGGTGGGATGAAACTGCACCATCTCCATATCGCGCAGCGGCAGACCGATACGCAGTGCCATGGCCAGACCATCCATGGTCTTGTCGCCGGAAGGGGTGTGGTACTTGTACATCGTGGGACCGCCGCCGGTCCCCATCATGACGGTCTTCGCGCGCACAAAGCGAAAAGTGCCGGTACGCATATCGATGAATAGAACGCCGGATATCGCGCTTCCATCGCAGGTTGGCACCAGACCGATGGCGCGGTGCTCCTCCAGCCTTTCAATCGGTCGGGAAAGCACCTGTTCCATGAGACGGTTGATGATTTCGATACCGGTAAGATCACCCTTGTGGACGGTTCGGTCCGCAGTCTGACCGGCAAAGGCCTTGTGATGCAGGCTGCCATCCGGCTCGCGGTCGAAGAAGCAGCCGATCTCGTTTTCCAGCTCGCGCACGCGTTCGACCGCGAGTTGGCATAGTTTCCAGGCCATATCCTGGTCGGGCAGCCACTTGCCGCCGATGATGGTGTCCATGAAATGCCGCTCGACGCTGTCACCATGGCCAAGCGCAACATTGTATCCGCCCTGCACCATGCGCGTGCAGCCACATTTGCCGAGAAGCCCCTTCACGGCGATGGTGATCCTGGTGCCTTCGGGAGCGGCCTGTTGTGCGTGAAGTGCGGCGAAGAGACCTGCACCGCCGGACCCCAGGATGAGGATGTCCGTATCGTGTCTTTCGATATCCACTTTGAGGGGCATGGCTACACCGCGTTCAGGAAAAATGCGCCGGAGACGAGGAAAGCACCGGCAATGCTGGCTGCCGCCAAGGTCTTGTGGCGGCTAGGCCAGGGGAGGAATTCGAGAGCCAGCAGCCGCAATCCTCCGAAGAAGTGCACAGCCAGCAAGAAGACGAGACCGAATTCGGCGATTTTCACGAGCGGATGGTCTGTCCAGAGGGCGAAGTCATCGAAGCCTTGGGGGTTTGTCAGGACGAGCGACAGCATCCAGAAATGTGCTGGAAGAAATAGAGCCAGTCCTATGCCTGAAAGCCGATGCAGTAGAAAGGCAAACCATAGTGGATGATTGCGATACCTGCTCATGGCGCCACCGTTACGGCAATGACTGCGGATGCGCCGAGCAGCAGGAAAAGGAAGAAGGCGGCTGTAGCCACCAAAGTCAGCGCGAGACCGCGCAGGCCGGCGACCTCGCTCAGAACTACCCTCACACCTATTGCAGCATGCACCGACACCGCGGCAACGAACATGCCGTAGAAGAGGAACCAGAAGAGCGAACCTTGCGTGCGTGCAAGGATTTCTGCCGCACTCAAGCCACCCTGGATTGCATAGATCATCACAGCGAGGTGCGTGATGACGAACGGCACCATAATCATGGCGCTGATGCGCTGGGCGAGGTAGAGTCGAAGATCAAGCATCACGGCCCCTCTTGAAGGCATTGCGTGCGGTCAGCCGTTTGAGATTTGCAATCGCACCCATCGGGTCCAGGCCGTTGGGGCAGTGGAAGGTGCAACTGCCCATGGAATGACAATTGTGGCAGCCGCCGGACTTCGACACAGCATCAAGAACGCCTTCGCGATTGCCATGTTTTTCGTCATTCACGATCGTCCAGGCACGCTGCAACGCGGCCGGGCCGAGATACTCAGGATTTGCGGTGACGGTATCGCAGGCCGAGTAGCAGACGGAACAATTTATGCATTCGATGCCTGCATTCGCGGCGCTACGCTCTTTCCCTTCCGGTTTCACCTGGACGATGGGATCGTGCCTTGAGGCACTCGGCTGATGACGTCCGCCGGCTTTTACCCATTTGTCGAAAAAGGGCGCCATGTCGGCGGCAAGGTCCTTGATAACCGGAAGGTTGCGGAGCGGCGCTATCGTCACCTTGCGGGCTTTTCCCTGAACCTTTTTCACGTGTGTGCGGCAGGTCCAGCGGGGAGCGCCATTGACCATCATTGCGCATGATCCGCACATGCCGACGCGACATGCGAAGCGATAGGTCAGCGTCGGATCGGCGTTCTGCTGGATCCAGGAGACCACGTCGAGAACTGTCTGGCTCTCATATTGAGGCACTTCGAAGGTCTGGTACTCACCGCCTTCAGCGTTGCCTCGCCAAACCGATATCTCGAGATATTCCTGCTTTTCGGCCACGAGCCTTCAAACTCCTGAGCATTCTTCTCCCAATGGTATAAATGATAGATTGATTTACAAAAAAGCGGATTATTCTAACGTTTTATTGTAGTTCAGCTTACACAAGCAAGCGCAGCGTCGTTACATGAAATAAGGCGGCTTCGCACGCGAAGCCGCCTTAAACTGCGTTCCGGTCCCGGCCTCCTCAGCCTTCGTTTTGCGATACGAACTCAGGCTGATTCAGACCGGGTTTGGTTTTGGTCATTCCCGACTTCAGGATGGCAAAGACAGTGATCGCTGTGAGGCTCCAGAAGAACCACGTGATCGGTCCCCGAACAAGAATTGCGGGATTGCCCCCCGACATCAGCATCGCCTGTCGGAAATTATCCTCAAGAAGCGGGCCGAGGATGAAGGCGATGAGGAAGGGCGGTGCGGGTATGTCAAGGCGCATCATCAGATAGCCCACCCAGCCCATCACCAGCATGACACCAACATCGAACACATTGTTGTTCACCGCAAAGACACCGTAAATGCTGAGAATGAGTACCGTGGGTATCAGGATGCGTCGCGGAATGTCGGCCACATATTTGAAGCCGCGTATGGCTGCCGAACCGATGAAAAGCAGTAGGACCGAACTTACGATCAGGCCGATGAAGAGACCATAGATCAGGTCGACATTGAGGACGAACATCATCGGGCCCGGCTGCAGTCCGTGGACCATGAACGCCCCGATGATGATGGCGGTGATCACGTCGCCTGGTACGCCAAGGGCTAGTAGCGGGATCAATGTTGCGCCGGCCACACCATTGTTACCGGCCTCGGCGGCTGCAACGCCCTCGACCTCGCCCTTGCCGAAGTTCTCCTTGTTCTTGGATTTGCGACGTGCCTCGGAATAGGAGAGGAAGGCTGCAGGAGCTGCGCCGATGCCCGGGATCGAACCCAGAAACACACCGATGAAGCTGCCGCGGATGATCGAGCGGAAGGATTTCTTGTAATCGGCAAAGGTGACCTTGTTCTTGCCAAGGCTGCGGGTCTTGCCCAGATGCCCGGTCGGATGCCAGGCCATTGCCAGCACCTCGGGGATGGCAAACAGTCCGATCAGCACCGCAATGAAGTTCAGGCCGCCCATCATGTTGGGATCGCCGAATGTAAAGCGGTTCGTCCCGTAGATGAGATCCAATCCGACCGTTGCGAATAGAAGACCGAGCAGAGCTGACAGAGCGCCGCGCAGCAGGCTGTTTCCTGAAACGCCTGCAATGATCGTCAGGGAGAACAGGATCAGCGTGAAAAATTCCGGTGGCCCGAAATTCAGCGCGAATGAAGCGAGCCATCCGGCAAAGAGGATGAGCGAAAGGTTCGAAACCAGATCGGCCGTACAAGACGCCCACAAGGCCATGCCGAGAGCGCGTCCGGCTTCGCCGCGTTCTGCCATGGGATGCCCGTCCATGACTGTGGCGGATGAGGCCGGAGTTCCAGGCGTCTTGATCAGGATTGCCGGAATAGAGCCGCCGAATATTCCGCCTTTATAGACACCAAGCAGAAGTAGAATGCCCGTTACGGGCTGCAGGGTGAAGGTGAAGGGGAGGGTCAGCGCCACCGCCATGGTGGCGGACATGCCGGGTATGGCTCCGGCCACGACACCGATTGTCACGCCAACTGCAAGCGCAAGAAAGACCTCGAAATTGGAGACGAGTGATAGGCCCGCAAGCAGGCTGTCGATAAAGCTCATGGAAGCCTCACAAAGTCACCTTGCGGGATCGCGACACCTGCGACATGCGCAAAGAATGCGTAGAGAACAAGGGGGACGGAGATGGCGCAGATCAGTGCGGCGATGGGGTAGCGCGTCCTCAAGATGACGATCGAGGCAATAAAAAGCAGCATCGATGTCCAGACCATGCCAAGGCGCGACATCAGGAACATCGCCGCGATCATCACCAGACCCATTGCTGCGAGCCGCAAATAGCCCTTGCGGCTGTCGGGAATGGGATCACCAATCACCGCACCACCAGCACTTTGAGAAAGTCCTGTCACAAAGAGGCCCAGGCCGGTCAGCCCCATGAGAGCGCTCAAGGTGTAAGGCCAGAAAGTGGGAGAAAGTACCAAGTGTGGCACATTGCTTGGCTCGGAAACCCAATTCGGGATCGCAGCCAAAATCAGAAATAGGGACAACGCCATAGCGCCAATCCCCAATCTCGTTTGAATCTGTTTGTTGTCCATCTCGCTCCTCCCAAAGCGAAACGCCGGGAATGGAATTTCCCGGCGCTGTTCTTCTTTCGATCAGCCTTCGACGCGCATATCCAGTTTGTCCACGAGATTGCGGAAAGTCTCGTACTGACGCTGAATGAATTCGCCAGCTTCTTCCGGCGACATCAAATCGATGATCGAACCGGCTGATGTCAATGTCTTGCGGAAGCGTTCGTCGTCAATTGCTGCTTCCATCCATTCAGCCCATTTCTCAGCCACGTCATCCGGGAGATCCTTCGGACCGGCGATGCCGGTCCAGCCGACAAGTTCGTTGAGTCCCGGCTTGCCAAGTTCGGAGGCGGTCGGTGCATGGAAGCCCTCAAGACGCTCCTCGGAGGTCACGAGGATCGGTTTCAGCTGCTTGTTGCCGACCAGATTGGCCAGAGTGGACGAATTCGTGCAGATGAATGTGACCGTGCCATTGAGGACGGCCGTGGCAGCTTCTCCGCCGCCTTTCTGTGGGATGTGGGTGACCGTCTTGTGCGGGTCTTTCACGCCGAATTCATCAAGAACCATGACCGCAGCAAGCTGCAGCATGGAGCCCACGCCCGACGAACTGTAGCTGACATTGCCTTCGCCGACTTTCTTGACCAGATCTTCGATCGAGTTGATATCGGAATCGGCTCTGACGGCACAGGCTACCGGGTTGATCTCGTACACGGTCACAAAGCGGAAATCATCGAGCGTGTATGGCAGCGTTGCCTTCATGGCCGGGTTGACCGTGTGCGAACCTACCCGTGCAAAGAGCATCGTATAGCCATCGGGTTTTGCGTTCTTGACAACCACGCTACCCGTTGCGCCGCCAGCACCTGTCACATTCGAAAGGACCAGCGTGGCGTCGGCTTCCTTGCTTAGCGGCTCTGAGAGGGCGCGCGCCGAAATATCGGTCGCACCACCGGCGCCATAAGGAATGATCATGTTGATTGGCCGTTCGGGATAGTCTGCCATTGCACTGCCTGACATCAGGCCAAGCAACAGCGCGTTCGCGAGAATTGGTAGTCTAAATCTCATTGTTTTCTCCTCCCAGGAAATGTGTTTGGCCTAATCGATGGCTTCCTCCCAGCCATATCGGTTCAGCTTGACAATTGTTATGGGAAAGGCATTCTTAAAAAAAGATGGTTTTCCTAACAATTTCCGTTAGAGAAACTGACACAAAGTTGCGTGCGATCTTATGTCAATCCGGGCTCTCAGAACACTCGTTGCCGTGCACGACCACGGCACATTCACTGCTGCAGCTGAAGCTGTGTTCGTTACCTATTCCGCTGTTTCGCAGCAGATGAAAGCGCTTGAGGAAGAGTATCAGGTCACGATATTCGACCGGAGCAAGCGGACGCCCGAGCTGACGCCGTTGGGATTGGCGCTGGTCGCAAAAGCGCGGGATATAATCCGATCCTATGACGATTTGGTGCCTTCCATCCTGGGAGAGGGTGCACTCAAGGGCGAGATAACGCTCGCTGCGGTGCCGACAACGCTGACTGGGCTTGTCCCGCTTGGCATTTCGATCCTGAAGCGCAATTGCCCAGATCTGCACATCCGGGTGGGATTAGGGCTTACAACTTCACTTCTCACGCAGATAAAGCGCGGGATGCTGGAAGCCGCAATTCTTACCGTACCTTCGATCGCACCTGACGATCTGGTGATACAGGAAATCGTGACCGAGCCGCTTGAGCTTCTGGTGTCCGACCAGCTTTCTGAGGACGATCCCATCGCGCTTTTGCGATCCCAACCCTTCATCCGCTTCAATCGTGAGGCGGTGGTGGGCGAGATCATCGAGCGTTGGCTTCAGGCCAGGTCGGTTATGGTGAATGAAACCATGGAATTGCAGGGGCTTGACGCTATTACCAGCATGGTCGCGGCAAATCTCGGCGTTTCCATCTGCCCCCGTCGCTGCATTGAGACACAAGCGCCGCCAGGTGTGCGCTCTCTGTCGCTGGGACCTGACGCACCGACACGCCGTCTTTGCTTGGTCACACGGAAGAACAGTGCAAAGCGGCTCGTGATCGACAAGATCCACGAATCGTTTCTGGAGGCAGTCGAAGTCGGTGTCTTCCCACCTAAATTGCATCCGGAAAGAGTGTCCGCATGACGGGTGAAACGGCTGCCATGCTCGTTGCCGGAGCTGCTGCCGGCGGGTTTATCAACGGGCTCGCTGGTTTTGGGACAGCACTGTTCGCACTTGGTTTTTTTCTCGAAGCCATGACGGCGATGCAGGCTGTTTCGCTGGTCGTGATCCTGTCCGTGGTAAGCGGCGTTCAGGGGGTTGTCCTGGTGCGTCGTGAGATGATGGCAAACCAGCGGCGCCTGATGCGCTTTCTGCTGCCTGCGATCTTGGGAATTCCGATAGGAATCGCGTCACTGGATTATCTCGAAGCGGGAACCCTCAAGCTCGTCATCGGCTTCTTTCTGGTCCTTTACGGCGGCTTCTTCGCGCTGCGGCGGAATCTGCCGCAGATCACGGGAGATCGACACAAAACTGATATGTCGGTCGGATTTCTGGGAGGGTTGCTCGGTGGGGCGGCGTCTCTTTCGGGTGCACTTCCCACAATGTGGTGCTCCATGCGTCCCTGGTCCAAGGGCGAAACACGCGCAGTTTTGCAGCCCTACAATGTTGCGGTGCTTATGATCGCGATAATCCTCTTCTGGTTTCGCGGCGCCTATACTGCCGAAACGCTTTATCATCTTGCGGTTGCGGTGCCGGCATCCTTGATAGCCGCGCAACTGGGCATCACCGTCTTCAAGCGCCTTAACGATGGTCTCTTCCGCAGGCTACTTGTTGTCATGACCTTCATCGCAGGCACAGTTCTGTTAAGCCGTGAGGCCGTAGCAATGCTGCATCTCTGATGTTCCGAAGATGCGCTTCAACAAAAAATAAGCCACCATCACCACGGTTTCCTGCTATGGCTGGGGACAGGCTCAACTCGCTGCTGTCACAAAGGTATTGGCGAGTGGAGCTTTATCTCGGCCATCATCGCAGCTGCAGGACTACTCGTTCAGCGCATGCTCAACACGCGAACTGTCAATCCTGAGAGCGGGGCTAGTGTCCGCTCCTAGGCTGAGGCAAAGATTGCCTTTACGCCCTAAATGGGGGCGCAAAGCTGCCGCTCCGGATTCTCATTTGCCGCACCTGTTTGCGGTTCGGGCAAAGATTGCCCAACCGCCCGGAGAGCGGCAGCAATTTTATCGCCGAATGCATCGGCGATAAATCGGTGGAGGCCTGCTCGCCATCTCTCTACGCAATCAACAGCGAGCTCTACACTGTCATCTTCTCCTGATAGTACTCCGACCAGTTCCGCTCTTGCAGCCAAGGCTTCAGCACAACTAACTCACCCGCATCCGCCTTCTCTTTTGCTTCCAGTAGAACTGGCGTGATGGCATCTAGCGCAGGTGACGCTGCTTGCTCAAAGCGCAACAGATCGCGTGTGGTCAGGCGGTTCTTTCCTCCGTAGCGCGCGGGAATGTCCGACTTGCGCGAGTGACCCATCAGCCGTTTGCGCGTCGTATCCTTCAGGTCCGTGTTGTCAATGAGATCCGCGAACCAGTGGCGTGTCGAGTAGAGAGTGACTTCGCTCCGCGTGATGCCAAGCTTCTCCTTCAGATGCTGCCAGCTCTTGGTGATGGGCTGCCCCCAGCGAATTTCCCCATCGGGCTTTAGATAGGGCTCCCATTCCGGAAAAAGATAGGGACAGCCGATCTGCTTCAACTCCTCGATCCGCTCCAAAAGGCCCAGATCCAGGATCAGCGGGTGG
>NZ_JAYMER010000014.1:912053-1002812 GCF_037029545.1 Nitratireductor sp. CH_MIT9313-5 | reverse complement strand
GGATCACGCGCTGTGATGATGGGGTTTTGTAGCGTTTTACGTCCTTCTTGGCGACGCGACCCTTCGCGGGATCGAAACCACGCAGATAGAGATAGTGGATGCCATCCTTCTCCACGATGTCGTTCAGTTCCAGCTGCCCCAGTTCCCCTGGACGAAGCCCCGTGAGAAGAAGCAGTAGATAGCCCCAATAGAGGTGTGATTGGATGAAGTATTTGCCAGGCTGCCAGATGCGCTTATCGCTCAGGCAACCTGTGAAGAGTGGCTGCGAAAAAATCTTCTCGATCTCGCTGTCGTCGAAGGCGTCTCTTGGCAGCGAGACAAGATTGTCGTTGCTGACATGCTTGAACACGGGCTTGGGGTGCGGGTAATAGCCGCGTTCGATCAGCCAGCCGAAGAATTTCGACAATGCGTTGTGGTAGCCGTTGCGCAGCCGCGCTTCCGTGAGGCGCGTGAGATCATCCCATCCGTGCTCTCGTGCGTACCTGTATCTCCCGGCAAGAGAGCTTGCATGCTCCCGTGGCACGTTCTGCCTGTTGGGAATGTCTGGCAGCATGCGATCGAGCTTTGCAGCTCTGTCGCCGTCAAACTCCGCGACCACCGGATCATCCATGATGTCGATGAGGAACTGCACGATCAGCTTTACCACGGAACGCGCATCGGCATTGCCACCTCTTGCGGTGTCCTGCTCGAGATACTCCTCCAGGGCTTTGGAGAAAGTCAGAGCTTCTCGCTCTGGCTCCGGCTCCAGCTCCAGCTCCAGAGAGGAGGCAGGAGTGGGGGCGAGGGCAGGAGCAGGAGGCTCTTCTTGTTCAGGAACAAGTTGCTCCAGTTCAGGAACTGACGGCTCAACGGGAGCGTGAACGTTCGCTCTTTCTGGATTCTCTAGTTCGACAGGCGCAGGCGCTGGTTGAGGCAATGTATGGCTAGCTACTGAATCGAGAGAAGCGGCAGTAGGTGCAGATCTGGTTCTGCGGAAGCTTTCGGGCACCGAGGCATGAGCTTGAGCGTGTAATGTCTCCCTCCTTCCGCGTTCATAAGCCTCGACCTTCTCCTGCTGACGCAGGTGACTTTCCGCATCCACATTCTGTCGAACGAAGAGGTTCAGGAGGTCGACGAAATCGGGCTCGATCATGGTGGGATCGCAGTTGGCAGCCTGCGCCCGGCGGTTCAAATTCTTCAGAAGCTCTTCATAGTTCTGGCGCGCCTGCAGTCGCTCTGGCGACAATGGCCACGGGTCCTGCAGGTAGGCCTCCAGCTCCCGGACGTTTTTCTGGAAGAGCGAGGCGTAGTCGACGCTGTCATTCATTCTGTGGATCCAGCCCAGATGCTCGGAAAGACGGATACGAGCTTGACGATAATCGCTGGTCCTTAACGAGACTCTATAGAGCTGTTTGCCGAGCAGGCTGGCAGGCGTACGGCTAAGACGAACCTGCAGATAGTAACGGCCATCACGGCGGGAAAGATAGGAAGCACAAGCCATGACATTCTCACCAACAGTAATGCGAGATGTCTCACAGTCATCGGAACCTCCGTTCCTCGTAACTGCTTGATGTTACTAGCGTGCTTCTAGTGGTAGCGGAGGAGGGACTCGAACCCCCGACACAAGGATTATGATTCCTCTGCTCTAACCGACTGAGCTACTCCGCCTTCCCGGCTTCGGCTGCGTCGCTTGGGTGCGGCGCGGAAGACGGGCGGATATAAGGTTCTGGGTGTTCGCGTGTCAACCCGCCTCATGCGCCAATTAGCCAAAAAACAATAAGCAGCTTTGCGCGGCGCCATGTCACCCGTTCCCGGGCTTGAGTTGAGCGGCCTGCACCGATATGTCTCAGCACCATCGAACCAGTGTGACCTTTGTATGAAACCGCGTATTGCAGTTCTTGGATGCGGATATTGGGGCTCCAATCACATCCGCACACTCAAATCATTGGGCGCGCTTGCAGCCGTCTCCGATGCCAACAGCGCGCGCGCCGAAGGCTTTGCGAGCGAGCATGACTGCCGGGCCGTCGCGCCGGATGCGCTTTTCGAGCGCGAGGATGTGGATGCCATTGTGATGGCGTTGCCGCCGCAGTTCCATGCCGAATACGCGCTGCGCGCAGCGGCCGCCGGCAAGGACATGCTGGTGGAGAAGCCTATCGCGCTTACGGTTGATGATGCGGAGAAGTCGGTGGCTGCCGCACATGAGGCCGGAACGGTCTTCATGGTCGGGCATGTGCTGCGTTTTCATCCCGCTTTCGAAAAGCTCAAGGCATTGATCGACCAGGGTGAGCTTGGCGAGGTGCGCTACATCCACTCGCACCGTCTCGGGCTTGGCAAGTTCCATACCGAAAATGATGCGCTGTGGGATCTCGCCCCGCATGATCTGTCCATGATTCTCGCGATCACCGGTGCTGCGCCGGTGGAGGTGCGTGGGGAGGGGGCGGCGCTGCTCGATAATCTGAGTGATTTCGCGCATCTGCACATGCGCTTTGCCAACGGTCTGCGCAGCCATCTTTTCACTTCACGACTCAACCCCTATCGTGAGCGCCGCCTGACTGTCGTCGGTGACAAGGCGATGGCTGTTTTTGACGATGTGGAGCCCTGGGGCCGCAAGCTTGCCGTCTATCGCCATGCGGTCTGGCAGGATTCGGGCCAGTGGGCGTTCACGACCAACGAGCCCACCTATGTGCCCGTGGAAGACGGGATGCCGCTGACGCGGGAGCTTGAGCATTTCATCTCCTGCATCGAAACGCGCCAGAAGCCGCGCACCACGGGCGAGGAAGCCATCGACGTTCTGCGCATCCTCACTGCCGGTACGATATCCCACAATTGACAAGGGGCGCCTTTTGAGCGCCCCGAAAAAATGTCTGCGTGCTGAATGACTGGTCTCAGGCCGTCTGCGCCAGCTTGGCAAGCTGGGCTTCCGCGGTGCTTGAGCGTTCAGAACGTTCTATGAAGCCGCCGCCATAAACACGCGCCTCATTGCCTTCGTCGGAGTAGAGCACGCAGGCCTGACCCGGAGCGACGCCGGCCTCGCCTTCCTGCAGATCGACAAAGGTCTGGCCATCTTTGTGATAAACGGTCGCCGGGGAGGGCGGGCGCGTGGAGCGTACCTTGGCGAACACTTCCATTCCCTTTGCCGGAATGTCAGCAAGGGGGCCGTCACCCAGCCAGTTCACGTCGCGCAGGTAAAGCCGGCGCGTCTCCAGCGCTTCTCGTGGCCCCACCACAACACGCGCATTGGCTGCATCCAGATGCACGACGTAAAGCGGCTCGCCTGCCGCAACACCGATGCCGCGACGCTGGCCGATGGTGTAATGCATGATGCCTTCATGTCGGCCAAGCTTGCGCCCGTCGATATGGACGATCTCGCCTGCGCGCGCTGCATCGGGGCGCAGCTTGGCGATGATGTCGGAATATTTTCCCTGCGGAACGAAGCAGATGTCCTGGCTGTCCTGCTTGTTTGCCACCGACAGTCCCATGTCTTCCGCAATCTTGCGCACTTCCGGCTTGGACAGTTCGCCGAGCGGAAAACGCAGATAGTCGATCTGTTCCTGAGTGGTCGCAAACAGGAAGTAACTCTGGTCGCGGTCCGCATCCACAGGGCGCATCAGGGCGCGGTGCGCGCCGTTCTGGCGGCTGCGGATATAATGGCCGGTCGCCAGTGCATCGGCACCAAGGTCGCGGGCGGTGGCAAGTAGATCGGCAAACTTGACCGTCTGGTTGCACGCAACGCAGGGGATGGGCGTTTCACCAGCCACATAGCTTTCTGCGAAAGGATTGATCACCGCATCGCGAAAACGCTGCTCGTAGTCGAGAACATAGTGGGCGATGCCGAGCGTTTCGGAGACGCGGCGTGCATCCTCGATATCCTGGCCTGCACAGCAGGAACCGGGGCGATGGGTGGCCGCGCCGTGGTCATAAAGCTGCAGCGTCACGCCGACGACCTCATAGCCCTGTTTGGCCAGAATGCCGGCTACGACCGAGGAATCCACACCACCGGACATGGCCACGACAATGCGTGTATCCTCCGGGCGTCCAGGCAGGTCCAGGCTGTTCATGATCAGGGCTTTCCGTCTTTCGCGAAAATTTCAGGGCGCAGCGCAGGCGGTTCATGCCAATGCCGGTGCGCCGGGTCAAGCTGGGCCTCAATATAGGCAATGGCGCGGCGTCGTGCCAGCGGGGACAGTCCGATCCAGTCCGAATGGACTATTCGGCATTTGAAGAAAACTCCAAACAAATCCCTAACGCCGGATTCAGGAGTCTTACCTTACTGTTACCGAGCGTTTAGGCAAATCTTAAAACCGCGGCGCTAATGTGACGTTGATTGGGTCTTGGTTAGTGTAGAGAGTACGATGACCGATCTGGTACGACCACGTGTGAAATATGTCATTGGGCCTGACGGCAGCCCACTGACGGTTGCCGACCTGCCGCCGACGAATACTCGCCGGTGGGTCATCCGTCGCAAGGCGGAAGTTGTTGCTGCCGTCCGTGGCGGGCTGTTGAGCCTGGAGGAAGCGTGCCAGCGTTATCGTCTGACGGTGGAAGAGTTCCTGTCCTGGCAGGCCTCCATCGAGGATCATGGTCTGCAGGGGCTGCGTACCACGCGCATCCAGCAATACAGGCACTGATCCAAAAGCGATACGCGAACGAACAAAAACCCCGTCGGTGCTACCGGCGGGGTTTTTTCAGTTCCGCCTTAGGGCAATTCTGGTGGCACAACGCAGCTTGAAGCGCAAAAAAGCGGACGTGATCACGCCCGCTTGAATGCATCATCTGTGATTTCGGATCCGGACGCCTCAGCCGACCATGGCGCGGGAGGTTTCGCCGTCGCTGTCGCCCGTGCGCTTTCCGTCGCGCATTTCCAAAGCCTCGGCCTTCTTCAGCTCTGCTTCGCTCTCGGCAAGTTCCGCCTCGGCCTGGGCCTTCTGTTCGGCAAGCTCGTTCTGCGAAGTGCGCAGATTGTCGCGGCGCAGGCGGGCTGCCTTCGCGAATGTCGGATAGGCGAAATGGCTCTGATCGGTGATGCCGGCCTTGGTTTCCTCGGCCACGATCTGCGCATCGAGTTCGTTGGCCATGCGCTCGAACTCGGCCATCATCGTGTCGAGTTGTGCCAGCCTTCGCCGCTTCTCATTAACCTGAAATTGCTTGAGCCGGACAAGATTTTCACGCGATTTCATGACACAACTCCCACACCGCTTACACACAAGGCCGGTCATCGGCCGATACATGATCCCCCACCGCCCTGGCCTTAAAGAAGAGTCCTGCGCGGAAATGGGAAACAAATCCCTAAAATTCTTACTGCCCGGTAACCATTCGTTTACGGGCATCGTTAATCATACGGGTCATCACTTAAGGTCCGGTAAAAATCGTGCGGCAGTTTCGAGGTACCTCGCGCGGGCTTGGTGAAAGACACAGTTTCTGGGGATGCAGCGAAAGTGATTCAATATTTGGATTCAACGATGTGCCCGGACATTCTCAAAAGCGATGTTAGCGCTTGCAAGGATGAAACAGATTTTGTTAACCATTAACTGGCAGCCTCCGATTCAGGCGACACACGTCGCAGTTTCCGGTGGTCTGGCGACCCGGGGCGGCGGCGGAGAAGGGGAAAGACATGCGCGTTCTGTTGATTGAAGACGACAGTGCAACCGCACAGAGCATCGAGTTGATGCTGAAATCGGAGAGCTTCAACGTCTACACCACCGATCTCGGTGAAGAAGGCGTGGATCTCGGCAAGCTCTACGACTACGACATCATCCTGCTGGATCTTAATCTGCCGGACATGTCGGGTTACGAGGTGCTTCGTACGCTCCGCCTTTCCAAGGTGAAGACACCAATCCTCATCCTCTCCGGCATGGCTGGCATTGAGGACAAGGTTCGCGGCCTGGGCTTCGGCGCAGACGATTACATGACCAAGCCATTCCACAAGGATGAGCTTGTTGCTCGTATTCACGCCATTGTGCGCCGCTCCAAGGGCCATGCCCAATCGATCATCACGACGGGCGATCTGGTGGTCAATCTGGATGCCAAGACGGTGGAAGTTGGTGGTCAGCGTGTGCATCTGACCGGCAAGGAATACCAGATGCTGGAGTTGCTCTCGTTGCGCAAGGGCACCACGCTCACCAAGGAAATGTTCCTCAACCATCTTTATGGTGGAATGGATGAGCCGGAACTGAAGATCATCGACGTCTTCATCTGCAAGCTTCGCAAGAAGCTGGACACCGCATCCGGTGGCCAGAATTACATCGAGACTGTCTGGGGCCGCGGCTATGTGCTGCGCGAGCCGGAAGAGGTCCGCGAGAGCGCCTGATCGCTCAGCGATAGTGAATTGATTTCACTCCAAGACCCGGCCTTTCGAGCCGGGTTTTGTCTGTTCTGGCCAGTGCTGAAGGGTTAGGGACTGGACGGAGCGGCTATCAGGCCGCATCCGTGAGCCGCAATTCACGGAAATTTTCCAGAAGCTGCGCCCGCGTAAAGGGCTTGAGCATATAGCCGCGTGCGCCTGCACGCTTGGCGCGCATGATCGGACCGATATCCAATTCGCTGCAGCAGAGCAGGATATGCGGCTTCCTGGCCGGATCTATTGCCATGACGCGTCCGATCAGTTCCGATGATTCCACGTCGGGCAGGAGGCTGTCTAGAATGATGACTTCCGGCATCTCGTGCAGACAGATCTCATAGGCTTCCTGGCCGGTGGCCGCTTCTGCCACAAGCATGTCGGACGCCGTCAGGATGCGTTTTGCAACCTTGCGTATGACACTTGAGTCATCGACGATCAGGCAGCGCTTCATGTTCCCAGGTCCCTCTTTCGACGGCGGGGGCTTACCCGCCGCTTCAGAAAGTAAGGTAGCAGAACGTTGTAAAGCGAAGGCGAACGAGCTTGGTTAAATTCTGCTTAAATGCCTGATTTTTGGGCCGGTGCTGCGGATAGAAGGATCTCTTCGGCACTTGCGCGAATGGTGATGGCCAGCCCCGTCTCACGCGCCAGAAGCAGCGTGTAGTAGAATTGAACGCTATGGGCATCAATGCCGTCTTCCGGCGTGCGACCGCCATGCAGCTCAAGGAATTTCGGCGGCACGCGTACCATCGGGCCGTGCGCCCGGATCTCGAAGCGCGGCTCGGTCTCCACATCCTCCAGGCGCACGGTCAGCTTCCCTCCGCGCGGGATGGCGGCATTGGCAACCAGGAGCAGGTTCAGCAGAAGCTTGACCTTGTTCTTGGGCAGGAGGGCGCGGGTGCCGATCCATTCCAGCTCAGGCTTTTCATTGCGAATGAAGGCGGTTGCAACGGCTTCCGCATCGCCCGTGTCGATCTGCATGCCGGCGGAACCGGCAGCGCCGAAGGCAATGCGAGCGAACTGGAGGCGGGCGGAGGCATTGACCGCGCTGGCGCGGATCAGCTGCATCGCATCTTCGTCAGCACCACCTTCGTCCAGAAGCTCCAGGCCGTTATTGATTGCGCCAACCGGAGAGATGATGTCGTGGCAGACCCGGCTGCACAGCAGGGCACCAAGGTCCGTCGCGCTGAGGGTGAAGATATCATTCATGGTCAGGCCGTCCCGTCTGGGGTGAAAATTCGAACAATGAGCAGCGTCAAGAAAAGGGCGAATCAGTGCTTCTGCCCGTCTGCAAGTTGATTACACATGGCAGGGCGAGCGGCAAGAATTCAGCCAGTCAGCGTCACCGACAAGGGGAAGCTTTAATGGTTGAAAAAGGATTACGGATTAATCTCCAAAACGAGATATCCGTCCCGGGCGGGGTTGCGGAAGCCGCTGCGGCGCCCAAGCGCGCTGTTGCTTCACAACGGAGAGTACGATGTTTTCTTCCCTGAGCTCTTTTTCACGTGCCTTTGCCGCACTTTCCATGCTTGTGGCAGCCTGCATTTTTGCAACTGTACCTGCCAAGGCGCAGCAGAACGGCTACACGATGGACGAGATCGTGCAGGCGGGTGACAATTTCTTCGGTGCGACCACCGGCGGCCTGGCTACGGTGGTGGAGAAAATCTTCTCCATGTATGGCCTGCCCAACGGCTATGTACTCGGCTCGGAAGGCTCCGGTGCCATTATCGGCGGTCTGACCTATGGCGAGGGTACGCTTTACACGAAGAATGCGGGCGACCATCCGGTGTACTGGCAGGGGCCTTCGGTCGGCTGGGATTTCGGTGCGCAGGGATCGCGCGTCATGGTGCTGGTCTACAATCTCGATCAGGTCGGCAGTCTTTACCGCCGCTATGGCGGTGTCGCCGGTTCGGCCTATGTGGTGGCTGGCCTCGGCTTTAACGTCCTGAAGAACCAGAATGTTCTGGTGGTGCCGATCCGCACAGGTGTCGGCGCGCGTCTTGGCGTCAATCTGGGTTATCTGAAGATGACCGCGCGGCCGACCTGGAACCCTTTTTGAACCTGTCGGGCAGCCAAGCGTTATGCCGGTGTAACCATGCCGGCATGACTCCTCTGGATTTCTGGCGGCCAGGCATGCGAAGCTGAAACGTTCCTGTAGAGCCCGGTCCTGATCACGTGATCCAGAATATTCTTGTCTTTGCCCTTGGATTTCTCGCAGCCGCATTGCTGGCGGTGCTTGTTGCGCCCGCCCTTTGGCGTCGTGCAGGCGAGCTTGCGCGCAAGCGGCTGGAAGCGCAGCTCCCCCTGTCCCGTGACGAGCTCAATGCCGCAATCGACGCGCAGCGCGCCGAGCAGGCCATGGCCGTTCGCCGCCTTGAGATGCAAGTCGAGGCGCAGAAAAAGAAGGCGGCGAGTGATCTGGTCACGATCAATCAGCAGAAGGTGGAGCTGACGGAGGCGGGCGAACGCGAAGCCGCACTTGCCGAAAATCTGGCACAGCGCGAAAGCGAGTTGTCGCAGACCCAGGAAAAACTCTCTGCATCCGAGGCCGAAGCCGCTTCCTTCAAGCTGCGGCTTGAGCAGGCGGATGCAAAAATCCAGGAACAGGCGCGGGAAATCGAAAACCTGTCGGGCTCCTATGAGGAGGCCAGCCTGAAGCTCAGCAGACTGGAACTGGATATCGTCTCGCGCGACAGCGACATTGAGCGACTCAAGAAATCGGTTGCGGTGCTGCGTGATGAGCGCAAACAGGCGCGCGCCGATCTGCGTGAGGCAAGCTCCAGGCGCAAGCAGGTCGAGAATGCACTCAAGCTCGCCGAGAAACGCGCCAAGGATCTAGAGCGTCGCAACGAGCGCATGATGTCCCAGGCGTCGACGCGTGAAGAAGCACTTGAGCGCAAACAGCGCGAAATCACGCTCCTCAAGACAAGGCTGCGGGAGAACAACATGGCTGATGATGGTGGAGCGACGAAAATGGCTGCGCTTCAGGAAGAAAATGCCCGGCTTGAAGCAAAGGCGGCAGATCTTTCGCTACAGATCTCCAGTCTTCTTGCCGATGGTGCGGAGCCTTCGGGTGCCAATCCTGCCGAAGACCGCCTGAAAACGCGTCTTGCAGCTGTCGTTGAGGAAAACCGCCGGCTGCGCGCGGCCCTGACCGAAAGCCAGGGCACAGACAATGATGCAGAGCTTCGCGAACAGATCGCGGCTCTGGCGGCCGAGGTGGTTACGATCACGGCGGCGCTGGAGGGGCCGGATTCGCCCATAATTTCCGCGATTGAGAGCGAGGCGGCGCAGGACCCGCAGGCGGCCACGACGAGCCTGGCCGACCGGGTCAAGGCTCTGCGCCGTGCAACAGCCCCTGCCGAATAGTCAGCGTTTCAGCCAAAGATGATGCAGCGCAATGGCCGAAGCTGTCGCGACATTCAGACTGTCGAAATCGTCCCGCATCGAAATTCTGACTGTGGGCCAGCTCTCCAGAAGGCCTGCATCAAGGCCGGGTCCCTCCGCGCCCAAGAGTAGCGCCGTGCGGTTTGTGCGCGCGATCTCGCTGACATCCTTTTCGCCTTGCGGAGTCATGGCCAGCACTTCAAAACCACGAGAATGAAGCAGCGCTGTCATGTCCTGCGCCTTGCCAGCATTGGCGAAGGGCACTTTCAGTGCGGCTCCCACGGATACCCGGATTGCCTTGCGGTAAAGCGGATCACAGCAATCGCTGTCGAGCAGCACCGCGTCTGCTCCAAAGGCTGCGGCATTGCGGAAGATCGCACCCAAATTGTCGTGATTGGCAATCGCGCTCAGCGCCACCACCAGCGCCTTCTCCGGCAGGCTGTCTAGCAGTGCTTCTGCCGCAGGTTCATCACCTTTCTCGCCCACGGCAAGTATGCCGCGATGGATGTTGAAGCCCGCGATTTCGTCCATGATCTCGCCACCGGCCACATAGATGGGAACCTCCGGCGGCACGCGTTCGAGAAGGTCGCTTGTACCGGCGACGCGATTGTCGCGCAGAAACAGGGATTGTGCGCGAAACCGGCTGGTCGAGAACAACACATTCAGCACCACGCGACCCTCGGCGATAAAAAGCCCCTGCCGCCCGACAAGATCGCGCTCGCGAATATTGCGGTAGGGCGCGATGCGCTCATCGTTTGGATCGGTGATTTCGATCAGCTGTCGGCTCATGTCCTGTCTGCCCGTTTGCAAAAGGTCGCAATCATCTGGGGGAGGTCGGTTGCTATAGGGACAGGGGTGGGAAATGTCACCCGCACCACCTTGTCACCCGACACCAGGACAATGCCTTCCGGATCGATGGTGCCAATGTGCCACCTGTCGCCCGTGGAACGTGAATGATCCGGCAGGATTGCCAGCAGTTCCTCATGCCCGATTTCTGCCCGCAGGTGACACTCCATCTCCGCGAATCCCTCCGGTACCGACAGGAGCAAGTCGTCGCGTGTCAGCTCATATGCCTTGCCGAAGCCGGCATTCAGGAGCGCCGAAACCGGTTCAAGCCGATAGAAGGCGAAGTCTGCGAATTCGACGTAAAGTGCCGCCTTCGGGTGCCGGGCAAGATAGCGCCGGCGCAGCTTTGTAACATCTGCCTCATCTACCCTTTGCGCCGTTGCCTTGACGCTCAATCGCGGATGGGCAAGCGGATCGCCCTTGCCGGGCTCGCCCAGAAGCAGGGCGCAGGCGGGATTGTCAGCAAGCGCCCTGGTGTGTGCGGCAAGGTCGGAGATGAGCAAGAGCGGGGCGGCGTCATGGTCCGTAGCCACCGCCACCCGGGTGACTTGTGGCAGTCCATCCCCTGGATCAAGCGTGGCCAATGCCCCGAAGCGCGCGACGCGCAAAAGGTGGCGCGCCAGGGCAATCGCATTGGCATCGGTTGGCCTGATGGGGCTCGGCTTTTCCTTCATCACGCGTGACTCCCGGCGTCTGGTGAACGCTCGGTCAAGTCAATCGCCGATCACGCCTGCCTGTACAAGCTCTTCCATCTCCTTCTCGTCGATCCCGAAGGAAGAAAGGTCGCTCGCAGGCTCGGCCAGGCCCGCGGGAACGGTATCGCTTGAAGAGAAGCGCGGAGCGGGTGCAGGTCGCGTCAGGTCTCCGACATTCACATGTGCGTTGCGTGCGCGGTTATGCGGGTGCTGCGCCGCCTCGCTGAGCGACAGGACAGGCGCCACGCAGGCATCGGTGGGCGCAAAAAGCGTCTCCCATTCGTCACGTGTACGTTCCTTCAGCCGCCGGGCTATGGCCTTACGCATTTCTGGCCACAGCTTGCGGTCATACTGGTTGGTAGCAAATGGTTCTTCGAGCGGCAGCAGGCGCGAAAACTCGGCGAAGAACTGCGGCTCCAGGCATGCGACGGCAAGATGGGCACCATCCGCGGTCTCGTATGTGTCATAGAAGGGTGCGCCGCCGTCGAGCAGGTTTTCGCCGCGCTTCTCCTGCCAGATCCCGGCTTTCGTGAAACCGAAAAAGGACAATGCGAGCATGGAGGCGCCATCAACCATCGCAGCGTCCACCACCTGACCCTTGCCTGTGCGGCCGCGTTCGATAAGTGCGGCCAGCAGCCCGGTCAGCAGGAACATGGTCCCTCCGCCATAGTCGCCGACAAGGTTGAGCGGTGGCACAGGCTTGCCGCCATTGGGGCCAATCATGGACAGCACGCCTGAAAGCGCGAGATAGGTCAGGTCGTGACCGGCACGGTCAGCCAACGGACCCTTCTGACCGAAGCCGGTCATGCGGCCATAGATGAGTGCGAGATTTCGGGCGGCGAAGTCCTGCGGGCCCAGTCCCAGCCGCTCCATCACTCCCGGCCTGAAACCTTCCATCAGGATATCGGCCTTTTCGCCCATGCGCAGGAGAAGGTCGCGGCCGGCTTCGCTTTTCAGATCCACGCGCAGAACATGTCGGCCGTGGCGGTCGAGATCGTGTTCGGGCTTCACGTCCAGAAAGGCGCGGGCGGGGTTGATGCGTTCGACACGCACCACCTCCGCCCCCATCTCCGACAGCATTAAACCGGCCAGAGGCACGGGGCCAAGCCCCGCCATCTCGATTACACGAATGCCTTGGAGCGGGCCTGCCATCGGATCAGCGCGGCGCCATGCGGATCGCGCCGTCGAGGCGGATCGTTTCGCCATTCAGCATCTGGTTTTCCACGATGTGGCAGGCCAGTTGCGCATATTCGGACGGCTCGCCAAGGCGGGGCGGGAAGGGGACCTGTTGTCCCAGCGAGGCTTGCGCGTCCTCTGGCAGGCCGGCCATCATCGGCGTCTTGAAAATGCCCGGAGCGATGGTGCACACGCGGATGCCGGACCGGGACAAATCGCGCGCTATCGGCAGCGTCATTCCAACAACACCGCCCTTGGATGCGGAGTAGGCAACCTGGCCAATTTGCCCGTCAAAGGCCGCGACCGATGCCGTGTTGACGATCACGCCGCGCTCGCCACCCTCCAGCGGGTCGAGGTCCTGCGCTGCCGCAGCGAAGAGGCGGATCATGTTGAAGGTGCCAAGCAGATTGATCTCGATGACCTTGCGGTAGAGATCAAGCGGGTGCGGGCCGTCCTTGCCGACGGTCTTCACTGCAACCGCGATACCGGCGCAATTGACCAGAATGCGTGGGGCGCCAAGTTTCTCTGCTGCTGCGAGAATGGCTGCCTGGCCATCTTCTTCGCTGGTTACATCGCATTTGACCGCAATACCACCAATCTCGTCAGCCACCTGCGCTGCCCGCTCGACCTGGATGTCGGCAAGAGCGACCTTCGCGCCTCTAGCTGCAAGCGCGCGGGCAGTTGCCTCGCCAAGACCGGAGCCGCCGCCGGTGATCAATGCCACGTGGCCTGATGGATTCATGCTGTAACGCCTCCCGAATGGTACAAACCAAAGCGGCACCCTAGCTGGTCGCCGGGTGCCGCGAAAGGTTCAGGTGTGGTCGTTATCAGCGGCGCAAAACGGCTTTGAGCGCGTCGCGGATACCAATGGCGCCAACAAAGCGGGACTTCTCGTCGAAGAGCGCAACCGGTGCCGTCTGCGACTGGTGCATGGCCTGCATTACCGTCTTAAGCGGTGTGCCAGCGGTCGCCCAATAGACCTTCGGCTTGTCCTCCGGCAGCCGCTCCATATTGTCGCAAGACACCCATATCGCCGGTTTGCCGTTGCGCTCTGCATCCACCACCAGCATGTTCTCGTCGAACTTGAAGCGGGTCGTGCGTCTGCGGTCGAGCCACAGCCAGCCTTCTCCGGCATTTTCGAGATCACGCGCATCGCGCATGACGTTCCATGCCGTCAGCACCGAGAGCGGGTTCACATTGGCGATGAAGTCGCGCACATAATCCGTCTCCGGATTGAGCACGATGTCTTCCGGCGCACCGGTCTGGATGATGCGACCGCCTTCCATGATGGAGATGCGGTTGCCGATTTTCAGCGCTTCCTCCAGATCGTGGCTGACGAAGAGGATAGTCTTCTTCAACCGCGACTGCAGCTCCATCAACTCATCCTGCAGCTTGGTGCGGATCAACGGATCGAGCGCAGAAAACGGTTCATCCATGAGCAGGATTGGCGCTTCTGTCGCGAATGCACGGGCAAGGCCGACGCGCTGCTGCATTCCGCCTGAAAGCTCATGGGCATATTTGTCGGCCCAGTCTTCCAGATGCACCAGTTCAAGCTGCGCCAGGATGCGTTCGCGGCGTTCCCTGGCAGGGACACCTGCAAGCTCCAGCCCGAAACCGACATTTTCGGCTACGGTTCGCCAGGGCAGGAGTGCGAATTGCTGGAACACCATTGCCACACATTCGCGGCGAATGCGGCGCAGTTCGCCCGCGTTCGCGCTTGTGACATTGGCCTGCCATTCACCGTCATTGACGATCACTTCGCCGCGGGTCGTCTCGTTCAGCCGGTTCACCGCACGCAGAAGCGTGGACTTGCCGGAGCCGGAGAGGCCCATCAGCACGGAGATCTCGCCGCGTTCGACGGTCAGATTGCAGCCGGCGCAGCCAAGAACCGCTCCCGTTTCCGCAAGTATCTCCTCGCGTGACTTGCCTGCATCCACCAGCGGCAGGGCTGCCTGCTGCTCACGTTGGGTGCCGAAAATGATGTCGACATCCTTGAAGTCGATAGCCGTACTCATTTGCCCTGCCCCCCGATGCGCGCCATTCGGTCGAGGATGATGGCAAGGACCACGATGGCAAGGCCTGCTTCAAGGCCAAGCGGAATGTTCACCGTATTCAGCGCTCGTACCACCGGCTTGCCCAGGCCATCGGCACCGATCAGTGCAGCGATCACCACCATGGATAGCGAAAGCATGATGCATTGCGTGAGGCCAGCCATGATGGAAGGCATGGCGGCGGGCAGTTCCACCTTGCGCAGAAGCTGCATCTTGGTCGCACCAAAGGCCTGGCCGGCCTCAAGCATCGGCTTTGGCACCGAGGTGATGCCCAGATAGGTAAGGCGGATCGGAGCGGGCGAGGCGAAGATCACCGTCACGATCACGCCGGGGGCCGCACCGAGCCCAAACAGGATGAGAACGGGTATCAGATAGACAAAGGTCGGCAGCGTCTGCATCAGGTCCAGCACAGGCTGGAGAATGCGATAGACGCGCGCATTGTGTGCGGCCCAGATGCCAACCGGTACACCGATCGCCATGGAGACGAATGTGGCGGCCACGACGAGCACCAGCGTCTCGACGGTTTCTTCCCAAAGGTCCTGGTTGATGATGAAGAGCAGGCCGAGAAACACGCCGATGCTGAGCTTCCATGAGCGCTGCAGCGCATAGGCCAATGCAGCTATTGCAAGCGCGACGACCAATGCGGGCACGGCCATGAGAAGGTCGGTCAGACCTTCCAGAACGGTTGCCAGACCTTCAGCCAGGCCGTCAAAGGCCCAGGCGAAATTGGTGGTGAGAAAATCGAAAAGGTCCTGGCCCCAGCGACCAATGGGAATTTTCCGGTCAGCGAGCCAGTCGGATACGGGATCCATAAGGTTGTTTGCGTCCTTCTGTTGTTGAAAGGGCATCCGATGATCTCGGATGCCCGTAGTTCAGTCGGCTCTGATCAGAGACCAAGCTCAGCCTTGACGGCTGCCATGCCATCTTCGCCCTCGAAGGTGGTCACGCCTTCAAGCCACGGACCAAGCGCGTCCGGATTGGCCTTCAGCCATTCGCTTGCCGCGTCCCTCGGCTTCTTGCCGTCATCGAGGATGGCGCCCATGATCTCGTTTTCCATCTCGAGCGAGAAGACCATGTTCTTCAGAAGCTTGCCGAGATTCGGGCATTCTTCAACAAGACCCTTGCGGGTGTTGGTGTGAACCGTCGCTCCGCCATAGTTCGGGCCGAACACGTCGTCACCGCCGGAAAGATATGCCATCTCCACATTGGCGTTCATCGGATGCGGCTCCCATCCGAGGAAGACGATCGGCTCTTCCTTCTGCACCGCACGGCGGACCTGCGAGAGCATGCCGGCTTCGGAGCTTTCCACGACCTCGAATTCGCCAAGGCCGAACTCGTCTTCCTCGATCATGGAGAGGATCAGGCGGTTGCCGTCATTGCCCGGCTCGATGCCGTAGATCTTGCCGTCGAGCTCTTCCTGAAACTTCGCGATGTCCTCGAAGCTCTTCAGGCCGGCATCGAAGGCGTATTGGGGAACGGCCAGCGTGTATTTCGCGCCTTCCAGATTGGTGACGATGGTCTCGACCGAGCCATCCTCGCGATATTTCGCGATGTCGGCTTCCATGGTCGGCATCCAGTTGCCGAGGAACACGTCGACGTCACCATTGGCGAGCGAAGCGTAGGTCACGGGTACGGAAAGAACCTGCGTCTCCGGCTCGTAGCCCAGCGCCTCCAGCACGACCGATGCCGTTGCGGTGGTGGCGGTGATGTCCGTCCAGCCAACATCGGAGAACGTCACTTCCTGGCAGGCTTCCGGGTCTTTCGCGTAGGCCTGGCTGGTGAGAAGGGCGGCGGTTGCGGCAAGCGCGAGGGTCGTCGCACGCTTCAGGATCATTACGGTTCTCCCTGTCATTGTTGCTTTGAGCGGGTGCTTTTAGACGCATAATGCCCTGTTTGGAAGGCGAGCACCACATTCCAGCCGGGCAGGGCGGTCGGAACGGCCTTTTTCTCCTAATCGGTGGAAGACCGGTCATTGCCGCTTTTTCCTGCGTCTCGTGCTGGTAAAGAGTTAGGCAAAAGACAGCGAAAAGCCATGGCCAAGCTCTATTTTCATTACGCCACCATGAATGCCGGTAAGACGACCATGCTCCTGCAGGCGTCCTACAACTACCGTGAGCGCGGCATGAACACGATGCTGTTCGTGGCGGGACACTACCGCAAGGCTGATGGCGGCTACGTCTCCTCGCGCATCGGGCTGGAAGCGGATGCGGAGATGTTTGTTTCCGGTGATGATCTTTTCACGCGGATTGCCGAACACCATGACCATACCACCACGCACTGCGTCTTCGTGGACGAGGCGCAGTTCCTGCAGGAAGAGCAGGTCTGGCAGCTTGCGCGCGTGGCCGATCGGCTCGGCATTCCCGTGATGTGCTACGGCCTGCGCACCGATTTTCAAGGCAATCTGTTCGAGGGGTCGCAGGCGCTTCTCGCCATTGCCGACGAGTTGCGTGAAGTACGCACGATCTGCCGCTGCGGGCGCAAGGCGAACATGGTCGTGCGGCTTGGACCGGACGGAAAGGTGGCCAAGCAGGGCGAGCAGGTGGCTATCGGCAAGGATGTCTATGTCTCGCTCTGCCGCAAGCATTGGGAAGAGGAGATGGGGCGTTGGAAGCCCGAGGATCTGGTGGGTTTCGCTGCCGCTGAGTAGCTCCGGCGCGCCGCGCGCCTGTTGATCGGGGCGGACAGTCAGCGGTTGTAGAAGCTTTGCAAACCGCCTATCTCACCCAAAGGAAAGCGCCCGGCGCTTGGATTTGTCTGACGGAGGCACGCGGTGCTCGAACCGATCGTGGAATTCTTCACCCGCATCTTTCACTGGATCGGTGTTGGCATTGGCTGGCTTTTTGCCTGGCTCGCATGGCCGTTTCTGGCACTGGGTCGCTGGTATCGTCACCGCGGATGGATACTGCAGGCAGTCGTCGGCTCTATCGTCCTGCTCTTCGCGGGCCTCTACATCTATTTCATGTGGCAGACGCAGGTCTGGACCAATTTCAATCCGGACTATCCCGCAGCCTACAAGTTCGACGAGCGCACGGTTTCGGCCGGCGAGCAGGTCAACGCGACCGAAGGCGGCGAGACGCGCACCTGCGGGCGCTCTGCCATCGTCGAGGTCGCAGCCGACCTGACCGACTTCAACGTCAATGAGAATGCGTGGATTTCGTCCATGCTTCTCTACAAGACGGGCTTCTTCTTCATCGATTGGGACAACACGCCCTTCTTCGACAACAAGGCCGCCTTCCAGCGGGGTGTGAACCAGGGCGTTCGTCGCATTGCTGTTGAACTGGTCGATGCGCTTGGGCGCGTGCGCGGAACGTCACAGATCGATGCGCGCTTGCAGAAGGCGCGTGAGAGCATCCAGTTCTCCGAAGATACTTGGTATTTCGGCCTCAACCCGTTTGGCCCGAAAGCCCCGACGCCAAGCTTCTATCGCCAGTCGATCAAGAATTTCCGTGAGTTCAACGATGCGCTGGCCAATTGCGAAGCCGTATTTGATGCCCGCGCGGACAATCTGATCCAGCTTCTGGACCGCATCTCAAGCGATATCGGCTCGACTTCGGCGATCCTGCGTGAGCGATCGGAAAATTTCAATGGCGGTTGGTTCGATACGCGTGCCGACGACCGCTTCTGGTTCGCCTATGGTCAGCTCTATGCTTATTACGGCCTTCTGGATGCCGCCGGAGCCGACTTTGCCGACGTCATTCGACAGCGTTCTCTGGAGTCGCTGTGGGAAGCGACCGAAGGCCAGTTTCGCGCAGCACTCACGATCACGCCAGCCATCATCTCCAATGGCCGCGAGGATGGCTGGATCATGCCAACCCACCTCGCAACCATGGGCTTCTACGTTCTGCGCGTACGCTCCAACCTCGTGGAATTGCGCCAGGTTCTGGACCGGTAGGTCAGTCCTTTTCCAGCGACAGCACGGTCAGCTTGTGAAGCTGGCCGTTGCGGGCTTTCCAGTTGATGGACTGTCCGACCGACAGTCCGATGAGGGCCGTGCCGACGGGGGTCGTGATCGAAATGCGGCCGGCTTCGATATCGGCTTCGGCGGGGAATACGAGCGTTACCGTCTTCGGCTCGCCATCATCGGCGCTGTAAGTGAGGCGTGAGCCCATGCGGATGGCCTTGGGCGGCAGACGGTTGTCTTCCACCACGCGTGCACGCTCCAACTCCGTGAAAAGTGTTTCTGAAACAGCCGGGTCGCGCTCTTCCAGCTTCTCTGCAAGCGCCAAAAGGCGGTCGTGATCGCTCTGGGCGATGGTGATGCGTGGTTTGCGAAGCGTCTGGGTCTTTGTTTCCATTGTTCAAAATCCTGATGCCGCGCCCATTATCCATCGGCGCTGGCATGTTGCCTTCATGTTGGGAAAAACTTGCGTCCTGGTCTTGCCGAACAGCTTCATTCGAAAGCTGTTATGCGTCCCCTGGATCCGGGGACGTAGCCGAATCCGGGGTCACTCTCCTGCGATAGGAGAGACCTTGAAGTGGTTGCAGCGGGTTCGGTTGCCAGTCGTCATGGGTGAAAGGTGGGGGTGTTCGCGCACGCTGTCAAGCGGTTGCCTTTGCTGCGGATGGAGCCAAACGGGTAGATGATGCGTTAGCTTCCCTCAATCGCCGCGATTTTGAGCCATAGGGAGCAAGTTTTGCATAGAAGATCGGCCGCCGCCGAAACCGTTACCAGCCTTGTGAAAGGCATTCGACATCGACCTGCCAACATTATTCCCATTGTCATGGCTGCCATTCTCGGGCTCGGCGTTTATGGCTTTGTCGCCATTGCGGACGAAGTCGCCGAAGGCGAGATGGCCGAAATTGATGAGCGGCTGTTTCTCCTGTTTCGCGAAGCCGGCAATCCGGGGCAGCCGATCGGGCCAGCCTGGCTTCAGGAAACAGCGGTCGAGGTGACGGCCATCGGTGGATACCCGTTGATCATTCTCACTCTTGCCGCGGTGGTCGGCCTGTTTCTCGTGACAAAACGCTATGGTCCAGCGCTCTACGCGGTCCTTGCGGTGGGCTCGGGGGCGCTGCTTACCCATTATCTGAAGCTTTATTACGCGCGTCCCCGCCCTGATCTCGTCGATCATCTCGATGTGATCCACACGCTGAGTTTCCCGAGCGGACATGCCATGGTGACCACGATTGCTTATCTGACGCTGGCTGCGCTCGTTGTGCGTTTCGTGGAGGACCGACGCGTGCGCATCTATGTGATCTCGGTTGCTGTTTTCGTGGCCATGATCGTTGGCCTTAGCCGCATCTATGTGGGCGTTCACTGGCCCAGTGACGTTGCCGCCGGCTGGGCGCTTGGCGCGGCCTGGGCAAGTCTCTCCTGGCTGGTTGTCCAGCTCCTCCAATACTGGCGCTCAAGGAGCCGAAACGGATGAACAAGCCTGACAAACAGGACATGCATAGTGCCTTCAAGCCTTTTGCGCGGGCCGGTTATGCCGCGCGCGGGCTGGTCTATACGGTGCTCGCCTTTTTCGCCGCCACGGCAGCGCTTGGCACAGGCGAGGGGGGCGACACGCGGGATGCGATCCGCTTTCTGACGGATACGACCGCCAGTGATGTTCTCTCCCTTGTGCTGGTCGTCAGCCTGGCGGGCTATGCACTCTGGCGTGTCATCCAATCCGTGTTCGACACCGATGACCACGGTTACAAGCCCACGGGGCTGGTCATCCGCGCAGGCCTGCTCGCATCCGCCATCACCTATGGCGTGCTCACGCTCTTCACCTTCTCGCTTCGTTGGGGAGGCGGAGGTGACAGCGGCAGTTCGGGCGGAGAGGGGTTTTCGGGCCTCGTGGCAGACATTGCCGGCGCGCGGCTTGCTGCCGTCATCATTGCCGCAGTGTTCGTCGGAGTGGCTGTCGCCCATATCTGGAAGGCGGTCCGGCGCAAATATCGGGACCACTTCAAGGCCTCCGAGCAGGTGATGCAATATGTCGACATTGCTGCCATCGGCGGGCTCATGGCGCGCGGCGTTATCTTTCTGCTCATCGCCTATCTGTTCTGGCGCCAGGGCGTCTCGGACAGCGACCAGGCAAGTCTGTCGGATGCGCTCGACTTCATCGCCGGTCTGCCACTCGGGCGCTGGCTGCTCGGTGCGACGGCGCTCGGGCTCCTGCTGTTCGCAATCTACTCCTTCTGCGAGGCGATCTGGCGACGCATCAACGTGGAAGATGCGTGAGGTTGCGGCGCCAGGGTGATGGCGCCGCGACAATTTCCTAGCTCACTTCAACCAGGGTCATCATGCCGGTTGCCATATGCGGGATGTGGTGACAGTGGAACATCCAGGAGGCGGTCTCGCCGCCATCGAATGCGATGGTTATCGTCTCGTTGGCAGGCACGTACACCGTGTCCCGTCTTGCCCCATTGATCCGCTGCCCGCCGATTTCGACCACCTGGAATATGTGCCCATGAAGATGCATCGGGTGGCCCATGCCGGACATGTTGCGCAAGATGAACTCGCTGCGCTGTCCGGATTTCGCGGCAATAGGTGTGTGGTTGGGCCAACGCTTTCCGTTGATGCTCCATTCATACGGGCTCATTTCGCCGCCAAGCAGAACTTCCGTTACTTGCGTGACTCCACTTGCTTCAAGCGGTGAACGTGCGAGGAGGCGGCCTTCCAGAGTGCTGTCCATGATGGGTGCCTTTGCCGCGCTGGAACCGGGCAAACGCTTGATCTTTGCGCCAGGCGTTGCCAGAACCAGCCCCGTTCTTTCCGGGGCACCTTCGCGCAACGCCAGGATCGGGAATGCGCCACCTTTGGCCGGAATGGCCACTTCGAGGTCCAGGCGCTGTCCCATGGCCACGGGAAACAGGCGATCTTCAACCGGCTCGATCGGCTGGCCATCCACCGCAAGAAGGCGCGCGTCCAGTTCGCCGGTGTCGATGAAGAATACGGTAGCCGATCCCGCATTGATCACGCGAAGCAAAACACGCCCGCCTTTCTCCACCTGATGCGTCTCCGGATCATCAAGTGTGCGGCTGTTGACCAGATAGGCGTCGAAGTCGATATCGTTGATGTCGTGCACCGCTGCCGTCGTCTCGGCGCTTGGGCTGCCGTGCCCACCGTGTCCGCCGTGCCCCCCATGGCCGCCATGCGTGTTGGCTGCTGTTGAAGGCGCGCCGTGGCCCATTGCTGCATGTGCGTCTTCCAGGCCTTTCATCAATTCCTGAGGCGACTTGAAAGAGAAGTCCTGCAGAAACATCACGATTTCCTGCCGGTCAGCCGCCAGATCTTCCGCCGTGCGGACGATAAGGGGTGCTGCCAGCAGTCCCAGTTCCTGGTGCGGCAGATGAGCGTGCATCCAATGTGTGCCTGCATGTGGCTTGAAGGAGAAGGAGCGGATCTCTTCCGGTTTGAGCAGCGGCTGCGGCAGATCGGGTACGCCATCCTGTTCATTGGGTGGGATTTGCCCGTGCCAATGGATGATTGTTGCCTCGTTCAGCCCGTTGACGAGCCGCACGTTGAAGTCTTCGCCGGGGTCGAGGAACAGTCCCTGCCTGTTGCCGGGGCCTTCTATACCCAACACTGTCGCAGAGCGTCCGTTCACCTCGATCGTTCGTGTGCCTGTACGAAGCTGCAGTGGAGTGATGGAATTTGCGAAGCCGAGAGGTGTTGCCGCGATGGTGGCAGCAACAGCCATGCTGCCGCTCAAGAAGTGGCGACGGGTGATCGAGCGCATTGAAATCGAACTCCTGAGAAAGGTTTCCCGCCCAGTCGGCGAGACGTGAGTCAATAGCGGCAGCCTTGGCGTCAGAATTGTGGCGGAAGTTTCTGCGAGTTCATCCGTGATACCTGCCAAATCGCCGCATCCAGGTGGGAAGGTTCGGCTTTGTCGGCAAATGCAGGATGATCCGGTTTCAAGTTGCACCTTGCCGCGGGCCCGGATCGCCTGTATTGAAACGCTCATGAGCATGATCGCAAACACGATTGCATGGTGGTGGGTCCGCTAACAGCGGCCGGCATCAATCTCGTGCGCGATTGAAAAATGTGGCCGCTGGTGAAAACCGGACGGCCATTTTCTTTATCGGCTTCCGGTCAGGACCTGAAAAGTCGGGATAGGGAAGATGAGCGTGGAAGTTCTGGAAAACGGTGCCGAGCGGTTCAAGACTGCAGGCGGAATCGCGATCACGCGTCAGCGGCATGAGACGCCTTACGAAGGTGCGATCGAAGCCTATGTGGATGCGCTCGATTCGCGGCGTGGCGCGGTCTTCTCCTCCAATTACGAATATCCGGGGCGCTACACGCGCTGGGACACGGCAATCGTCGATCCGCCGGTCGTCATTTCCGCGCGCGGGCGCGACATGAAGATCGAGGCGCTGAACAAGCGCGGCGAAGTCATGTTGCCGACCATCATGCGTGCGGTGGAGGCGCTCGAGCCGGTCACGGTCCTGGAGCATACTGCCGAACGCGCCCTGTTGCAGGTCGCCGAGCCATCGGGCGTCATTACCGAGGAAGAACGTTCACGCGCGCCTTCCGTTTTCACGGTGCTGCGTGCGATTACCGACCTTTTCCGCACCCATGATGACGCCAATCTCGGCCTATACGGCGCTTTCGGATACGACCTCGCCTTCCAGTTCGATCCGGTGAAGCTCAAGCTCGACCGTCCGGAAAGCCAGCGTGATGTGGTGCTATATCTTCCCGACGAAATCCTCGTGGTCGATCACCATGCCGCACAGGCCTGGCATGATCGCTACGACTATGCAGGCGAGGGGTTTTCGACCGAGGGACTGGAGCGCGGCGGCGAAGCGGCGCCCTTCAAGACTTCGGATCGCGTCCCCCCTCGCTGCGACCACGAGAAGGGCGAATATGCCCGGCTCGTCGAGAAGGCAAAGGAAAGCTTCAAGCGTGGCGATCTTTTCGAAGTCGTTCCGGGTCAGATGTTCTTCGAGCGCTGCGAAAGCAAGCCATCAGCCATTTCGCGCAGGCTGAAGCAGATCAATCCGTCGCCCTATTCGTTCTTTATTAATCTGGGTGAACAGGAATTCCTGATCGGTGCATCGCCGGAGATGTTCGTGCGGGTCAATGGCCGCCGCGTCGAGACCTGCCCGATCTCCGGCACGATCCAGCGCGGCGACGATGCCATCGCCGATTCAGAGCAGATCCTGAAGCTTCTAAACTCGAAGAAAGACGAGTCGGAGCTGACCATGTGCTCCGATGTCGACCGCAACGATAAAAGCCGCGTGTGCGAACCCGGCTCGGTTCGCGTCATCGGGCGCCGTCAGATCGAGATGTATTCACGCCTCATCCACACGGTGGATCACATCGAGGGGCGCCTGCGTGAGGGTATGGATGCCTATGACGCCTTTCTGTCTCACGCCTGGGCGGTGACGGTCACAGGCGCGCCCAAATTGTGGGCCATGCGCTTCATCGAACAGAACGAGAAGAGCCCACGCGCCTGGTATGGCGGTGCGGTCGGCATGGTCCACTTCAACGGCGACATGAATACCGGCCTGACATTGCGCACCATCCGTATCAAGGATGGGATTGCGGAGGTCAGGGCGGGCGCGACTTTGCTCTATGATTCCAATGGCGAAGAGGAGGAAGCGGAGACGGAACTGAAGGCTTCCGCAATGCTTTCGGCCATTCGCGATGCAGGCAAGAAGAACATAATGGACGAGAAGAACGAGAGCGAGAAAGTGGGGGCGGGGACACGCATTCTGTTGGTGGACCATGAGGATTCCTTCGTCCACACGCTCGCCAACTATTTCCGCCAGACCGGCGCGGAAGTGACCACCGTGCGCACGCCCGTTGCTGACGAGGTGTTCGACCGCGTGGATCCGCATCTGGTGGTTCTCTCCCCCGGCCCCGGCACGCCCAAGGACTTCGATTGTGCAGCCACTATTGGCAAGGCGCGTGCGCGCAAGCTGCCGCTGTTCGGCGTCTGCCTTGGCCTGCAGGCGCTGGTGGAGGCCTGCGGCGGCGAGCTTCGCCAGCTGCGCGAGCCGGTCCACGGCAAGCCGTCGCGTATCCGCGCTGGCGGAAACAGCCTCGTCTTTGCCGGCCTGCCCAACGAGATCACCGTGGGACGCTATCACTCCATCTTTGCCGATCCGACGAGCATGCCGGATGGCTTCGTCATCACCGCGGAGACGGATGACGGTATTGTCATGGGGATAGAAAGCGAGAAGGAGCCGATTGCGGCTGTTCAGTTCCATCCCGAATCGATCATGACCCTTGGCCAGAATGCCGGTATGCGAATGATCGAGAACGTGGTGGCCCATCTCCCGCGCAAGGCGCGTGAGCAGGCAGCCTGATCGGTCTCCTGCAGGGCTTGAACCTGCTGCCATTCTGATTCACCCTCTGCCTGCATGTTTTTGAACATGCAGGCAGAATGCTGTTCAGCCTTCCCTTGCGGGAGTAGTCGAGGAGTTGTGAAGCCCGATGCCCGGTAGTGGAAGAGTGCGCCGCCTGACAGTCTGGACCATCGTCATCGGCGTGGCGATTTTCGCGCTGAAGGCAGTTGCCTGGTGGCTGACTGGCTCCGTCGCGCTGTTCTCTGACGCGATGGAATCCATCGTCAATGTCGTGGCCTCGGTCGCGGCCTGGTATGCGATCCGGCTTTCCTACACGCCGGCCGACGACAATCATCCCTATGGGCATCACAAGGCGGAATATCTGTCTGCCGTTCTTGAAGGTGTGCTGATTGTCGTTGCGGCACTGCTCATCATGCGTGAAGCAGCTCTCGCCTTTCAGGCCTCAGAGCTTCATGCGATGCCGGTTCTGGGCCTCGTGATCAATGGCGTTGCCGGGATTGGCAACGCGATCTGGGCCTATGTGCTCATCAAGGTGGGGCGCGAGGCGCGTTCCCCCGCGCTCATCGCGGATGGGCGGCATTTGTGGACCGACGTGGTAACCTCCGCCGGCGTCATAGTCGGGCTCATTCTGGCGCTCGCGACGGGCTGGCTATGGCTTGATCCGCTGATGGCAGTCGTGGTCGCAATCAACATTCTCTATCACGGCTGGAAGATGGTATCCGCCTCCGTCCAGGGCCTGATGGATACTTCGGTTGATCCCCAGGACCTAGTGGAGATCGAGAAGCTGGTTGCCGCCAACTGCAAGGGTGCGATCGAATTTCACGACCTGAAGACGCGTGAGGCGGGCAGGGCACGCTTCATCGAATTCCACCTCGTCGTGCCGTCGGCCATGAGTGTCGAGGCGGCCCATCGCATCTGTGATCGCATCGAGGAAGCCTTTCGACGCGACATGTCGGACGCGAAAGTCACGATCCATGTGGAGCCGGAATACAAGGCCAAGCACGGATAGGGCTTGAACCTCGTTCGGCGCTGGCTGGACGGTTTGGCGCCTTCATGCCCTTTGCGCCTCGCGGGCAAAAGGCTATCCACTTTGCTGATCAATTCGCGCTGGAGGCAGCATGAGCGGTGAGGTGGAAGCTGTCGAGGAGGAGAAGAGCGGCTATTTTGCCGGCCGTTCCCGTCTTCTCCAGTGGACCGCACTCGTCCTCCTGAGCCTGCTTCTGTCTGGTGCCATGATTTTCTGGAACCTGCCGGCCGCGCTTCTCATCGGGCCGATGCTGGCAGCCATTGCACTCGGCGGCTGGGGTGGCACGATAAGCCTGCCGCAACCCGCTTTCGGCCTGGCTCAAAGCATGGTCGGGCTCCTGATCGGCAGTTCTCTGAAAATGGAAGTTCTGGCTTCCTTTGCCGATCTGTGGCCGATCCTCGCCCTTGCCGTCATTGCCACCGTCAGCGCCAGCAGCTTCCTTGGCTGGCTGATCAGCCGCCTGAAAATCCTTCCCGGTTCAACTGCCGTATGGGGTTCGGCGCCCGGTGCAGCCACGGCGATGGTTTTGATGGCGGGCGCTTTCGGAGCCGATCAGCGGCTCGTCGCCTTCATGCAATATCTGCGGGTGATCTTCGTCAGTGTCGGTGCGGCACTCATTGCGCGCATATGGGTGGACTTTTCAGACGAAGGGGCGCCGCTTGCCAGCTACTTTCCTGAAGTTGACGCATTGGCACTGCTGATCGCGGTGATGATCGGACTGGCAGGTGCGGCATTGGGCAAACTGGTGCGTCTTCCTGCCCCCTATTTCCTTGGCGCATTTCTTGCCGGTGCCATCGCGCATGTGGGCTTCGGCCTGCCGGTTGAACTGCCGCCATGGCTGCTTGGCATCTGCTTCACGGCCATCGGCTGGAGCATCGGCCTGAAATTCGACCGGGCGCTCCTCATCGTGGCGTTGAAGGCCCTGCCGCAGATCGTCATATCCATCCTGGCGCTGATGGCATTTTGCGGCGGCATCGCCTGGTTTCTGCATTGGGAGTGGGGCATTGATCCGCTCACCGCCTATCTCGCCACCAGCCCCGGCGGCATGGATACGGTGGCGGTCATCGCTGCAGCCTCGCCTGACGTGAACATCTCGCTGATCATGGCCGTGCAGCTTGCACGTTTTCTGTTCGTGCTGCTGCTCGGCCCCGCCATCAGCCGCGTGGTGGCGGGGACGGTGAAAGCTTGAGCAGCGCTCAGTTCCTGCCCAACTCCAGCCCGCCGGCCTTTTCCACCACATCCTGGACTTCAGGCGAGTAGTCATCCATCTCCTGAATGCGGCGGATCTCGATGGTCTCGTTGGGGGAGCCGGGGCAGCGCTTGGCCCATTCGATGGCCTCCTCGCGCGACTTCACCTCGATGATCCAGTAGCCGCCGATCACCTCCTTTGCCTCGGCAAAGGGTCCGTCGGTGACAACCGGAGAGCCGCTGGCAAAGGAAACCCGTGCGCCCGTCGATGGCGGATGCAGGCCGTTCAGTTCACGCAGGACGCCAGCCTCTTCCAGTTCCTTGTTGTAGGCCATCATGGCCTCGACCGCCTTGGGGTCGAGCTCGATTTCGGGGCCTGCATTCTCGTATCCGGCGGGTATCATCAACATCATGAAACGCATGGGGTAATCCTCCTGGGAAAGATATGTCAGCCCCAAGGACGAAGCTGCATTGCCATGTCCGACATGACCAGTGAAATTTTCAACATTGCGTCGGCAGGGCAGGTCGGGGTTGAAGTGACTTGCGCCTTTGCGCGCGCTCGGCTATCAAGCTGGCCATGTCCAGGAAAGAACGCCAGAAAATCTCAAGCCCCGTCGCCTTTTTGGGCGCGACGGCGCGTGCGTTCAATTCCAGCCTCCTTCTACTCGGCCTTATCGGCGATCGCCGGGTCCGCTGAAGGGGCGCCTGGCGATCGAAATCGCCGCGCCTGGTACAGCTCCTTCTGCCTCAAAATCCGTATGCAAGCCTTGACAGGCGGCAGCTCGCATTGAACGAAATAGCGGCCCGCCGGGAGTAGAAAATGGACGCCAAGACCAACAGCCAGATCGCCAATGCCGGACCGAAGGGCATGGGCGACGCAGCCGTGAAATATCAGCCATATCCGCAGGTCGACATTCCTGACCGAACCTGGCCCTCCAAGCGCATCGAAGAAGCGCCGATCTGGTGCTCGGTAGATCTTCGCGACGGCAACCAGGCACTGATCGACCCGATGGGACAGGAGCGCAAGGCGCGCATGTTCCAGTTGCTGCTCGATATGGGTTTCAAGGAAATCGAAATCGGCTTTCCCTCCGCCTCGCAGACGGATTTCGATTTTGCGCGCTGGTGTATCGAGCAGGGGGGCGTGCCGGATGACGTATCGCTCCAGGTCCTGGTACAGTGCCGGCCGGAACTGATTACGCGCACTTTCGAGGCGCTGGAGGGGGCGAAGAGCCCAATCGTCCACTTCTACAATTCCACCAGCGAATTGCAGCGTCGCGTTGTCTTTGGCAAAGATGTCGCGGGCATCAAGCAGATCGCGACCGATGCGGCCAAGATGATCACCGACATGGCCGCCAAGGCGGGTGGTGGCTATCGCTTCGAGTATTCGCCGGAAAGCTTTACCGGCACCGAGCTGGAAGTGGCGCTTGAGATCTGCAATGCGGTCATCGAGATCATGCAGCCGACGCTTGACAACAAGCTCATCATCAATCTGCCGTCCACGGTGGAGATGTCCACGCCGAACATCTATGCCGACCAGATCGAATGGATGTGCCGCAATCTGGACAATCGCGAAAACCTGATCATTTCGCTGCATCCGCACAATGACCGTGGCACCGGCATTGCCGCTACCGAGCTGGGCCTGATGGCGGGTGCGGACCGTGTCGAAGGCACCTTGTTTGGCAATGGCGAGCGCACCGGCAATGTGGATGTGGTGACGCTGGCGCTCAACATGTACACGCAGGGCGTCGATCCGATGCTGGACTGCCGTGACATCAATCGCATGAAGGATGTCTACGAGTACTGCAACCAGCTCGTCATCCCCGAGCGCCACCCTTATGTGGGCGAACTGGTCTATACCGCCTTCTCCGGCTCGCATCAGGACGCGATCAACAAGGGCATGAAGGCCATCAAGGCGGCGAACAAGCCGCTTTGGGAAGTGCCTTACCTGCCGATTGATCCGCAGGATGTCGGTCGCTCCTATGAGGCGATCATCCGCATCAATTCGCAGTCGGGCAAGGGCGGCATCGCCTATGTGTTGCAGGCTGATTACGGCTTGAACCTGCCACGCAATCTGCAGGTGGAGTTCCGCGAGGACATTCAGGACATCACCGACCGCGAAGGCAAGGAACTGCCGGCGGCACGCATCCATGAGCGTTTCCAGGAGCTTTATGTCGAGCAGCCCGGCGCGCGGCTGAAATTCGTCGATCACCAGACCTTCCCCGACGCTTCCACCAAGGGCCGGCGCGTAGTGGAAGCCACTATTACGGATGGTGGTGAAGAGAAGACGATCACCGGCTCGGGTACGGGCCCGGTCGATGGCTTCATCGATGCGCTTTCCAAGCATATCGGCGTGGAGATGAGCGTGCTGAACTATTCCGAACATTCGCTCCAGCAGGGTTCGAATGCGGCAGCAGTCTGCTACATGGAAGTGGAGCATCCCGGCGGCAAACTGTTCGGTGTGGGCATCAACCACAATATCGTGACGGCTTCGCTGGAGGCCGTGGTATCCGCAGCAAACAGGATCCTTTCGTGACGACAGGCCTCTTCGTCGAAGACAGCGGCGAGGGGGCCGTCCCCCTCGTACTCCTTCATGGGTTTGGCGGCAGCCATCTGGACTGGCGCGAGGTGCAGCAGGCGCTGGGCGAGTTCGTCCGCTGCCTTTCCTATGACCTGCCGGGCCATGGCGGCTCTCTTGACTATCCGGATGCAGGGCCGGCGGCCACCGCGGCGCGCGCGGTGCTCGATGATCTGGAAGCACGCGGCATCAGCCGCGTTCATGTCGCAGGCCACTCCTTCGGGGGCGCGGTGGCCGTTCTCATGGCGTTGACGAAGCCCGAAAGCGTCGCCTCGCTCACTCTGTTGGCGCCGGGTGGCTTCGGAGACGAAATCAATTCCGCGCTTCTGGCAGAATTCGCCGCTGCCGATGATGAAGCCGCGCTTGCCCGTTGTCTGCGCCTGATGGCCGGTTTCGAAGCGATCGTGCCCGAGGAACTGGTGGAAGCATCGGCAAGTCTGCGGCAGAAGCCTGGGCAGGTGGAGAAGCTGCGCGAGATCGCGTCTGTTCTCGCAAAGGACGGCAAGCAGGGCCGTCTGCCGCCGCACAAGCTTGCAGGTCTCGACCTGCCGGTGCGCGTTGTGTGGGGAGATCTCGATACGGTCCTGCCCGTGCGTCAACTCGAAAACGTGCCGCCGCATTTTGCGGTCCATCGCTACCGCACGCTCGGCCACATGCTCCCGCATGAAGCTCCGGCCGAAATGGCGCGCATCCTGCGCTACAGCATGGGTTGAGACGTTAGGTCTCGCTTCAATCGGGTTCTGGAGTGGACGAATCCGGAACAAAGCAAGGTGCTTTCGGCGTTTAGGCATGTTAACAATGGGTTAACCAATGCCTTTGGCTGGAGAACTGTAATGAGTGAAGCCGAGCAGAATGCACCACGCGACAATGTGCGCCGCTTGTCCGATGCCATACGCGAAATGAAGAACGCCGCAGCCGATCGTGAGGATGTCGTGGTCGACATGCGCGAGGCCAGCCGCACCCGGCTCGAACTGCTCGCACAGGAACTCCAGCCGGTTTTCGCGGAAGTGCCTGAGGATGTGCCGCTGTTTGATTTCTCCATTTCCAATGGAGAGAATCCGCGTCTGTGGATCGATGCGGTGGCCCATGTGACCATGGGACGCGACAGGCGCACCTACCGTTTTCTGCGCGATACGCGTATGGGACGTGTGGTTCTGGCGGAATCAAGCCATGCAGGTGAGGTTGCCGACAAGGTCACCCGTTACATCGCCGAGCGCATGGTGGAACGTGAGCGCATGATCGAAGGTGAAGTGGAAGACCTGCCGCGGCACATGGCTGACGGAGAGACGAAGGAACAGATGGCGGCGCGCCACTTGCACTCAAGGAAGAGCCGCAGGCGCGGTCTTTTCACCGGCTTCCTGCTGGTGCTTCTGGGCGGTATTACGGGGGCTGCGGTGATGGGCTATGTCCTGTCGGAACAGGTCCCGGGGCTCTCGCTTTTCTGATCTGTTTTCCATTTCAGGTTGTTGTTTGTAGTTTAACTGGTACACCGAATAACCCATATATTTTGAGTTTTTTCGCTCCTACAGGTGATTTAGCCTGAAAATTGGGGGCTCCGGCGCGTTGGTGATGCTTTTTTAACGGCAGCGCCGGCAATGTAAAATACCCGCAAGGGTTGTTTTATTGATGAAGTTCATTTCGAGAGTTTTTTATTATGAAAGCCCTGAGCATTCTGTCCGCGCTTTTTATGGTTTGCGGTATCGTCCTTGTTTATTGCAGCACCTTTCTCGACCTGATCACGATCCGTGCTGACGGCAGTATTGATGACCGTCTGACGGTGTTCCTCTTCTCGGTTGGATTGAACATGTTCGCGCTTGGCGCTCTGGGGGCGTTGGCTGTTGTCTGTTCACAGATGAAGGTGATCGCGCAGGCGGAACCAGTCACCAATGCAGCACAGGCACGTCGAGACGGTTGAGACAGATCGTCTGCCGATAGGTCAGTCAGGCGATGACCTGCGAATAAAGCTCGGCCACGGCTTCGCCCTTTCCGGTTGCGCCGCGCCGGCTATGGCGGATGCTCCAGTTACCCGCTTCACCATCGATCTCGAAGAGATTGTAGTGAGCAGGGGGCTTGGAGCCGCCATGGGCCTGGCCTGCGGCAGCCACCCCGACCACCGGCACATTTGCGCCTTCCGGTCCCTCGATATGGTGCACGGTCGGCAAATGTGTGTGGCCGTGCAGCACGAGTTCCGCGCCCACCTTGCGGATCATCTTTTGAAACCGTCTGATGCCATATAGGCGTTTGTGCGCGCCCGTTGCACCGCGGATCGGCGGGTGGTGGATCATGACCACGCGGAACAGACCCTTCTTGCCGGCTTCCTCCAGAAGACGCCGTGTGGCCTTGGCCTGCTTCTTCGTGAAATAACCGCTGGCAAGAAAGGGCGCGGTCGCGCGTGCGGAGGACACGCCCACAAGAGCAATTGGCCCGCGTTCACGCACAAAGGGGAAGGCGTGCCGATCCTTCGGCGGCCTCTTGCCGTCACCTGCCATATAGGAGCCCCAGGCCTTCACCGCCTTGTCGAGAGCGCCTGGCACATAGGCGTCGTGATTGCCGGGAACGACCGTCACGTTTTCGGGTGATGAAAGACCTTCCAGCCACAGCTTCGCCGCCTCGATTTCCTTGTCGAGTGCGAGGTTCACCAGATCACCCGTCAGCGCCACGTGATCAGGCTCCTGTGCCAGCATGTCGTCGGTGATGCGGTCTATGATGCCGTGGTCGAGATTGAGCCTGCGGTTTCGCCGCCAGTTGATGTAACCGGTCACCCGCTTGGACGCGAGTTGGCGGAAGGTGACGTCGGGCAGTGGACCCAGATGAATGTCGGAAAAATGAGCAAGCTTGAACATTGCATTGGGTGTAGTGCACTGGGATGCTGCTTTCCAGTCCATAGCATAAACACATCCCCTTCGGAGCCACATGCAGAAGCTCAAGATCCGCCTGTTTCACCTCTGGTTCCTGCTTGCGCGTCCGATGACGCTGGGCGTGCGCGGGATCGTTCATGACCGCGAGAGGAACGCGGTGCTTCTGGTGCGCCATACCTATGTCTCGGGCTGGCACCTGCCGGGCGGTGGGGTCGAAATTGGTGAGCCCATGGAAAAAGCATTGGCGCGCGAGCTTGAGGAGGAGGGGCGTGTACGGTTCACGACCCGACCGAGGCTTTGCTCCTTGCATTTCAACCGGCAGGCCAGCAGGCGCGATCACGTGGCGGTTTATCTCGTGCAGGAATTTACGGTTGATGGCACCCATCCAGGCGACAGCGAAATTGCCGAGGCGCGCTTCTTCCCGCTGGATCAGCTTCCGGGAGAGCTGAGCGAGGCAACACGGCGTCGCCTCGCGGAGGTGTTTGAAGGGGCGGAGGTCTCGCCCTACTGGTAGGATCAGGCCGCCTGCTTCTGGCGATCCCGGTCATGTGGGGCATCAAGATACAGTTCGGGGCCCTTTGGGATGACGCCGGTCGGATTGATCGTGTCGTGGCTGCCGTAATAATGCGCCTTGATGTGGTGCATGTTCACGGTCTCAGCCACACCATCGACCTGGTAGAGTTCGCGCAGATAGTTCGACAGGTTCGGATAGTCGGCAATGCGGCGCAGATTGCATTTGAAGTGGCCGACATAAACCGCGTCGAAGCGCACCAGTGTGGTGAACAGGCGCCAATCGGCCTCGGTCAGCTTGTCGCCTGCTAGATAGCGCTGGCGTGACAGGCGGTCTTCGACCTGGTCCAGCGCGTCAAACAGCGCATCGAAAGCTTCCTCATAGGCTTCCTGGGTGGTCGCGAAGCCGGCCTTGTAGACGCCGTTGTTGATGTTGTCATAGACAAGCGCATTGATGTCCTCGATCTCCTTACGCAGTTCCTGCGGGTAGAAGTCGAGTGACGCGTCGCCGAACTCGTCAAAGGCGGTATTGAGCATGCGGATGATTTCCGCGGACTCATTGGAGACGATCGTCTCGGTCTTCTTGTCCCAGAGCACCGGCACCGTCACGCGGCCGGAATAGTTAGGGTCAGCCTTGGTGTAGATCTGGTGGAGATAGTCGAAGCCGTAGAGGTCATCACCCGTCGCGCCATCTTCCTTTAGGAAGGTCCAGCCGTTCTCGCCCATGAAATGATGGACGACCGAGACCGAGATCACGTCTTCCAGCTTCTTAAGCTTGCGGAAGATCAGCGTGCGGTGCGCCCAGGGGCAGGCCAGCGAGACGTAAAGGTGATAGCGACCGGCTTCTGCCTTGAAGCCGCGTTCGCGTCCTTCTGCGGGCGTGCCGTCCGGTGTCACGAAATCGCGGAATTGCGACTTGGAACGCTGAAAGCGCCCCCCTGTCTTTGAGGTGTCATACCACTTGTCTTGCCACTTGCCGTCTACGAGCAGGCCCATCGGAAATCTCCTTATGTATTACCCTCAAGTTAGTGTCAGGCCTGCATAATCCAAGCAGTGCCGCTGTGAACGCATCGTTCAGCCGATGCGCGGCTGGTGACAATTTCAAGTGGACTGCTTCTTCTTTTGGTGCTAGCGGATTTCACCGAATTTTTCAGGAGCGGTTTCGACCATGGTCTTTTGGCGGGTGGAGCGACGACGACAGGTGTAAAGGCGCCGGCAGGCGCAGGCTGGCACATGCCCGGTCGCAACTCCTGTTCTCTCCACTGAAAGACCACCTCCCATGTCACACCACGACATCGCATATCTGCCTGAAACACCGGCGCATGACGCCGAGATCGAACTTATCAATGAAGAAGCCTTCGGTCCGGGTCGTTTTGCCAAGGCCGCCTACAAGATCCGCGAAGGTGGCGGACATGATCGCGCGCTTTCCCATGTCGCAGTCGTCGACGGTCAGGTGATCGCCTCGGTCCGCCTGACACCGATCGCGGCAGGCGAGGGGGAGGCGCTGTTGCTCGGGCCACTTGCCGTGAGACCGGCCTTCAAGAATATGGGCATCGGGCGCAAGCTTGTGGCAATCGCTCTGGAGACCGCGCGCGAAGCGGGTGCGGGCGTGGTGCTTCTGGTCGGCGACCAGCCCTATTACGGCCCCCTTGGCTTCGAGATTGTACCTCACGGCCAGATCCGCATGCCGCGTCCGGTCGATGCGCGCCGGCTTCTTGCTGCGGAGCTGGTGCCGGGGGCTCTTGCCAAGCTTCAAGGCGATGTTCTGCACGCTTCACTGGTGAAAAGGCGCGAGAGCGCGTTGGCAGCGGTTCGCGTGAAAAAGGCGCAGCGAGGCTGAGAAGGTGCAGGAGCGGCGTTACCGCCCCTCGCGCCACCATGTGCTGCCCAGCGCCATCAGAAGCAGGGCGAGGCCGAAGAAACCGGCGAACAGCGGTACGCGACGCACGGATTTGAGCACGCTGTCATTCGTCGTCTTCAGGCCCAGCCAGTCGCGACCTGACGCATTCGAGATCGAGTTGCGCACGGGCACGATATTTGGCAGCGAGAGGCCCGAAAGCCCGCCTTCGATGCGACGCACGCTACCCCCGCTGGCGTCCGCAACGGGGCGCAGAACCTCTTCAGTCGAGACCGTGTCGGCAAATTCCGGCGCATTGACCGGCCCGACATGGGCAAGTGCGTTGAGATCGCCGTTCTGGATCTCGTAGAGGCCGATCTCGTCCGTCTCCAACTGGCCTTCGAAGAGGCCCGGTCCGGTCTGGCCCAGCGTGATTTCCCGTGTTTCACCCGTCGGTGTGGTGATGACAGCCGGTGGGGCCGCGTCTTCCATGGTCTGGCGGCGGATCTCCAGCACCATGCCGCGGCCGTCGGCGGTCAGACGTTCCTCTTCGAGTTCGGGTTCCTGCATAAGCCAGTGCGCGATCCGCCTGTAGAGCGCGACATGTGGCCCGCCCCCCTCGAAACCACGTGCCCAAAGCCAGCCCTGATCGGAAAGGAACATGCCCACACGGCCTTCTCCGCGACGGTCGAGGACGAGCAGGGGCCGTCCGTCCGGTCCTTCCATGACCGATTGTCCGTCCACATCATCGACACCGATAATGCGGAACCACCGGCTCCAGCGTGGCGGCTCACTGGCGGACCCTTCCAGCCCGCGGGTGACCGGATGGCGCTGGCCTGTCTCGCTCAGGCGCGGATGAAAGCCCTCTTCGATCACCTCGCCGCTGGGCAGGGCGGGCAGTGCTCCAATCAGCGGTGTGCGCGCAACCGACTCTTCGCCGGAAAACTCCGGCCCGGCGGCAATCAGCAGCGCTCCGCCATTCTCCACATATTCCGCGATATAGTCGTAATAGAGGATCGGCAGCACGTCGCGGTGCTGGTAGCGGTCGAAGATGATCAGATCAAAGTCATCGATCTTCTCCACGAAGAGCTCGCGGGTGGGGAAGGCGATCAGCGACAGCTCGTTGATGGGCGTTCCATCCTGCTTTTCGGGCGGACGCAGGATGGTGAAATGCACGAGATCCACGGAGGCATCCGACTTCAACAGATTGCGCCAGGTGCGCTCGCCCGAATGCGGTTCTCCGGAGACGAGAAGCACGCGCAGATTTTCGCGAATGCCGTCCACCAGCGCCACGGCGCGATTATTTGCGTCCGTCAGTTCGTCGGGTTCGGGAGCGATGGAAAGCTGGATGATGTTGCGGCCAGCGCGCGGGATCGTCACCTCCAACGGCATTTCCTGACCGATATTGGCCTGCTCGATGGATGCCAGCTCGCCATTGACGAAGATTTCCACCTCAACGGGGCCGGTCTCCTCGTTGCTGGAAAGCACGCGATAGGTCATCTCCAGCGGCTTGTCGACGATGCCGAAACGCGGCGCGCGTTCAAAGCGGATGCGACGGTCCTTTTCGTCCTCCTCGCCGGTGATGAGGGCGTGAAGCGGTCCGGAAAGCCCGCTGGCGTTTTCCGGCACGTCATGCACCTGACCGTCGGTAATCATGATGGAGCCGGCGACACGTGAGGGCGGTACATCGCGCAGCAGGCCTTCCAGCGCTTCGAAGGCGCGCGTTTCGGTGCGTTCCTCGGCATTGCTGTTGGAGGTCTCGGCCACCCTGAGTTCGAATTGACCGAAACGGGAGAGGCGCTCCTTCAATCCCTCCAGGGCCGCGCGTGCGGTCTCGGCGCGATTGCCGATCTCCTGGCTCTGGCTTTCATCCAGCACGACGGCAACGACACTTGAAAGCGGCTCGCGCTCCTCGTCCAGGAGTACGGGGTTGAAGAGGGCGAGCGCGAGCGCGCCAAGGGCTGCCAGACGAAATAGCGAACCGCGCTGGCCGACGAGCAGCCCGGCTCCCACGATCAGCAGAAGCGGCACAAGCACGATTGCAAGGAGCGTGATTGAAAAGAGGGGCTCGAAGCTGATGGAAAGGTTCATCGCGCCACCTATTGCCCAAGCCGTTCAAGCAGAACCGGCACGTGCACCTGGTCGGCCTTGTAGTTGCCGGTGAGCATATACATCATGATGTTGACGCCGGTTCTCAGCGCATAGGTGCGCTGCAGCGGGTCGGATGGCACGGTCGGCAGAAGGGCTTCGCCATTTTCGTCGATGGCCCAGGCTCCGGCCAGATCATTGCCCGTGATCATGATGGGCGAGACCCCGTCGCCGGTGCGCACCGGGCGGTCGCTGCGCTCGGCTCCACCGGCAGCCGCTTCCACCCAGAGCGGGCTTCCGCGGTAACGGCCCGGAAACTCGTTCAAGATGTAGAAGGATTTCGACAGCACGTGGTCTTCAGGCACCGGCTCAAGCGGCGGGACGTTCAGCGATGAGAGTATGTCGCGCAGGCGCTGGGTCTGCGGGCTTACAGAGCCTTGACCGCTAAAGTCGGTGGAATATTGGTCCCGTGTATCGAACAGGACCGTCCCGCCTTCCTGCATATAGGCGTCGATGCGAGCAATCGCCTCTTCCGACGGCATGGGCGCGTCAGCCTCGATGGGCCAGTAGATCAGCGGATAGAAGGAGAGCTCGTCTTCGGCGATATTCACGGCTGCGGGTTCGCCGGGTTCCAGAGCCGTCTTGTCCAGAAGAAAACGGTTCAGGCCGCGGATGCCCGCGCGGCTGATGGCGTCGGTCGATGCCACGCCGGTCTGAACATAGGCAATACGTGTTTTCGAGATCGCCTCAATGGCTGCCGCATCATCGGGGTTCGCTGCCTGCGCAAAGGCGCTGTCCGGGGCCATAAGCCCGGCGACAAGTGTCAGGGCTGCAAGAACAGGGACGGCTGCACCGGCCTTGCGCGCGGAGAAGCGGCGGGCATTCAGCTTTCCGCCCATCCACAGTACAGCCAGCGTGTCCAGGGCCAGAAGCAGAAGGGCGGCAATCAGGAGCGGGCCTTTCATATCCAACGAACTGTCTTCGGCATAATCCAGTGCCGTTACCGCAACTGGGCTTTGCGGTCGCTCCAGCGGAACAAGCCGGTCATCGGCCTTGAAGAGATTATGCGCCAGAACGCCTTCCTCGCCGCCATAAAGCCCCGGCGGGTGCTGCAGATTGACCGCTACATTGTTGGTGGCGGGAAGAGGTTCTGCCTGTGGCCCGGGAGGAACGAGCGCGCCGCTGGCGGAGATCATGCGATAGGGTGCCAGTCGCTGACCCGTTTCCTCACCCTCACGGGTGGCCGCACCCTGGTTGCGTGAGAACTGCACGATGCGCCGCAGCATCTCCACAAAGCTGCCGGAGATCGGAAGATTGGACCATGTCGCTTCTGGGGTGACATGGAAAAGCACCACGCGACCATCACCACGTTCGGCACCGGTAACAAGCGGTGTGCCGTCAGCGAGGTTTGCCCAGGTGCGCTCGACAATATCGGGGGAGGGCTGCGCCAGAACCTGCCTGCGCACCACCACGTCGCGGGGGGGTGTCAGATCCGAGAAGGGGCCGGAGGCGGGATATTCCGACACCGGTTGCGGTTCCGACCATGAGAGTGCTCCGCCAAGGGAGCGTTCGCCCACCCGTAATGTCACGGGCAGCAGGGTTTCGTCATTTTCGGCGGCTGCAAGGCGCGGTCCAGCAAAACGCACCAGCGTTCCACCGCCATTCACCCATTCCACCAACGCGTCGCGTGCACTTTCAGGCAGCGTGCCGACATCGGCCATGATGATGGCTGCCGGTTTCTGCTCGATAAGCTCGGGTATCGCCTTGGTCAGTTCCGGTGCGGAAGGCTCGAGCAGATCGGCATAAGGGGCCAGTGCGCGACGGATGTAATAGAGCGGCGAGAGGAGCGGCTGCGCGCGGTCGCCTTCATTCTGCGACAAAAGTCCGATCCTGCGGCGGCGTGCATTCTCGTCAAGCACGCGTAAAGCTCCGGCGTGGTTTTCGCCCTCGATGGCCAGTGTCGCGAAATCGTTGCGCAACTCGAAGGGCAGGCGCATCTCGCCCGACGCCGTTTCCTCGCCTGGGCCAAAGGTGATCGCGGTTTCCGCGATACGCCGGCCTTTCTCGTCGCTTGCATAGGCAATGACCTGCCGCGGCGCGCCATCATCGCCCGAGCGCGCGAGATCGACGCGAAAACTGTCCGGCTGGTTGTCGGCTGCAGTCATAACCACCGCATTCAGGCGTTGGGGTTCGATCCACAGAAGATCGGCGAGCGGGGCAGAAAGAAGTTCGGCGAATGCGCTGCCGTCGCTCTCGCTGCCTAATCCGTCGGCGAGAATGGCAAGCGAAGCTCCCGGCGCGTCATCCAGTGCTTCCTTGAGGCGCGTGAAGCCGCTCATCCGATCGACGGGGACGGGACGGGGTTCGGCGGCGTTCAGTCGGTCACGCGCTGTTGCCGCATTGAACGGACCGATATCCTGCGAGGCAAGCTCTGCGGCCAGGAGCAGATAGATCGGCAGATCGTTGTCTGCCGCATCTGCCACAAGCCGCTCGGCCGTATCCAGTCGCCGCTCCCAATCCGCCGCAGAGGCCCATCCATTGTCGAGCACGATGGCCAGCGCATTGCCCGAGACCGCAATCTTCTCACGCGGATTGAAGACGGGGCCGGCAAGCGCGAAAATCAGGAGAGCCGCCAGCATCAGCCGCAACAGGGTCAGCCACCACGGGCTTTTGTGCGGTGTTTCTTCCCGCTTCAGCACATTTGCCAGGATGCGCAGCGGCGGAAAGGTTTCGCTCTGCGGGCGCGGGGGTGTCAGCCGCAGAAGCCACCAGATCGCCGGCAGCGCAATCAGGCCCCACAGAACCATTGGTGTCGCGAAGGTCAGGCCGAGGAAATTCATGCGCCAAAGCCCGCATCGACGGATAGCGCCATATGCACCGCAACGAGAGCTTCCGACGCGAGCCGGTCGGTGTGGTTGACAGTGTAGCTCCAGCCGATCTTCTTGCACCAGCGCGAAAGCGTGTCGCGGCGTGCGGCATAGAGGTTGCGGTAGTCTTCGGCCAGTGTTTCCGCACGGCCTGCAGTCAGCTTCGCGCCGGACTCGGGATCACGGAACTCGGTGCGGCCGGTATAGGGGAATGTCTCTTCCGCCGGGTCAGCCACCTCGATCAGATGGGCGCGAGCCCCGGTACGCGCCAGCACGTCGAGCCGGCGCATGGTTTCTTCGGGCGTATCGAGAAAATCACTGACAAGAACGACATCGGAGAAGCGTTTGACGGTTCCGAGATCCGGAAATTCGTCTTCCTCAGATGCATGAACGAGATGATGCGCCAGGCGCTCTGCACCATTGCGGGCCGAGAAAGGATCCGTCAGGCCCGGCCAGGCAATGCGCTCGCCGCTGCGTGACAGCAATTCGGCAAGTGACAATGCCAGAACCAACGCGCGGCTTTCCTTGGAAACACTTGCCGTCTTCGACTGGAAGCGCATGGAGGGCGAGCGGTCGGCCCACAGCCACACCGTATGGGCGGCCTCCCATTCGCGGTCGCGCACATAAAGATGCTCGTCGCGGGCAGACCGGCGCCAGTCGATGCGGGAAACGGCTTCGCCTTCGGTATAGGGGCGGAACTGCCAGAAATTCTCGCCAATTCCGCGGCGGCGGCGGCCATGCCAGCCGGCAATCACATTGTTCGCCACGCGCCTTGCATCCACCAGCAGATCCGGCACAAGCGAAGCACGCATGCGGGCGCGAGCCAGCGCATCCTGTGTTTCTGCCGGTTCTGCAATCTGGCCGATGGGCGCCATCAAATGCCTTTCAAACCTCAGATTGCCTGCGCGAGACGGGCAATCACGTCGCGCACGCTCATGCCTTCGGCACGGGCGGCGAATGTCAGTGCCATGCGGTGCTGAAGCACGGGCTCTGCCAATGCGCGCACATCGTCCACGGACGGCGCGAGACGGCCATCATACAGTGCACGTGCACGCGCGCACAGTGTCAGTGCCTGGCTTGCACGCGGACCGGGACCCCAGGCGACATGGCGGTCGGTCTCGGGATGGCCAAGGCCGGGACGGGCGGAGCGCACGAGGGCCAGAATAGCCTCGACCACGCTTTCAGGCACCGGCATCCGGCGCACCAGAGCCTGGATCTCCATCAGGCGCTCGGGCGTGAGCACGTTTTCAGCCTTCGCGTCTTCGGTGCCGGTCGTCTCCAGAAGGATACGGCGCTCGGCCTCAAGCTCCGGATAGAGAATGTCGACCTGCATCAGGAAGCGATCAAGCTGCGCTTCGGGCAGGGGATAGGTGCCTTCCTGCTCCAGCGGGTTCTGGGTGGCAAGCACGTGGAAGGGCTTCGGCAGGTCATGGCGGTGGCCCGCGACCGTCACGTGATATTCCTGCATGGACTGCAAAAGGGCCGACTGGGTGCGCGGGCTTGCGCGGTTGATCTCGTCAGCCATCAGAAGCTGGCTGAAGATGGGGCCGGGCAGAAAGCGAAAACCGCGCTTGCCACTGTCATCCTGCTCCATCACTTCGGAGCCCAGAATGTCTGACGGCATCAGGTCGGGGGTGAACTGGATGCGGCGGGAGTCGAGGCCCAGCACCACGCCCAGCGTCTCGACCAGCTTTGTCTTGGCCAGGCCCGGCACGCCGACCAGCAGCGCGTGTCCGCCGGCAAGCAATGCGACCAATGTGCGTTCGACAACAGCTTCCTGACCGAAAATGATACGGCCCACGCCATCGCGGGCGCGCGCAATGTCCTCGAGCGCCTTTTCGGCCTCGGCAACCATCTGCTTCGGATCCACTCCGGTGGCTGCATCCTCGCGTGCGATAATGCTCATATGGGTGTCCCTTCCCTTCGACCGGTGGTGCATCCCGTGCAATAGTCAGAATGCGGGAATCGCAGCTTGCGACAGTGCTTGGAGCTTAAATTACTCCATAAGGCTGACAATCCTAAGAACAGTGACTATTTCGTGACCATGCACAGGCAAAGCGACGACAATAAGAGCAGCAGTGACAGCCTTCGCGAAGCGGGTGACGCTGGCGCGCTTGAAGCCATGATCTCGCGGGCAGCGCGTGCTGGCAAGGGTGCTGCACCGGTTGACAAGTGGAACCCCGATTTCTGCGGCGATCTCGACATGCGCATCGCTGCCGATGGCACCTGGTTCTATATGGGCACGCCCATTGGACGCGCCGCGCTGGTGCAGCTCTTTTCCTCCGTTCTGCGCAAGGACGAGGATGGCAGGACATATCTCGTCACGCCGGTGGAAAAGGTTGGTATCACTGTCGAAGACGCGCATTTCATTGCCGTGGAGATGACGGTTACCGGCCAGGGCGACACGCAGATACTCACCTTCCGCACCAATGTTGGCGACGTGGTCGAGGCGGGAGAAGACCATCCACTGCGTTTCGAGGATGAGCCGGCAACCGGCGGGGTGAAGCCCTATCTTCTGGTGCGTGGACGGCTTGAGGCTCTGCTTTCGCGGGCGCTTCTTTATCAACTCGTTGATCTGGGCGAGACGATAAGGATCGATGGCGTGGACATGTTTGCCGTGCGTTCGAAGGGCACGGTCTTTCCGATCATGCCGGTCGAGAAACTGGAGGCGCTGGCCGCAGCGGATGACGAATGAGCATGCTCGACGAGCGCTATTCCGCCATGGAATTTCGTCGGCGGGCGAGCGCTCAGGATCCGGATTGGCATCCTGACGACTATGGCGATCATCGCCTCAATCCGGAACTCAAGCCGATGATCCTGCGCGATCGCCTGCATGATGCTGCGGTACTCGTGCCCGTGGTCGATCACGGGCCAGAGGCGAGCGTCATTCTTACGCAGCGAACGCAGAAGCTTCGCGCCCATTCCGGCCAGGTGGCCTTTCCAGGTGGGCGCATCGATCCGGAAGATGCCTCGCCCGAAGATGCCGCGCTGCGGGAGGCGGAAGAGGAAATCGGACTGGAGCCTTCTCGGGTCGAGATCGTGGGCCGGATGCCAGACTATGTCACGGGCAGCGGCTACCGCATCCGCCCTGTTCTGGGCGTGGTGCAGCCGGGCTTTGAACTGAGGCTCAATCCGGACGAGGTCGATGCGGCATTCGAGGTGCCGCTGTCCTTTCTGATGGAGCCTCAGAACCACCGACGTGAAAGCCGCATCTGGCAAAGCCGGGAGCGGTTCTACTACACCATGCCCTATGGCGAACGCTTCATCTGGGGTGTTACCGCCGGCATTCTTCGCACGCTTTACGAAAGGCTTTATGCCCGATGACGAAAACGACGATCGCTGACGCTGCCTGGCTTTCCGACAAGCGGCTGCAGGCGCTGCTTGCCGCGCTCAACGAGGGCGGGGAGGAAGCACGGATTGCAGGCGGGGCCGTGCGAAATGCGCTTATGGGCCAGGACGTCACCGATATCGACATCGCCACGACGACCATTCCTAACGAGACGATCAGGAGGGCCGAGGCCGCAGGCTTCAAGGCCATTCCCACCGGGTATGAACATGGCACCGTCACGGTGGTTTCCGACGGAAAACCCTTTGAAGTCACGACCCTGCGCGCCGATGTCGAAACCAATGGTCGCCACGCGGTGGTTGCCTTCGGGCGCGACTGGCAGGCCGATGCAAACCGACGGGATTTCACGATCAACGCGCTTTATGCTGATGCGAAAGGCAAGGTTTACGATCTCGTCGGCGGGCTGAAGGACCTGGAAGACCGCAATCTGCGCTTCATCGGCGAGGCGGAAGAGCGCATCCGCGAGGATTACTTGCGTATCCTGCGCTTTTTCCGGTTTTTCGCCTGGTACGGGGCAGGGCGGCCGGATGCGCAAGGGTTGAAGGCCTGCGCGCGATTGAAGGATGGTTTGGGCGGTCTGTCGGTCGAGAGGGTCTGGATGGAGCTCAAAAAGCTCCTGTCCGCGCCTGACCCTCATCGTGCAATTCTCTGGATGCGCCAGACCGGCGTCCTCACCGCCATCCTGCCGGAATCGGAGAAGTGGGGCATCGACAGCATGGTGCCGCTGGTGGAAACGGAAAAGGCGCTTGGCTGGGAGCCGGACGCGCTCCTGCGTCTTGCCGCCATTCTTCCGCCTTATCCTCCAAAGATCGAGGAACTGGCCAAACGCCTGCGCCTGTCGCGCGCGGAGACGGCAACCCTGGTCGAGTGGGCCGAAGCGCCGCAGCCAAGTCACGAAACAAGCGAAAAGACCTTGCGCCAGCAGCTTTACCAGCATCCCGCACAGGCCATGAAAATGCGCCTGCGTCTGGCGCTTGTCGCCACGCGTCAGCGGGCAATGCAGGATGCAGAGATATTGAGGGAAAGCGCCAGCCTCCAGCGCCAGCTTGAGTTGGTGGATAGCTATCAGCGCCCCGTCTTTCCGCTCAAGGGTGAGGACCTGCTTCAACTCGGCATGAAGCCGGGCAAGGCTGTGGGCGAACTTCTCGGCCAGCTTGAGAAGGAGTGGCAGGACAGCGATTTTTCGCTGTCACGGGACGCCCTGCTTGAGCGCGCAAAACAGAAAACCGGCGAGGCCTGAGGCTTCGCCGGTTTAAAACTCCTTACTTTCCGCGCGCTCTAGGCCGCGTTCTTCTTGGCAACGATGCGCGAGCGGATCGCCTCGATCATGCTCTCGCGGATGATCGTTTCACCATGTGCCTGGCGCAGATGCTCTGTTGCACGGCGGATGACTTCGGCTTCTTCGTCATGGCGTGTGTGCCAATCGCAGCCGGGTACAAGCGAACCGCAATGGAATTCCTTCATCACATAGTCCTCCATGTCTCGCGCCCGTCTTGATGCTCAAGCATTTGCCGCTCGCATCTGCTGCTTGAGTGCAGCAAATCACGGGCTTCGGATGGCGAATATAGCATAAAGCACAGCATTTTTGATCCTGCGCCGTTCACATTTCTCCCGTCGGTTGTCATTCGGCGGCCAATTGCTTCGGCAGAAAGCCACCCGATTGGCGCTTCCACAGATGCGCGTATAGCCCATCGGCCTCCACGAGAGCCGGGTGGCTGCCTTCCTCCACGATCTGCCCTTTCTCAAGCACGATGATCCGGTCGAGTGCTGCGATGGTCGACAACCGATGGGCAATGGCGATGACCGTCTTGCCCTCCATCAGGCTTTCCAGTTTCTCCTGGATGACGGCCTCGATCTCGGAATCAAGCGCCGATGTTGCCTCATCAAGGATGAGGATGGGCGCGTTTTTGAGCATCATGCGGGCAATGGCGAGCCTTTGACGCTGGCCGCCCGACAGCTTCACGCCGCGTTCGCCCACATGCGCATCATAGCCCGACCGGCCGCGCTGGTCGGTCACGCCCATGATGAAGTCGTGGGCGGATGCCTTCTTGGCCGCGGCGATGATCTCGTCCTCGCTCGCACCCGGCTTGCCATAGGCGATGTTGTCGCGGATGGAGCGGTGCATGAGCATCGGCTCCTGGCTGACCACGCCGAACTGTGCGCGTAGCGATGCCTGGGTCACGTCACGGATATCCTGGCCGTCGAGCAGGATCCGTCCGCCTTCCACGTCGAAGAGACGCAGGAGCAGGTTGACGATCGTTGTCTTGCCGGCGCCCGATGGGCCAACAAGCGCCACCCTCTCGCCGGGCCTGATGTCCAGGGTCAGATTTTCGATGACGCCTTGCTGTTCCGGATCGCCTTTCTTTCCGTAGGAAAAGCTCACCTCTTCGAAGCGGATATTGCCCTTGACCCGTGCCATTGTTGCAGCATCTGGCTTGTCGCGAATGGCAGGCTCGCGCGAGACAACTGTTGTCGCGTCCTGAACGGTTGCGAAATTGCGGATGAGGCCGTTGATGTTGAACATCACATAGCCCGACATCTGGTTGAGGCGGAAGACGAGGCCCATCGCGGCGGCGATTTCGCCGGTGGTGGCATTGCCATTCATCCAGCTTGTGACCGCCAGCGCGCCGACGCCGGCCATCATGAAGCCGTTCAGGATGGCAACCGCGGAGCGCACCCGCGTGATCGCGCGGGTGAGGCGGCGTACCGCGCCGAGGAAACTTGCCATTCCCTCGCGCACATATTCATGCTCGCGCCGTCCGCTGTCGAACAGTTTCACGGCCATGATATTGGTAAAGGCGTCGACCATACGGCCATTGAGCAGCGAGCGCTGATCGGCAGTCCTGCGACCCGCCTCGCGCAGGGGCGGGAGAAGATAGCGTGCCGTCAGCAGGTAAAGCGCGAACCACAGGGCCAGCACCACGCCCATCAACGGGTCGAGCACGGTCAGGATAGTGCCGGCCAGAACGAGGAATGTCAGGAAGCTCCACATGGTCTGCAGCGTGGAGACGATGAAGTCACCCGTCGCCTCGCCGCCCTGCATGACCTTGGTCTGGATGCGCCCGGCAAAGTCGTTCTGATAGAACTCGTAGGGCTGGTCGATCACGCGGCGAAAGGCCTGCCAGCGCACACGCTGATAGAAGGATGGAGCGATGACCTGCTCTTCCATCACCGTGTTGAAGATCATGATCGCCGCACGCACCACCAGCACCAGCATGAGCAGGCCCGCCAGCATAAGTCCGTGTTCGGCCAGAAGCCGCGACGGTTCGGTGCGGTCCAGCACGTCGATCAGCCAGCCGAGGCCCCAATAGAGCGCCGCATCGACAACACCCATCAGGCCACCGGCGATCAGCAATATGATGAAGGGCCACTTGGCCTGTGTGGCAAAGAACCAGATGAACTCCCGGGCGCTGGCCGGCAGCACTTCCCGGTCGGTATCGCCGAAGGGCTCGATCACGCCTTCGGCGCGTTGCCAAATGCCCTCCAGCGGTCCCTGCTTGCCCTCGTCCTGCGCCCGCTTCGTCATTCTGCGGCCTCCGCTTTCTCGATATCGATGAAGCCGCCGGACTGGCGCTGCCAGAGCGAGGCATAGATGCCGCCTTTGTCGATCAGCTCGTCGTGACTTCCTTCCTCCACGATGCGGCCCTGGTCCATGACCACGAGCCGGTCCATCGCCGCGATGGTGGAGAGGCGGTGGGCAATGGCAATCACGGTCTTTCCTTCCATCAGGCGGTAGAGATTTTCCTGGATGGCCGCTTCGGCCTCCGAATCCAGCGCCGATGTCGCCTCATCGAGAAGCAGGATCGGGGCGTCTTTCAGGATGACACGGGCGATCGCGATGCGCTGGCGCTGGCCGCCGGAAAGCTTCACGCCGCGCTCGCCGACATGCGCATCGAGCCCCTTGCGCCCCTTGATGTCGGAAAGTCCCTTGATGAACTCCAGCGCCTCGGCGCGCCGCGCGGCCTCCAGCACTTCTTCATCCGTGGCATCTGGGCGGCCATAGCGGATATTGTCGCGCACGGAGCGGTGCAGGAGCGATGTGTCCTGCGTGACCATGCCGATCTTCGCGCGCAGGCTGTCCTGCTTGACGGTGGAAATGTCGGTGCCGTCAATCAGCACGCGCCCGCCCTCAAGGTCGTAAAAGCGCAGGAGCAGGTTGACGAGCGTCGACTTGCCCGCGCCCGAACGCCCGACAATGCCGACCTTTTCGCCGGGCCTGATATTGAGCGTCAGATCCTCGATCACGCCGCCCGTCTTGCCGTAGTGGAAGCGGATGTTCTGAAACGAAATCGCACCCTTCGGCACTTCAAGCTCCGTTGCATCCGGCGCGTCATCCACCACACGCGGCAGCGAGATGGAGCCGATGCCGTCCTGCACCGTGCCGATATTCTCGAACAGCGCTGTCAGCTCCCACATGATCCATTGCGACATGTTCCAAAGCCGCAGAACGAGGCCCAGCACCACCGCCACCGCGCCAACGCTGACGGCACCTTGGATCCACAGCGTGATCGAGAGCGCGCCGGCCGACAGAAGGCAGGCAGCATTCAGCGTGTAGAGCGCGCCGTAAAGGCCGGTGACAAAGCGGAACTGGCGATAGACCGTCTGCAGAAAGCCGTTCATGCCCTCGCGGGCGAAACTCGCCTCGCGCTTGGCATGAGAGAACAGCTTCACCGTCTGGATATTGGTATAGGCATCGACGACGCGGCCCGTCATCAGCGAGCGCGCATCGGCCTGTTCTTCCGCCACTTGCCCAAGGCGCGGGATGAAATATCGCATCAGGAGGATATAGCCGATCAGCCACAGCACCAGCGGCGCGGCCAGCCGCCAGTCGGCGGAAGCGGCCAGCACGATCATGCCGAGGAAATAGACCGCGACATAGTTCATCACGTCGATGAGCTTGATGACGCATTCGCGCACGGCGAGTGCCGTCTGCATCAGCTTGGTGGCAATGCGGCCGGCAAATTCCTCCTGATAGAAGCTCATGGACTGCTTCAAGAGGTAGCGATGCACCTGCCAGCGAATGCGCATGGGATAATTGCCCATGAGCACCTGATGCGTGACCAGCCCCTGCAACATCACCGCACCGGGCAGCACGATGCCGACGACCAGCGCCATGCCAAGCAGCTTCGGCCATTCATTGGCAAGGAACGTCTCGCGGTCCTGCTCTGCCAGCCAGTCGACGATATTGCCGAGGAAGGAGAAAAGCCAAAGCTCCGCGATCGCGATGATGGCGATCAGGATCGCCGACATCACGATGAAGGGCCATGCGCCCTTGGTGAAATGCATGCAGAATGCGATGAAGGTGCGCGGCGGCTCTTCCGGTTCTTCCGTCGGGAAGGGGTTCAGCCGCTCTTCAAACCATCGAAACATGTTTCGTCCTCAAAATGGACAGGGGAGGCGGATGCCTCGCCCTGCCTGTATAGATTATCGGTGGCCCTTGCCGGGGATATAGGCCGCTTTCACACCTTGTCTGCCTCGGTTCGCCTTTCCCGCGGCAGTTTCTGCAGCGGGTTTCATGCCCTTTTGCGCAGATTGCGGGTAGGGCATGGCTGGCGTCTTGGCCAGCCGCCCAGCCAGCGCTCCTGACAGGCTTGTGTCAGAAGTGTTTGCCTGCGGCGCGAAAGCCGTGATGGCCGCGGGCGCGGTCAGAGGTGTTCTGGTCTTGGATGACATGATCGAATCCTGATTGTCCGGAATTGTTGTTCCGGCGGATCCGCTCGTGCGTCTTTTCGAATGTCAGTGAAAATGCGTGGAACGAAATCCGCCGTCAGGCAGCGCCCAAAATCCAGGGGCGTGCGCAGAACGGGATGGTCGGAAGAGCCTTGTCCATTTCTGCCTCCAGCGGTTTCAGTTCAACACGGATGGTCTTATAGACCCACAATTGCCCAAGCTCCAGCCATAGTCTGGCCAAGGCGCAAAACAACCTGACGCTGTGGCCCAATGGCTACAGGTTGCGAAAGTGACAGTTCATGAGTCTGCATATCGCCCTCTACCAGCCGGACATTCCCGGCAACACAGGCGCCATCCTGCGCCTTGCCGCCTGTCTCGGCATCACCGTTGACCTCATAGAGCCCGCCGGCTTCGACCTCTCCGACCGCTCGCTCAAACGCGCAGGCATGGACTACATCGCCAAGGCCGTCCTCACCCGCCATCCCTCATGGGAAGCCTTTTGCGAATGGCGCGAGGCCGAAAACCGCCGCCTCATCCTCTTCACCACAAAGGGTGCTGCCTCCTATTGCAATGTCGCCTACGAACAAAACGACGTGCTCCTGTTCGGCCGCGAATCCGCAGGCGTGCCCGAGCATGTGCACGAACAGGCCGACCAGCGCGTGACGATCCCCATGCAAGGCGAGGCAAGAAGCCTCAACCTGGCCATGTCGGCTGCAATGGGAGCAGGCGAAGCGCTGCGGCAGTTGGGGGTGATGGGGTAGGGAGTTTTGGTAATACGAGGTTCACGTGTGGGAATGTGGAGTGTACTGATCGCACTTTGCAATGATTGAATGGTGTGACGGAGCGCCCAGTTGCAGTAGTGTTCATTGTGGCAACAATCGACCCCAATACGGTCATTCGCGCTTGGCTTTGGGAATGACGGCTTGCGGCCCGGAGCAACTTCCAGGGGCGAAGCCGTGGTCCACCAGTTTGCGCCATCATCCAGGTCGTTCAGGAGCTGCCCGCTATTCCAAAAGCTACCGGCCGGAGTGGTGAGCTCTGAACATTAAATTCTAATGGAGAGCGACCGTTGTGTGCCTTCCACGGGGAATGGCTTTTAGCGGTACAAAATTGTAGTTCGCTCATTGTGGTCGTGTCTGCCGTGCTTCAGAAGCTGTCGCCGTCGACACTGCTGCGGGGTGATGCCTAGCAAAGCGTGCGCAGACGAGTACGCTCGCTATCGTTATGGTATAGCGAGACGGTGAGGTGGGAGGAAATTAGAGTTGTGGACGCGCATTATGATCTCTATCAGGCGCTGGCTAATTCAACCATTCGCGGAGCATTTCTATACTTTCGGGACAGCGATCAGCTGGTCCGCTCTTTCTAGCATTGGAAACTCGCGTATTGCACAGTTGACGATCATTATGCCGTTTGTCGGCTACCTCATCGTCTTCAACTCGACTCTATCGGGGTATTTTTCAACGATTCTGCCAGGCGCGTTCGTACAAGAACCAGGTGATATCTGGTCGTTCCTCTACTCTCGGAACTTATACTTCTTATATTTCGGCCTCCTGATTTTTGGCGGGGGAGTAGCTTTATTCAACGTCGTTGCGCCACCTCAGATACGGCGATTCCCAGCAGTGGAGAACTATATTGCCGCGATGGAGGCTATCAAAACTCCCAACTTGATCGTTGGGAGCTTCGAGAGCATCACCACCATGTATTTTGCCAGCCTTCACGGCGAAGAGCGGAGCCCGATGTTTGACAGCCGACGGATCGGCTTTCCGACCGATGTGAGCGGAAACTTGCATCGATTTATCGAAACTCTCTTTCTGGCGACTAAGTTCTCGGATGAGAATTTAGAACCGGCCGGTGACGGCCTCGGCGGCAGCTTTTGGACTGGATCAGGGTATCTTATGACTGACGAAGTTTTGGACGTCGCCTATTCTGGACGCCGGGCTGAGCGCGTCCTTCATAAAGCACTGCTAAATGAAGCTGTTGCTCGGCCGAAAGACGTCTTTTACCTCGAGCACCGCGCGCTTGACTATCGTTACCCCGCGGCTCGAATCATCATTTCGATGTTCTACGCGATTGGGTCAATTTTGCTGATTTTCCCCTCTATCGTCACGAGCATCATCATACTGGAATTCTGGTAGCTTTGATGCGCCTCGTGGCCACGCCGAGCGAAGCATAGGCGGTCATTTTGTCCTAACTGCACCAGTCGCCGGAGCGAAGTCGTTGCGAAAATATAACGTTTTGGGGAGCGTATGGGGTGAGCGAAATGGCAGCTGCAATAGGGTTTTCAAAAGATTGGCCTGCAAGTGTCGAGGACGGCAACGAGATGGATGTGGCGGGTTTGTTCACCTGGGCACGTGCGTACTTCAGCGCTGCTGAACTCTTGCACTTCTCAGAGAATAACAATCATCATGCACCGTTCTACTGTGGTCCAGTCATGCAGAACGTTGGCTTGGCGACTGAGCTCACTTTTAAGACAATGCTTCGTGGTTGCCGAAAATCCATGCATGAGATCAGAAAGTACAGCCACAATACATACAAATTGTACTGTGACTCTCGGGGGTGCTTCGACGAAGTAAAATTCATCAACTTGCATATGGCGAATACAAGTCATCTTTCTTTATCTGAAGAGGTTCGGCGTAGATACGAGTTGCTGGGCGAAGAGGGTGCTGATACCCGATGGCGAGTCTACTTCGATCATCTACGACTTCTGGATAGTGTTTACGACCGGCCATATCGCAGCCGCTACGTCACTCCTGGCGAGATGATTCTTCCTGAGACAGAAATCGTGCTTATCGGGACTAAGATCCTACTGAACGCTATGGGCGAGCGCCTCGAACGGGAATGTCCGTGAGGCTCATCATGAGGGTCATAGTGACGGCGAACCGAGTATGGGTAAGGATTAACCAAGTGCGGTCGTGACCGCGGCCTGCAAATAGCCCTCATCCTGAGCCTGTCGAAGGGCGAGAGTGTTTGGCTCCACTTTTCAACAGAGCTTCGAGCCACCCCTAATCCGCCGTCGGCAGCCTGCGCATGGTGAACTCGATCACGTCGCCGGGGCGTTCGCACCAGCTTTCGATTTCGGTCCAGTAGGCTTGTCGGGGCCAGCGTTCCAGCCATTCGCGCGCCTTGGCGCGGGCCTGGGCGCGCGGGAGTTCGAAGGTCTCGCGCAGAAAGCCGTCCTTGGGCATCCGAACCGGCTGCGCGCGCCTCTTGTCAAGGCTGCGTTTCAACCCGTCCAGCGGTGGTTTGGCGGGTACGCGCACGAAAGAACTCCTTGACCCGACTGCTTTTCAGTTTAGGTCTCGGCGGGGAAAATTGCGAGTCATTTGTGAGACTTCCCGGACTGTCCTTGACCAGATTGTCATGGAGCATGAACCTTGTCCGGCAAGAGGATATGCCATCATGGAACGACCAGATCTGCCGGCCGGCCTGCCCGACGATATCGAAGAGAAGAAGGAAAAGGCGCGGGCCTGGTTCGAGGCGCTGCGCGACCGCATCTGCCACGGGCTGGAGCAGCTGGAGGACGAGCTGGAAGGCCCGATGTCGGACCACATGCCCGGCCGCTTCGAGCGCACGCCATGGCTGCGCCAGGAAGGCGAGGGCGGTGGCGGCGTCATGTCCATGATGCATGGCCGCGTCTTCGAGAAGGTGGGCGTGCACACTTCCACGGTCTTCGGCGAGTTCTCGCCCGAGTTTCGCAAGCAGATCCCGGGTGCCGAGGAAGACCCGCGCTTCTGGGCGTCGGGCATCTCGCTCATCGCGCATCCGCAAAACCCGCATGTGCCAGCCGTGCACATGAATACGCGCATGGTGGTTACCACACGCAACTGGTTTGGCGGCGGGGCCGATCTCACGCCGATGCTGAGCGCGCGGCGCAGCCAGGAAGATCCCGACACGCAAGCCTTTCACAAGGCGTTTCAGTTCGTCTGCGAAAAGCATTCCGCTGTGGCCGACTATGAACGGCTGAAACAGTGGTGCGACGAATATTTCTATCTGCCCCACCGGCAGGAGCCGCGCGGCATTGGCGGCATCTTCTATGACTGGCTGAAATCGCCGGAGGAGGCGGGCGGCTGGGATGCCGATTTCGCCTTCACGCAGGATGTGGGCCGCGCCTTTCTCATCATCTACCAGCGGCTGGTGCGCCAGAACTTCAACCGGAACTGGACGGATGCCGAGCGCGAGCAGCAGCTCGTCCAGCGCGGTCGCTATGTGGAATACAACCTGCTCTATGACCGCGGCACGATCTTCGGTCTCAAGACCGGCGGCAATGTGAACTCCATCCTGTCCAGCATGCCGCCCGTGGTAAAGTGGCCGTAAGCCGCGACTTCAGGGTCGGAAAGCCGCCAGCTTCACGCCGAATGCGATGAAGATCGTGCCGGTCACGGCCTTGATCATGCGCTGCACCCAGACGCGGGTGCCTAGGCCCTTGAGCGAGGCCAGCAGCAGCACCATGGTCGAGAACCACGCGACATTCAACGCGGAGTGGATGCCAACCAGCGCAAAGGCCCACAAGGTCGCATCCGCGTTGGGGGGAATGAATTGCGGGAAGGCCGCTAGATAGAACATCGAAACCTTGGGATTGAGCGCGTTGGTCAGAAAGCCTTCCACACCGGCGCGCCACAAGGTGCGCCTGCGTCTGGCAGGGGCGACCGCGAGGGGCGCCGTCGTGCCCTTCCAAGCCTCCAGAAGCGCCTTCACGCCCACATAGCACAGATAGGCGGCACCCAGCATCTTGACGATGAAGAAGGCCTGCGCAGACTGCAGCAGGATGATGGAGATGCCAAGGATCGAGAAGGCGCCGTGCAGGTAGAATGAGGCGAAAAAGCCGGCAATATTGGCAAAGCCTGCCGCCTTGCCGGAGGTTGGCACCGTGCGCGCAATCAGCACTCCGTTGGGACCCGGAGAGATGACCAGTAGGGCTGCAACCAGGCTGAAGGTGGCGAGTTCGAGAAAGGTCATCGCATATCTCCGGACAGCCATTGCGGCCCGCGGTTGAAAGGGCAGGGTGTCTTCGCCAAATTAGCGTGTGCGCCCGCTCGCGTCGAGCATTGGCACAAGCATCACCGAAAGAGAGCAACATGTCCGCCAGCGCCAACAGCCGCCTACAGACAGGCGTTCAGGTTCTCGATTACGAACTCGCCGAGGAAATGGCGACCTCGCTTGGTTCTGCCGGAAGAAGCGCCGAAGAGGCCATTGCCGCGCTCGAGGGCCTGCCTGAGACGGGCGCACATCGCGAGAAGCTTCTCAAGATTGCCGCCGAGGCCGTCTATGCCTATTTCATCCAGCGCGAACTTTGCGGCCTGAAGCGCCATGACGACGTGATCAGGGACATGGGCATCCCCCGCATGGTGCTTGCGCGCCTGGGCGCGCGTTAGCTGCGATACTACGAATCTCCATGGTCAGCGAAATGGCCATTTTGGGGCGGGAACTGGCGCTGTCGTGGCCTGTCTGGCGGCGCCATAAGTGCGTCTGCCTGTGTATTCAAGGCTTTCACCCGCGACAATCTGCCCACAAGCGGCTTGTGTGTCTGGACAAGTGAAAGATGCGAGCATAGAAACCAACGCGAATTGCCGGGGGAACAGGCAGCCTGTTGCGACCAATCCGACGGGCGCTTTGGCATAGATGCATATTTCTTCCGGCACTTACCGAGGTGAAAGGACCACTGTGCCGTGAGCGCTAGCGATTCGACCGAACATACCCGTCGCGATTTTCTCTATGTGGCAACCGGCATGGCCGGTGTGGTGGGCGCCGCAGGCGTCGCCTGGCCGTTTATCGATCAGATGCGTCCAGACGCATCGACGCGTGCCCTTGCTTCCATCCAGGTGGATGTCTCCGGCGTCGAGCCGGGCATGAGCCTGACGGTGAAGTGGCGCGGCAAGCCTGTTTTCATTCGCAATCGTACCGAAGCCGAGATCGAGGCCGCCCGCGAAGTGGCGCTCGAAGAGCTGAAGGATCCGATTGCCCGTAATGAAAACCTGACGGGCGAAGAGCCGGCCACGGACGAAAACCGTGCAGCAGGCGAGGGTCGCGAAAACTGGCTGGTGATGGTTGGCGTGTGCACCCATCTGGGTTGCGTACCACTCGGCCAGGCCGGTGATTTCGGCGGGTGGTTCTGCCCCTGCCACGGTTCGCATTACGACACTGCGGGACGCATCCGCAAAGGCCCGGCACCGACGAACCTTCTGGTTCCCACGCTCACCTTCGTAAATGATACGACGATCGAGATCGGCTAAGGGCAGGGAGAGAAGATTATGAGCAGCGGACACTCTACCTATACGCCGAAAACCGGCTTTGGTCGCTGGATGGATGCGCGCATGCCTTTGCCGCGCCTCATCTATGATTCCTTCGTGGCCTATCCGGTGCCGCGCAATCTGAACTACGCCTACACCTTCGGCGGTATCCTGAGCCTCATGCTGGTGGCCCAGATCCTGACCGGTGTTGTGCTGGCGATGCATTATGCGGCCAACACGGAAATCGCGTTCCTCTCGGTCGAGAAGATCATGCGCGACGTCAATTCCGGCTGGCTTCTGCGCTATCTGCACGCCAATGGCGCGTCGATGTTCTTCATCGCCGTCTATATCCACATCTTCCGCGGCCTTTATTACGGCTCCTACAAGGCGCCGCGCGAGCTTCTGTGGATTCTCGGCTGCATCATCTATCTCCTGATGATGGCAACTGCCTTCATGGGCTACGTGCTGCCCTGGGGCCAGATGTCCTTCTGGGGTGCAACGGTTATCACCGGCTTCTTCACTGCCATTCCGCTGGTGGGTAGCTGGATCCAGGAACTGCTTCTGGGCGGCTTTGCCGTGGGTGATCCGACGCTCAACCGCTTCTTCTCGCTTCACTATCTTCTGCCCTTCATGATCGCCGGCGTCGTGGTTCTCCACGTCTGGGCGCTGCATGTGACGGGTCAGACGAACCCGACGGGCATCGAGGTGAAGTCGAAGACCGACACGGTTGCCTTCACTCCCTATGCGACGGTGAAGGACGCCTTCGCGATGGTGCTGTTCCTCATCCTGTTCGCCTATTTCGTCTTCTACATCCCGAACTATCTGGGACATGCGGACAACTATATCGAGGCGGACCCGCTCAACACGCCGGCTCACATCGTTCCGGAATGGTACTTCCTGCCCTTCTACGCGATCCTGCGTGCCATCACCTTCAATATCGGCCCGATCGACTCCAAGCTTGGTGGCGTCTTGGCCATGTTCGGTGCAATCGCGGTTCTCTTCGTGGTGCCGTGGCTTGATACCTCGAAGGTGCGCTCGGCCGTCTACCGCCCGTGGTACAAGCTGTTCTTCTGGGTCTTTGTCGTGAACGCCATCTTCCTTGGCTGGCTTGGTTCGCGGCCTGCGGAAGGTGTCTATGTGGCACTCGCCCAGGTATCGACGCTGTACTACTTCGCATTCTTCATCGTCATCATGCCCGTTCTTGGCCTGATCGAGACCCCGCGGCGTCTGCCGAACTCGATCACCGAGGCTGTTCTTGAAAAGAAGAAGGGCGGCAAGTCGACCATCGCACCGGCCGCAGCCGAATGATGCTCGAGCGCATGCGCAAAGGAATGTTGAACATGAAACTTCTCCTCAATGGGTTCGCAGCGCTCGGCCTCGGCCTCCTGACGGCTGCTTCCGCCAGTGCTGCCGAATATCCGATCAAGAAGCCGGTCGAGCAGGACTGGTCCTTCGAAGGTCCTTTCGGCACCTATGACCGCGGCCAGCTGCAGCGCGGCTTCAAGGTCTATCGCGAGGTCTGTGCCTCCTGTCACTCTCTCAACCTTGTCGCCTTCCGCACGCTGGAAGACCTTGGCTACTCGGAAGAGCAGGTGCGTGCACTTGCCAGCGAATATGAAGTGCAGGACGGGCCGGATGAAGCTGGCGACATGTTCATGCGCCCGGCGACCCCTTCGGACTACTTCCCCGCACCCTTCGAAAACCCGCAGCAGGCTGCAGCTTCCAACAACGGTGCCTATCCGCCGGATCTTTCGCTGATGGCCAAGGCGCGTACCGCCGAGCGTGGTTTCCCGACCTTCGTCTTCGACATCTTCACCCAGTATGCCGAAGGCGGCGTGGACTATGTCTACAACCTTCTGACGGGCTATGAGGAAGACAGCCAAGGCCATGAGATCCCGGAAGGTACCTATTACAATCCGTACTTCCTGAAGGCTGCGTCGCTGGCCATGGCTCCGCCGCTTTCCGACGGCGTGGTTACATATGACGACGGTGCGCCCGAGACGGTTGACCAGTATGCGCGCGACGTGTCCGCCTTCCTGATGTGGACTGCCGAGCCGCATATGGAAGCGCGCAAGTCGACCGGCTTCGTGGTGATGGTCTTCTTGGTGCTCTTCGGTGGTCTGATGTATCTCACCAAGCGCAAGATCTGGGCAGAAGCACACTGAAGCTTTGCCTCATGTGATTCAAAGGGCGCTCCGGCGCCCTTTTTCACGTCTGCAGCACAGACTTGAACTGGCGGCATTTACGCCGCAAAAGGAAATGCCAAGGGGCTTGTCCATGAAACAGACGCTTGAACAGACGCTGCGCGCAGCGATCCGCACCATTCCGGACTATCCCAAGCCCGGCATCCAGTTTCGTGACATCACCACATTGCTGGGCGATGCGCGGGCGTTTCGCCGTTCGGTGGACGAACTGGTGCATCCCTATGCGGGCATGAAGGTCGACAAGATTGCGGGTATCGAGGCGCGCGGCTTCATTCTCGGCGGCGCAATGGCGCACCAGCTGTCGTCCGGTTTCATCCCGATCCGCAAGAAGGGCAAGCTGCCGCACGAGACCGTGCGCGTCGCCTACAGCCTCGAATATGGCATTGACGAGATGGAGATGCATCGCGATGCCGTGAAGGAAGGCGAGAAGGTCATTCTCGTCGATGATCTCATTGCGACCGGTGGCACTGCGGAAGGCGCGGTGAAGCTTCTGCGCCAGATGGGTGCGGAGATCGTTGCGGCCTGCTTCGTCATCGACCTGCCGGATCTCGGTGGCCGTGCGAAGCTTGAGGCGCTTGGCGTCGAGGTGAACACGCTCATCGCCTATGAAGGCGACTGAACGCGCTCCTTCTGTCGCGCATGGAAGAACAGGACTGCACTCTCAAAGCTTAGTATCCGCTCTCCATGCTGGTTGTCCGCGGTTGCCAGCGCGTTAAGCACATGCCAGCCGGGGCGCGAGGAGAGGGGGCGATAGGCGAGTGACTGTCTTGCAAAGGTGAGGCTGTCGCCCGCATAGGCAGGTTTCAGCCATTTCAGGTCGCGAAAGCCGGGTGAGGGGCCGAAGGCAGGGGCTGGTCCTTCGCCATTCCAATGGGCTTCGCCGAACCCGGCGGCCACATTGTACTTCATCCAGAGCGCGCATGTGTGCCAGCCGGAGGCACACAAGCCACCCAGCACGCTTTTGGCGGCTGCCTCTTCATCCGTGTGGAAAAGCTGCGGATCGTATTGGCGAGCGAAGCGTCGGATTTCCTCTGCATCCAGCTGATGCGTGCCAAGCTCGATGCGTCGCCCTATCTGGAGAAATTCATCAAGCGTCATGGGTCTCCCCGCGTTTGCGGAACATGATCGGGTTTTGCAGCACAAGTACGGTCTCCCCGCGCTGATTTCTCAGCTCGTGGCGCAGCGTTACCATTCCCAGATCCGGCCGTGATTTCAGTTCACGCTTCGCCACAACGGTGGAGCAGCCGGTCAGCACATCGCCCGCCAGTACGGGCTTCTTCCATTTCAACTCCTCAATGCCGGGTGAGCCCTGTGACGTTGAAGAAAGCAGGAAGGCGTCGCACATCATGCGCATGAAGATCGCGCTTGTGTGCCAGCCGGATGCGGCGAGCCCTCCCAGAAGCGAGGCCTGTCCGGCCTCATCGCTGAGATGCATGGGCTGCGGGTCGAACTGGCTGGCAAACTCCACGATCTCCGCGGCAGTGACCTCGTGGCTGCCAAGATCGATCTCCGTGCCTGGCTCGAAGTCGTCATAACTCCAGTATTTGGTGCCGAGCGTGTCTGTCATGCGTTCTACTGTCGGGAGAAAGCCATGGATGCGCCGGAGACGATGAGCGCGCCTCCTACGAAGCGGTTGAGATTCACGAAGAGCCGGGCGGATTTGAGCGCCTTGCCGAGCAGCGTGCCGCCCAGGGCATAGGCAAGCACTGCCAGCACCTCAAGAAGCAGGAAGACCACGCCCATTGCCAAAAGTTGAGGCTGTGCTGCAGTCGCTGGGTCCAGAAATTGTGGGAAGAAGGCGGTGAAGATGGCAATCGCCTTCGGATTGCCGATCGCGATGAGGAAGTCCCTGCGCATCAGCGCGCGCAGTGCCACATCGCCGCTCTGGCTCGTCGCCAGCGCCTTTGCGTGTCTCAGGAAGCGGATGCCGACATAGATCAGATAGGCGGCACCTGCCAGCTTCACGAATGTGAAGGCGAGGGCGGATGTCGCCAGCACCGCGCCAAGGCCGATGATCGTGATGGCAATAAGAATGACGAATGCGGGCATCCGCCCCATGCCGCCAGCCATTGCCGGCCAAAGGCCGAGCCTTGCCGCATTGGAAAATACAAGCATGTTGTTGGGGCCCGGCGCGCAATTGAGCGCGAAACAGGCCGGTATGAACAGCGCCCAGGATATCACTTGGTCATCCTCCTCGTGGAGAAGCCTAACCGGTTCTCATGCTTTGTGAAGCGCCAGAACCCGTCTGTGGACAAGCCAGACCCCTACCCGGCGGCTTGCCGGCCTTGCTCATGCATGGGTGAACAGCAGGCTGAAACCGGCAAAGAGGGTAAGGGCGCCGAGCGCCTGTGTTGCCCAAGGCGCTGCCAGGCGCTTGCATAGTGCCACCACCGTGATGCCGGCTATATGCAGGGAAGCGGTCGCCAGGCTCAATCCGACGAGAAAGCGTAGCGCCTGGATATCGGCGGCCAGCATCACACCATGCATATAACCATGCAGCAATGCGAAGACGGCGATGAGGCTTGCACCCGCGGCCACATGCAGCTTTGAAGCGAAGGTGATCATGAGGCCCAGCACCAGGATTGAGGTGAGAATGCCGGGTTCCACGAAGGGCACGGATATGTCCGAGACCGCCAGCAGGCTTCCGCAGGTCATGATCGTAACAAAGCAGAGCGGCCAGGCCCATGTGGCGCGCCCGCCCGACTGCGCAGCCCAAAGCCCCACTGCAATCATGGCGAGCAGATGGCTGCCGGCGCTGAGCGGATGCAGGAGACCCTCATGAATGGAGGTGCCTGCGGGCGCATGTGCGGATGCCACAGCTGTCAAAACCAGCAGTGAGCCAATGGCAAGCAGCATTCGCATCATGCAGTCACTCCCCCAGCAGTGTGGCCTGCGGCCGACCCATTGCGCTCCATCCATCCGGCTGTGCGGCAAGGCCGATACCAGATCATGGTTCGGCACAACCAGCTTCGAGCGAAGAGTGTGGAGCAAATCTTGTGGTTGTTCTTTTCAACCACAGGGCGCGAAATGTCGAGAGGTATAAGCGGTTGTCTACAGTTGAAGGGACCTGCAATCTTAACGGGGTCTTGCCGAGCTCAATCGTATTTTCATGATCGGGGAATTGCGCAAGAAAAAGCCCCGGCCAAGCTGACCGGGGCAGACGTTCCTAACAAGGACGGTCGACAGATCAGGCGGCCTTGCTCTTTTCCGCGCGCAGATTTTCAAGGATGTTCTGCGGCGAGGATACGCCGTAAGGGTCGCTCTCGCAGTTGTCGGAGAAGCCTTCTTCCTCGAACCACTGTTCGACCAGACCGTTATTGACCACGGCCGCATAGCGCCAGGAGCGCATGCCGAAGCCGAGATTGTCCTTGGCCACGAGCATGCCCATCTTGCGGGTGAACTCGCCCGAGCCGTCCGGAATGACCTTGACCTTTTCGATGCCCTGCTGCTTGGCCCATGCGTTCATCACGAATGCGTCGTTGACGGAAATGCAGTAGATCTCGTCGATGCCCTCGGCCTTGAACTCGTCAAACAGCTTCTCGAAGTCGGGAAGCTGGTAGGTGGAGCAGGTTGGCGTGAAAGCACCTGGCAGCGAGAACAGCACAACGCGCTTGCCGCCAAAATAGTCTGCAGTCGTCTTGTTTTCCCAGCGGAACGGATTCGGTCCTTCGATGGACTCATCGCGCACGCGGGTGCGGAAGGTAACGTCAGGGACTTTGCGGTTGAGCATTTTCGGGCTCCTTCAATCAAAACAATGCCAGCGGCGCTGCCGAAACAGGCGCTTCATCTCAAGGAAATCGGTCGGATTTTCCGGAACACCCGGGAGGAGGGCGTTCACGCTGGGCGGAACATAGGCATGCAATGTTGCAGTGCCAAGACATGGCGGGAAAAGTCGCGAAAAAACCGACCATTGGCCACAGAAACCTTCTGGCCGAAGCTGTTGTCCGGGCCAGAAGGAGAGGGGGGATCAGGTGTTGAACTTGAAGAGCATCACGTCACCATCGGCGACGACATATTCCTTACCTTCATCACGTGCCTTGCCGGCGTCGCGGGCTGCCGTCTCACCACCAAGCGTCACGTAATCATCATAGGCGATGGTCTGCGCACGGATGAAGCCGCGTTCGAAATCGGTGTGGATCACGCCTGCGGCCTGCGGTGCCTTGGAGCCCTTCGCCACCGTCCATGCGCGGGCTTCCTTCGGTCCGGCCGTGAAGAAGGTGATGAGGTCCAGAAGCTCGTAGCCCGCACGGATCAGGCGGTCGAGGCCGGGCTCTTCCAGGCCCATCGCGTCCAGATATTCGGCGGCTTCCTCGTCGGCAAGCTGGGCGACCTCGGCCTCAATTGCCGCGGAAATGACGACCGTCTTCGCTCCCTGCGCGGCAGCCATCTCCTGCACCTTGGCGGAATGCTCGTTGCCTTCTGCGGCGTCACCTTCGGCGACATTGCAGACATAGAGCACCGGCTTGGAGGTCAACAGGTTCAGGCTGCGCAGGATCTTCAGGTCTTCCGCCGCAATACCGTCGAGAAGCAGGCGGACGGGCTTGCCGTCCTGCAGGAGCTTCAGCGCTTCGTCCATCATCGGCAGAAGCGTCTGGGCTTCCTTGTCCTTGCCGGTGGCGCGCTTGCGCATCTGGGTCGTGCGGCGCTCAAGGCTCTCAAGGTCGGAAAGCATCAGCTCCGTCTCGACCGTCTCGGCATCGGCCACGGGATCAATGCGGCCTTCCACATGGGTGATGTCGTCATCCTCAAAGCAGCGCAGCACATGCACGATGGCGTCGACTTCGCGGATATTGGCGAGGAACTGGTTCCCCAGCCCTTCACCCTTGGACGCACCGCGTACCAGACCGGCAATATCCACGAAGGAGATGCGCGTGGGCACCACTTCCTTGGAAGACGCGATCTGCGCAATCTTCTTCAGGCGCGGATCGGGCACAGCCACTTCGCCGGTATTCGGTTCGATCGTGCAGAAGGGATAATTTGCCGCCTGCGCCGCCGCCGTCTTGGTGAGCGCGTTGAACAGCGTGGACTTGCCGACATTGGGCAAGCCGACAATGCCACATTTGAAACCCATGAGATGTCAGTCCTGTCAGGCTTTGATAATCGTAGCAGGGCTATGGGCGAAGGGGTCCATGATCGTCAAGCCCCCGAGGCGGTGCCCGTCCTGCAAATCCTTCTAAACCCCGTTTACTTCGGCTTGTCGCCCAGAAGCTTCTTCAGCATGGCGGCCATGGGGCCGTCTTCGGGTATGTTCACTGCAGGCTTGCTCTGGCGGGCCTGCCGGATATGGCTTTGCTTCTTCGGCTTTTTCGGGGCAGGGGCCTCCGCTTCGCCGCTCTTGCCTTTGACCGCAAGGCTGACACGATTCATGAAGCCGGAATCGTCACCACGCACCAGCATTTCGGCGTTTTCCGCGATGGCATCAAGCATCGGTTCGAGCCAGTCCTGATCCACCTTGGCGAAATCGCCCAGCACATGGCCATGCACGCGCGCCTTGTCGCCGGGATGGCCGATGCCGATGCGCACGCGCCGGTAATCCTTGCCGCAATGGGCGTCGATGGACTTGATGCCGTTGTGGCCGCCATGGCCGCCGCCGGTCTTGATGCGCAATTTGGCCGGCGCCAGATCAAGCTCGTCATAAAGGACGACCAGATCCTTCGGCTCCAGCTTGTAGAAGCGCATTGCCTCGCCGATGGCTTGACCGGACAGGTTCATGAAGGTCTGGGGCTTGATCAGAAGGACTTTTTCACCGCCCAGCGTGCCTGTGGCAATCTCGGCCGAAAACTTCTTCGACCAGGGCGAAAAGGAATGGCGGCGGAATATTGCATCCGCCGCCATGAAGCCGACATTGTGCCGGTTGTTTTCATATTGCCGGCCGGGATTTCCAAGACCTGCAATGATGAGCATGAAACTGCCTCCGAAGGGTGAGGATTACTCCTCGCCGCCCTCTTCTGCTGCTTCCTCTTCGCCACCTTCATCAGCCGCGTCGTCGGACTTCAGGCCGGCGGGGGCTGCAACCGTTGCGATGGTGAAATCGCGGTCGGTGATGGTCGGCGTGACACCTTCCGGCAGCTTGACTGCGGAGATGTGGATGGAGTCACCAAGCTCGGAACCCGTCAGATCAACCTCGATGAATTCGGGGATCGAATTGGCCGGGCAGGTGAACTCGACTTCGTGACGCACGATATTGAGAACGCCGCCGCGCTTGATGCCGGGAGAGGCTTCCTCATTGATGAAGTGCACGGGCACGTTCACGGTCACGACGGTGTTCTTGCCGACGCGCAGGAAGTCCACATGCATGGTGAAGTCGCGCACGGGGTCGAGCTGGTAGTCCTTCGGCAGGACCTGAATCTTCTTGCCGTCAACATCGATCGTGGCGATCGTCGTCATGAAGCCGCCGCCATGAATCTTCATGGTCAGCTCCTTGTATGGCAGAGCGATTGCCAGCGGGGCTTCCTTTTCGCCGTAGATGACAGCGGGTACTTTGCCGTTGCGCCGAGCTGCACGGGCGGACCCCTTACCGACCCGTTCGCGCGCCTCGGCCTTCAGTTCATAAGACTGATGGCTCATGGCCTGTTCCTTTCAAGTGTTATGGAGCATCCGAAGGGCAATTTGCCGTCCCGAATGTGAAAACCGGCTTGCCGGCTCCCATCCGCGCTGCCTCCAAGGGTGTCTACGCGGACGCGCGTGCCTATACAGGATGGGGCGAAAGCGCGCAAGACGCGCAGGGGCTTAGCGGCAGTCGTAGGGCAGAAAAGTGCCGGAAGCCCCCAGATGGATCATCTCCAGCGACACGATATTGGCAATTTCAAGCTCCTTGCCCGACGCCGGGCAAAGGGTCTCCCTGTCCATGCACTGCGAATCCATGAAGGTCTGTTGCGAGGCGAGAAATTCCGGACGCAGATCATCCGTTCCCAGCTGTTTGAGCGCGGCTTCATAGGCCTGCGTGAAAGTCGCGCACTTCTTCTGCTGCCAGTCGGAAAGCTTGTGTTCCGGGGCATCCTCTGCCCAGGCGGGGGAAGCCGTTGCAAGCAGCGCTGCAAGGATCAGTTGGCGCATTCGAGGTCACCTTTCACATGCGGGTTGCTTGCGTCGCTAACCCCCATTTGTGTCCGCAATGCGCCAGGCCTGAAACGCTCAGTTGAAAAGGCTTGAAACCGACTCTTCGCTGGCGGTACGTGAGATCGCCTCGCCGATCAGATCGGCAATGGTGATGACGCGGATATTGTTGGTGTTCAACACGGCAGGCGGGGCCTGAATGGAATCGGTGATCACCAGTTCCTTCAGCTTCGAATTGCAGATGCGGTCGCAGGCCGCACCCGACAATACGCCGTGGGTGATATAGGCGGTCACCGACGTGGCGCCGTTGTTCAACAGCGCTTCTGCCGCGTTGCACAGCGTGCCGCCGGAATCGACGATATCGTCGATCAGCAGGCAATCCTTGCCGCTCACGTCACCAATGACATTCATGACCTCTGACTCGCCAGGGCGATCGCGGCGTTTGTCGACAATGGCCAGTGGCGCGTCAATGCGCTTGGCAAGCGAGCGCGCGCGCACAACGCCGCCCACATCCGGAGAGACAACCATGACATTCTCAAGGTTGTAATGCGCCTTGACGTCCCGTGCCATGACGGGAACGGCGAACAGGTTGTCGGTTGGAATGTCGAAAAAGCCCTGGATCTGGCCAGCATGCAGATCAAGCGTGAGAACGCGGTCTGCGCCTGCGCGCGTGATCAGATTTGCCACCAGCTTGGCAGAGATCGGCGTGCGACCGGAGGTGCGGCGATCCTGGCGGGCATAGCCGAAATAGGGCAGCACAGCCGTGATGCGGCGCGCGGAAGACCGGCGGAAGGCGTCGATCATGATGAGCAGTTCCATCAGGTGATCATTTGCCGGATAGGCGGTCGACTGCAGGACGAAAACGTCCTCGCCGCGCACATTTTCCTGGATCTCGACGAAAATTTCCTCATCCGCAAAGCGTTTGACCGTCGCCTTGCCCAGAGGAATGTTGAGATACCGGGTGACAGCTTCCGCAAGCACCCGGTTCGAATTGCCCGAAAAGAGCTTCATGAAGTGTCCCCGGCTCGTCGCCATGTGATCTTGAGGGGCTTTTACCGGCATGAATTTCTAATGCAAGCATTGAGAGGCGAAATGCACATGCTTGACGTCTGCACAGACCAAAAGACTTAAGGGAACGGGGAGGCAGGGTTCATATGACCTTAACGTAAGATTGTAAAACTATATGTCACACAACTAAAACTTGACTGCAAACGTTTTCAGCCTCAATCTGCTTCATAATATAACAATTCGGGGGCGGTGATGGGGCAGGCGACGCAGTGGTTTCTCTCGGAGCAGGGTTATACGCACACTCGGGTCCATCGCTGCCCTGAAAAAACGAAGCTTTTTCGAGAATATCACGGCGCGCCCGACCCAAATTTTCTCTTCTTGGAGCAGACCCTACTGCGCAGGATGAAGGTTCATAAACGCGGGCAGGTAGCCTATTTCAGTGTGCGTGCATGGCGCCAAAGCGTACGCGAACTGCAACTGAAGGCGATGCGCAATCTGAAGCGCAGTCCGAGTGAGGAAAGTGCCAAGCAGATCGCGCGAGAGATCGCCGAAGCCGCCATGCTCATAACCAATGGTGCAGCCTTTGACTGTGTCTGCCCGGTTCCTGCTGGCTCTTCCGGAAAGACCAACAATTTCGCAACCATCATTTCCTGGTATGTCAGCAAAGAGCTGGAACTGGCTCACTATCAGGCGCTGGAGAATGTGACTGTTGCCAAGAGCTATGGCAGCAGTCATCCTCAGCAAAGCAGGCATTTCAGGTCACGTGTTGTCGACCACAGGGTGCGCAACAAGATGTGCCTGCTCATAGATGATGTGGCCACGACAGGTACGCATTTTGCCCGATGCGTCGGCCAGCTTGCAAAGCACGATACCTCAACCATATGCATTACATGGATCGGTTAGGTGCGCGCGGGGCTGCGGCTGGCTGCGCGGCAACGGCCGGATAATCGCGGGCAGATCACCCGCGGCGGCGGCTGATCCAGTTTGCGAGTTCGTCGACGGTCTTGGCCGCGATGGCTTCCATGGTGGCGTCATTGACCGAAGACCAGCCGTCACCGCTGCTGCCGGCGGCCTTTTCCTGTCCCTGGATGCGGTGAACGCGGTTGCCGGAGCCATCCATCACATCCCACACATAGATCACGCTGGTGGCGCTGCCATCGGCCATGGCCGAGAAATAGCCTTTCATCAGATAGGGTGCGGAGCCTTGGGTGATGTTGAGCCCTCGGGCGGCAGCGCGTGATGTGAGACCCCGCGAGAGTGCGGCGAGCGCCTGGGGCGTGGCACCGATTACGGGCGCGAACTGGACACTGCTGCCGGAGGGCAGGGCGGCCTGCTGTGTTGCCTGTGGCGCGATTTGTGTCTGCTGCGGCTGCGGCTGCTGCTGTTGCGGCGCTGAAACCGGCGCGCGCTCCACTTGTGATTGGGATTGAGGCTGTGTTGCGGGCGCAAGTGCGGTCTGGCCTTGCGCGGCTGGCGCCTGCGCCTGTGGTGCCACTCCTCCACCCGATGGTGCGGCGAGCGCGGTCGTCTGCGTGGCACCGCCGGGCACGCCTGCCTGCGGTCTGATTCCGTTCAGCGCGTCCGTGCCGGTGCAGCCCTGCACGGCCAGTGCAAGCCCCAAAAATGCCAGGCGCATTTTCATCGTCATCATCCCCGTCCGGTTGTTGTCCGGATCGTCATGCGTCCCCGTTCCCTTATAGAACCTTACTGTACGATCAAATCAAGGCCATGACGGGAGAGGTTTTCCGGCTCACCTTCCGTCGTAAGATATGTGCGGCCAAGGCACATGGCGGTCCCGGTTTCCGAATCCATGATGATCATGTGAGCGAAAAGCGTCATGTTCGGCGCGATCTCTTCCGGATTGGCCGCATAGAACATCTGCGGGTCCATCCATGAGGGCGAGAAGCGCGCGCCGACGGAATAGCCGCAGGCATTCAGCCGGTGCTTGGTCAGGCCATGCGCTTCCATTACACGGGCATGGGCATCGAACACGTCGCCAAAGGTGTTGCCAGGTTTCATGGCCTTCTCGCAGGCCAGAAGCGCATCGCGGGCCGCCTCGAACAGTTCCTGATGGCGCTTGCTCGGCTTGCCGGTGAGAACCGTCTGCATCATGGCCGCATGGTAGTGATGATAGACGCCGGCCCATTCCAGCGTGAGCTGGTCGTTCTTGTTCAGCTTGCGCCGGCCCGCCTTGTAGCGGCACAGAAGTGCATCCGGACCCGAGCCGATGATGAATTCGTTGGCTGGATAGTCGCCGCCGCCGGCAAAGACCGCGCCCTGCATGGCCGCAAGAATCTCTGCTTCGTCCCCACCCTGGCGGATAAGAGGCAACGCGGCGTCGAATGCGTCATCGCCAAGCTTGCCGGCCTTGCGTGCCTTGGCGATCTCCGCTTCGCTCTTGATGAGACGCAAGCCGTCCACGATGTCGGATGCATCCTCGATCTTGCCAAAGGTCTGAAGCTGCTCGTCGAGCAGGCGCCCGTTCTTCGCCGTCAGTCCGTGCGTGTCATACTCCACGCCAATGCGTGCGCCGAGCAGGTCCAGATCGTTGAGCAGGTTGCGCAGATCAACAGTTGGGTCGGCGCCGTGGCGATCGCTCCATAGCGAGATGTTCTCGATGGTGGACGTATGGCGTGCCTGGCGCAGATCCGCCGAGCGTGTCAGCAGGACCATCGAGCCATCGGATTTCACGACGAGGCACTGGAAAAAGCAGAAGCCGAAGGTGTCATAGCCCGTCAGCCAATACATGCTTTCCTGTGCGAAAAGCAGCATGACATCCAGCTTGCGCTCCGACATGGCCATGACCAGGCGGTCGAGGCGTGCGTCATATTCCGACTTCTCAAAATGAAGCGCCATCAAATCGTCTCCAGTGCAATGGCGGAAATCTGCCGCCCGTAATCCGGCTCGCCGCGATGGGTGGCCCGCCTGTATGAATAGAACCGCTCTTCATCGGCATAGGTGCAAAGGCCAAGCATGCTTGCCGTGACACCTGCCTTTTTCAGCCGGTCGAGCGTGTAGGTGTTGAGATCGAACAGCGCATGTTCGGGTTTGTCTGACGGGCGGAAATAGATCGCATTGCCATTGTCTTCCGCCGTGAAGCGATCGACGAACTCTGGCCCCACCTCGTAATTTTCCTGGCTGATCGAGGGGCCGAGCGTGGCGACAATATTCTCGCGCCTTGCACCCAGTTCTTCCATTGCCTCGATTGTGCTTTCCAGTACGCCCGTCAGTGCACCTTTCCAGCCGGCATGGGCGGCACCGATCACGCGCGCCTTCGGATCGGCAAACAGAACGGGGCCGCAATCGGCTGCCAGCGCTCCGAGTGCCAAGCCAGGCACATCGGTGACGAGGGCATCAGCTTTGGGAAGAGGTGTCGCCACGGGTTCGCGCACGACAAGGGCGGTTGGAGAATGGCATTGATGCAACGTCACCACATGATCGCGCGCCACGCCCATCGCTGTTGCCACGCGTGCCCGATTCTCAAGCACGGCCTCGCGGTCGTCATCTGAGCCAAGCCCGATATTGAGCGACGAATAGATGCCGCCTGAAACGCCGCCCTGGCGCGTGAAAAAGCCGTGCCTGATGCCGGCTGAAGCGGCATGTTCCTCGATCAGTGGGGAGCGGATCGGCTCCGGTTTCGGGGTGTTCAGCATAAGCCGCCTTCATGATGCTTGCCCGCCGGGTGCGGATGGTGGGGCAGGGTTGTGTTCAAGTCAATGCGCGGATGTGAAGGGTGGGACGGTGACCGTGGATGGCGTCACCGCGAGCACGCGGAAGAGTTCGCCCATCGTCTCAGGACCTGCCAGCCGCTCCACCGCATCGCGAATGGCTTCCTGTTCGCCGTGGCTGCGCCCTGCACCCAGACGCCCCGCGCGCTCCAGTAGTCCAAGGCCGAGCAGGAAATCGCCCTGGCTCATGGTGCGGGCAGACAGCCCATGCGACTTCGCTGCCTGTTTCAATGCGTGGAAATCCACATGAGCAGTGATATCCGCCTCGCCGGGATGCGCCAGAACATCATCATATGCATGGGCACGCAGCGCCTGCAGCGTGTCGCCGATGGCAGGTTTCTCATAGCCGTAATCTGGGAAAAGCCCGGCGCCGCCGCGCCTGGCCAGAGCTTCTGCAATACGCTGCATCATGGCCGTGCGCGCAGGCGCAATTTCAACGATCGCACCTTCGCGAGCATTGTCTGCCCCCTCGGGCAGGAGCGAAGTCTCCAGCGATCCCGCGCCTGCAACAAAGGCCAGCTGCTCCTTATCATCCAGTCCGATCATGCGCTCGCGCCAACCCTGCGCCGTCTTCACATATTGGCGCACCGGAAGCGCATCAAAGAGCTCATTGCCGGCGATGAAGAGAGGCCCCTCGGGAAGGTCGCCTACATCCGCGATCCATGTGCAATTTTCCGCACGCTGACCGAGAGTCTCGCGCTGGACCTTTGACAGTCGCGCGCTGGCCTCGATCAGGATCAGCTTGGCGTCAGACAGGAACGATGGATCAAGCCGTTCCAGCGTGCGCAGCATGTCGGCCATCATGGTGCCGCGTCCCGGACCAATCTCGGCCAGAACGGGTGCGGCGGGCGCGCCGCAGGCTTTCCACGCGCTGTAGAGCCACACCGCCACCAGTTCCCCGAACATCTGGCTGACTTCGGGCGCGGTGATGAAGTCGCCTTTCTCGCCGAAAGGCTCACGGGTCGTGTAATAGCCGTGCTCGGGATCAAGCAGGCACAGACTCATATAGTCCGCGACGCTGATCGGCCCGGCGGCCTCGATCAGCCTTGCGATCTTGCGCTTCAGCTCGCTCATGCAGCCGCTTTTGCCGGTGTCTTTGCTGTCACCATGGCCCAGATGCCGGCGAGCACCATCGGCGTGGACAGGACCATGCCCATGGTCAGCCAGCCGCCTGCCAGATAGCCGATATGCGCATCCGGCTCGCGGAAGAATTCGACGAAAATGCGCGACAGCCCGTAGCCGCAGATGAAGGCTCCGCCGACAAAGCGCGGTTTCTTGAGCTTCATTGCATGGTGGGTGAGGACGCGCAGCACGAGGAACAGGACGAGCCCTTCAAGCGCGGCTTCATAGAGCTGGCTTGGATGGCGCGGCAGATCGCCCGCACCGGGAAAGACCATTGCCCAGGGTACGTCGCTTGGACGTCCCCAAAGCTCGGCATTGATGAAATTGGCCACGCGCACAAGGCCGAGGCCCACCGGCGCGGCAGCGGCGATCGTGTCCAGCATGGACCAGGGATTGATGCCGCGATTGCGTGCGAAAAGCACCATGGCCACGATCGTGCCCAGCATGCCGCCGTGAAAGCTCATGCCGCCTTCCCACACCGCGAAGATGCTCAAGGGATCAGAGACGGAGCGGGCGAAATCGTAAAAGAGAACGTAACCAAGACGTCCGCCCACCACCACGCCGAGCGCTGCCCAGATGACGAAGTCGTCAAGGTCGAGCGGCTTCATGGGCGGCGTGTCATGGGCCCACAGCCGGGGAGTGGAAACCATGCGCTTGGTGTACCACCAGGCAAACAGAATGCCGACGACATATCCGAGCCCGTACCAGTGCACCGCAAGCGGGCCGATCTGGAAAATGACAGGGTCGATCTGGGGAAAGGGTAAGGCCGCCAGCGGCAGCAGCATATATTCGTTCAAGCGGACCTCCCGCGCCATGAATTCGTCTGCAGATAGGCGAGGGGACGATCCAAGGTCAAGGCAAAGCGGTATCATGTACCGATGCGGCCCTCCGCAACCCGCTTGCTTTCCTTGCATTCGCCCGGTTCTGGCCCTACCTCTCCATCAAAGGATATCTGAGGGCCAAGCCATGACCAATTCGTCCAATCGCATACTCGATGATTTCGCCCGCCTGATGACCGACGCCGCCGGTGCGGCGCAGGGTGTCAGGCGTGAGGTCGAAACCGCATTCCGCGCGCAGGCGGAGCGCATGCTCAATTCGATGGATCTCGTACAGCGTGAGGAGTTTGAAGCCGTTCGCGAGATGGCGGTAAAGGCGCGTGAGGAAAACATAGCGCTGTCGGCTCGAATCGAGGCGCTGGAAGCTCGGCTGTCGGCTGCGACCGAAACTGCTGAAGAATCAGCGAAAAAACCGGCAAGTGGCCGCACTGCAAAAAAATAATTTTCCGTAAATTTTCACCTGTGTGAAAGTCGAAAAAGTCCAGTCGCGAGAGTCACTTGGGGCTGGGCATGAATCCTGGGTAGAACCAGTCTATCCACATGGGGGGACGTGAGACGCCAAAAAAGGGCTGGTCTCGCAATGCCGCATCAATACACTGAATTTGCTGCATGATTCGAAACGGGGTCAGCAGCGAAGAGGGGCGGCGAGTTGTTTGCGCGTAAGTTTTCTAAACGTCCGCTTCGTTCACCAGTATCTTTGTAAGTGCGTGTGAACTGCATGTGCAATTTGCGCTGCGTGTGGGCGCGGCAAACTACGGGAAAGCAGAATTTATGAGCCTTCTTGAACTCGACATGACGCGTGAAGCCCACCCGGTGGATGTGATCGAGCATGTCGCCAATTCCAATGACTGGAGCTTCGAGCGCAATGGCGATGATGAAATCGCCATTTCCGTGGCCGGTACCTGGACCGACTACAATGTCTCCTTCTCCTGGATGGAAGAGTTCGAGGCACTTCATGTGGCTTGCGCCTTCGATCTGAAGGTGCCGGAAAAGCGTGCTCTTGAAGTGATGCGGCTTCTCTCGCTCATCAACGAGCAGATGCTGTTCGGCCATTTCGACTTCTGGGAGCGCGAGAATGTCATCATGTTCCGCCAGGCGCTCGTTCTTGCCGGCGGCGTGGAGCCGACCGGCCAGCAGGTTGAAGTCATGCTCAACAGCGCATTGGAAGCCTGCGAGTGCTACTATCAGGCATTCCAGTATGTGATTTGGTCTGGCACCAGCGCTCAGGATGCGCTCAATGCCGTGCTCTTCGAGACCTTCGGCACAGCTTGAGGTCGCGACCATGGGTGGGGAAAAGGCGGCTGAAATCTCATTCGACGATTTTCTGAAGGTGGATATCCGCGTCGGCACCATTGTCGAGGCGGAAGACTTTCCGAAAGCCCGCAAGCCTGCCTACAAGCTTAAAATAGATTTCGGCGCCGACATCGGCGTGAAGAAGTCTTCCGCCCAGATCACCGTCCATTACAAGCCCGAAGAGCTTGTTGGCCGACAGGTCATGGCGGTGGTCAACTTCCCGCCACGACAGATCGGCCCCTTCATGTCCGAAGTCCTTACGCTGGGCTTTTCCGACGAAAATGGTGACATCGTGCTTGCGGCAGTCGGCAAGCCTGTGCCGAACGGCTCGCGCCTGCACTAGTTCGCAGCGTTGCCCTGTACTCCCAGTCTTGCTGCGGCGAACAGTACCGAAAACTGCTCGCACCAGATGACGGCCGATTTGTACGTTGCCAGATCAAGATCTGATGGCAGCGTGTAGGATTGGTCTCCCACATTGCCGCGCAATGCTCCCAAGTTGACGAATTCACTCTCGGTGATGTCCCGCGCATTCATCGGATCGCTGTTTTTCGACAGGTAAATGACGAGGTCCGGACCATTCGTCACCCTGAAATCCTTGAGCTGCAATTCTGCACGACCATCAGCCCGCTTCACGACAAGAGCCGTGCCGCCCGCCTGATGTGCGCTGTCCGCGCCGCGGAATTCTCCCGCATAAAGCGCTTCGACATTGTTCCCGCTGGCCAGTTCCTCGCTGACGACGCGATCGATGAACAGGGGGGAAGCCAGATACCAGCCAGCAGCTCCGAAGACACAGCCCACGAGAAATGACGGGATGGCGATGATTAGAAATCTCAACATTAGAAAACTCCTTTCCTGAAATGGCAGACGAAAAGTATCGTGGCTAGCATAGCATGCGCGTCAAACTTGTGAGATGAGGGCATTCAGTCACAGATTGACCATCAATCGCTCGCAGCCTCGCCTCGAGGTTTTCTGGTCCCCCTTTTCTACAGGAAATATTCCATGGGCTTGTCGATGAACCGCCGCGACTACTGTGCGGGCATGGCCGCTCTTGCATTGAGCACGATGTCTTCAACCGTTTCCACAGTGGCCGGTGACAGGCTAGCCGGGAAACTTACAGCCACCGAAGCCGAGCTTGGAGGGCGACTCGGCGCGATCATCATCGACACGCATTCCGGGCAGCACTGGCTGCATCGTGCGGATGAACGCTTTCCGATGAACAGCACTTTCAAGGCATTTGCCGCAGCTGCCGTGTTGGCACGGGTCGACAGGGGCGAGGAAGATCTGCAGCGCCTCATCCCAATCAGACGCGAAAACATTTCTCGTTACGCACCTGTCACGCAAAAGCGTATCGGCGGTTACATGAGTGTTTTCGAGCTGTGCGAAGCGGCAACCACCATGAGTGACAACACCGCCGCCAATCTCATCACCGACAGTCTGGGCGGACCGCAGGGGTGGACGCAGTTCATGCGCTCGATCGGCGATGATGTCTCGCGTCTCGACCGAAAGGAGCCCGACATGACTGAAGGGCGACCGGGTGACCCGCGCGACACGACTACACCCAAGGCGATTACCGCCAGCCTTCGGACCATCACATTCGGCAACGTGCTGCAGCCTGCATCGCGTGAGCAGTTCCGCAAGTGGCTTCTGGACAACAAGGTCGCGCAGCCACTTTTCCGAAGCGTGTTGCCGGCGGGCTGGGTCATCGGGGACAGGACAGGTGCGGGAGGACATGGCACGCGGGGTATCGTGTCGGTCATTTGGCCGCCGGAGCGCAAACCCGTACTTGCCAGCGTCTACGTCACTGATACTCGAGGCGACATGAGCGAGCGCAATGCTGCGATCGCCGATATCGGGCGGGTGATGGTCGAGACGCTCACTGCCACCTGATCATGCCGGCACCCTGATCACGACGCGCAGACCGCCTCTGGGGCTGTCTTCCAGCACCACGTCGCCGCCATGGCTGCGGGCGATGTCGCGGGCGATGGAGAGGCCGAGACCGGTTCCGCTTTCGTCCTGGTTGCGCGCCGCATCCAGCCGCACGAAGGGTTTGAACACATCCTCACGGCTGTCTTCGGGGATACCGGGGCCATCATCATCTACCGTGATGACAAGGCTGCCACGGCCGTGAACAGCGTCCACCCAAACGCTGTCGGCATAACGGAAGGCATTCCCCACGACATTGGATACCAGGCGCGAGAACGCATTGGGGCGCACGAGAATTTCGGGGTCGCCCGTCAGCTTGCCGTGGAAGGTCGCACCGCGCAGGCGGGCTTCTTCGTCAAGCTTGTCGAGCAGCGCCTGCAGGTCGAGGTGGCCGGGGTCTTCGGAGGCCTCGCCCTTGGCAAAGGCCAGATAGCCCTCCAGCATGGAACGCATGTCTTCGACATCCTGGTCCAGCGCCTTGATGTCCTCATCCGTGGAAAGGGCCAGTTGCAGCTTGAAGCGGGTGAGGATCGTGCGCAAATCATGCGATACGCCGGTGAGCATGGCCGTTCGCTGCTCGATCTGACGCTCGATGCGTTCGCGCATCTTCACGAAGGCCGTGCCGGCGCGGCGGACCTCTTCCGCGCCACGCGGGCGGAAATTGGGATTGGGTCTGCCTTTGCCGAAGCTCTCGGCAGCTTCCGCCAGTTGCAGGATCGGCCGGATCTGGTTGCGCAGAAAGGCGACCGCGATGGAAAGCAGCACGAGCGAGGTGCCCACCATCCAAAGCAGGAAGATATGTGTGTTGGACGCGTAGGCCTGGCTGCGCCGGGCAAAGATGCGCAAGACATTCTCTTCCATGCGGATGCGGATTTCCACGATATTGGAATCGCCCACCGTATCCAGCCAAAAGGGCAGGTTGATCTGCCGCGTGATCTCTTCGCCCAGCGTCTGATCGAGGATCGAGAAGAAGGGCTTTGGACCGGGCGGAGGCAGAGGGTCGGGCGGCTCGATCGAGACTTTCAGCGCCATCTTTTCCTGCGCGATGCGGATGATATCCGCATGAGCTTCCTCGTCGGGAAACTGTTCGATCAGCTCGATGATTGCAGCGATATCCCTGGTGACGGCCTGCGATAGGCGTTGTGTCACGGTCTGCCAGTGGCGTTCCATGAACACGAAGGCGATGACCGATTGCAGAAGGATCATCGGTGCGATCACGATGATGAGCGAGCGCGCATAAAGCCGCTTGGGCATATAGCGGGAAACCTGCCGCCAGAAGCGCCGCCAGGGCGTGCGCGCAGCCACATAGGTCTGCATCGCGCTTGCCCGAAACCCACGCCACCCCTGCTGCCAGTCCCTGCGCTCTTCGTCCTGCATGTCGTTCATTAAAAAGGAAGCGCCCCGGCCCGTGAATTCATCAAGTGATGCACCAGCTTAGCCGAAGGGGAGCGTTGTGGGTATGGGGGAGGGTGGCGCAATTCACTTCCTGGTTCGGCTTCTACTTCGCAAACCCGCGCATCACCGCCTCAATCCTGTCATCCGTTTCGGCTAGACCATGCTGCATGAGCAATGATGGCAAGGCACGGCTTCTGTCCAGCGGAAACCCTCAGATCCCGAAAGGCGAGGGGGATGGGCCGGTTCAGGCCTATATCCAGGCCATGCCCGGCTGGAAGAGCACGATTGGTCGGCAGGTGGATCTGATCGTGGTCGATGTCTTTCCCGGTGTGATAAAGGCCGTGAAGTGGAATACCCCGCTCTATGGGAAGGAGGACGGCTGGTTCCTCTCGCTCTACTGCTACAAGAAATATGTGCAGCTGGGCTTCCTGCAGGGCAAGTCCCTTGTCCCTCCGCCGCCGAAGGAGTCGAGGGATCCGGGCACACGCTATCTCGATCTCCACGAGGATGATCCCCTCGATCATGATCGCATTGCCGATTGGGTGGCGCAGGCTGTCAGGCAGCCCGGCGTCAAGCTTTGACGCTGGAACGCGGTTCCTATTCCACACTCAAGCGATAGCCGATCCCGCGCACCGTCTGCAGCCAGATCGGGTTTGACGGGTCCTGCTCGATCTTGCGACGAAGTCGGTTGATCTGCACGTCGATGGTGCGTTCTCCCACTTCGGCATCGCCGCCCACCAGTTCGTGACGGGGTATGGTCTCGCCCGCGCGCTCTGCGAACAACACCATGATCTCGCGCTCGCGGTCGGTCAGTTTCAGAATCTCGCCGGAGCGCTTCAGCTCGCGGCGGGGAATGTTGAAGGTGTAGGGGCCGAAGACGATCTGCTCGAGCTTGGGCTGGGTGTTCGAGGGGCCGCCACGCCGCAGGATATTGTTGACGCGAAGGACCAGTTCACGCGGGTCGAAAGGCTTTGGCAGATAGTCATCCGCGCCGGCTTCAAGGCCATCCACCCGATTGTCCGTTTCGGACAGGGCGGTCAGCATCAGGATCGGCACTTCCTTTTCCTCGCGCAGTGAACGGGTGAGCGATACACCGTCTTCACCCGGCATCATCACGTCGAGCACGATCAGATCGAAGTCGAGACCGGCCAGCTTGCGACGCGCTTCGGCGGCATTGCCGGCAATTGTTACGCGAAAACCATTCTCCCGCAGAAAGCGGTTGAGAAGCGTGCGAATGCGCGTGTCGTCATCCACCACCAGCAGGTGGGGAGCGTCATCGCTTGGCGGTTCGTGCATTGACTGTTCAGCCTGGCTCATCGCGTCTGCCCGATCCTTCCTTTGCCTGTGGCCCGTCCATCTGCGCACGCAGCTCCGGATTGACCATGGCCCTCAAGAATTTTTCAATCGCCTCGCGGTCGTCAAAACCGGCTTCCTCCAGTGCCGCATGGATGCGGCGTGACTGAGGCAGGGCCAGTTCCAGCGCCAGGTCATGCCCTTTTCGCGTCGGATAGAGCTTGCGCTGGCGGCGGTCGCGAGGTCCCTGAACCTGCACCACAAATCCGGTGTCGACAAGCTGCTTTAGAACGCGCGCAAGGCTCTGCTTCGTGATCCTCAACACCTCCAGCAATTCGGCAACCGTCAGCCCCGGCCGGCGGTTCACGAAATGCAGGACACGGTGATGCGCGCGGCCGAAACCATAGCTCGCCAGTATCGCATCGGGGTCGGAGGTGAAATCGCGGTAGGCGTAGAACAGGAGCTCGATCAGCGTGAAGTCCAGATCATCATCGCCGACCTTGGCGATATAGGCTTCGGGAGGGCTGTCGGCAGTTTTGGTCATCTCTTGGTCCATGGCTTCGATTTTATGTCAGCCATATTGACATAAATTTGGCGCATTGATAATTTTTGATAATGTTTTCCGCATTTGGCGAACTTTTTTATTCGCTTTCGCGGCCAGAACAAAACATCCTGCAAGTGGATTTGCCAGTGCGGCTCAAGTGCTGGCATAGTCAGTTGTTACAGGTCACGCTGCAATTGGCGGGTGGAGCGCCCGCATGAGAGGTTAAGATGGCATCGGTCCCCTTTGATCAGTTGGACGGCTATATCTGGTTCAACGGCGATTTCGTAAAATGGGCGGATGCCAAGGTACATGTGCTGACCCATGGCCTGCATTATGCAAGTGCGGTGTTTGAAGGCGAGCGCGCCTATGGTGGCGAGATCTTCAAACTGACCGAGCATACCGAGCGTCTGCATGAGAGTGCTCGTATTCTCGGCTTCGAGATTCCGTGGTCGGTCGCCGAGATCGACGATGCCTGCCGTCAGCTTCTTGCCAAGCAGGGGCTTGAGGACGCCTATGTCCGCCCGATTGCCTGGCGCGGCAGCGAGATGATGGGTGTCTCCGCTCAGAAGAACCGCATCAATCTGGCCATCGCCATCTGGGAATGGCCGAGCTATTTCGATCCGGAGCAGCGCCTGAAAGGCATCCGTCTCGACATGGCCGAATATTGCCGCCCTGATCCGCGCACCGCGCCTTCGCGTTCCAAGGCTGCCGGTCTCTACATGATCTGCACGCTCTCCAAGCATGCGGCGGAAGCCAAGGGCTATACCGATGCGCTCATGCTCGATTGGCGTGGTCGCGTGGCCGAGGCTACCGGCGCCAATGTCTTCTTCGTCAAGGACGGCGCGCTGCACACGCCGACGCCGGACTGCTTCCTCGACGGCATCACGCGCCGCACCGTCATCGCGCTTGCCAAGCGTCGTGGCATCGAGGTGATCGAGCGCGCCATCATGCCCGAGGAGATGGAAGGCTTCGAGCAGTGCTTCCTGTGCGGCACGGCAGCCGAAGTCACGCCGGTATCCGAGATCGGCCCGTACCGCTTCGAAGTGGGTGAAATCGCACGTCTTCTGATGAACGACTACGCCGAAGAAGTGCGTCCGCGCCAGCGTATGGCGGCCGAATAGGCCGCCTTCCAGCGCAACTTTGATACGCGTATAATTTGCAACCTATTTGACTTCTGCGTGTAACGTGGCTTCACATGTCGATGCCGGCGGTGAGTCGGTATTTGCATGAGGGAGCAGATATGGAAGCCTTACTTCCGATTATTATTCAGGCAGTCACCGGTGTCATCGGTGGCGAGGCTGTCGGTGCTGTCGTCAAGAAAGCGGCGATGGGCCATGCGATGAAGATCATCAGCGGTGTTGTTGGTGGTGTCGGTGGCGGTGCGCTGCTTGGCAGCCTTGGCGGTGACGCGGGCGCGCTGTCCGGCCTTCTTGGCGATGCCATTGGCGGTGCTGCCGGTGGTGGCATTCTCACCGCGGTCGTCGGTGCGGTCATGGGTGCGATGAAGAAAGCCTGAGCCGGTTCGGCTTTTTGGCACGTTTTTCAACGGGCGGCTTGTGCCGCCCGTTTTCTTTTGCCACTCCCTTGAAAACATATTCAGCCAAGGCGAAAGGGCAGACATGGCAGGACAGCTTCAGGCCGCAATTATACCGGTCACGCCATTCCAGCAGAACTGCACGCTGCTGTTTGACGGCGAAACAAAGCGCGGCGTCGTCATCGATCCCGGCGGCGATGTGGAGCAGATCGTCGAGGCGGTGCGCGAGACCGGTGTCACGGTCGATGCCATCTGGCTGACCCATGGTCATATCGACCATGCCGGCGGTGCGATGGATCTGAAGGAGGCACTTGGCGTCGACATCATCGGCCCGCATCGCGACGACACTCCGCTTCTGCAAAATCTGGAGCAGCAGGCGCAGATGTTCGGCCTGCCGGGTAAGGTGCGCAACTGCACGCCCGACCGCTTTCTGGAAGAAGGCGAGACGCTGTCCTTCTCGGGTCATGACTTTTCGGTCTTCCATTGTCCCGGCCATGCACCGGGCCATGTCATCTTCTTCAACGAGGCCGCGCGTTTCGCGCATCTGGGCGATGTTCTTTTCAACGGCTCGATCGGGCGCACGGATCTGCCCGGCGGCGACCATGACACACTGCTCTCCTCCATTCGTGACAAGGTACTGCCGCTGGGCGATGATGTCGGGTTCCTGTGCGGCCATGGTCCGGGCAGCCGCATCGGTGACGAGCGGCGGAGCAATCCGTTTCTGACTGGAATGAAGTAGAAAAGAATAGGGCGGCTCGAAAGCCGCCCTTCATTGTCTGGCAACTGCCTCAAGGCTGGCAGAAACGCTTTTCACCGCCATAGGTGGTATAGGTGCCGGTGCGCGGATTGAAGCTGCGATAACGGGCTTCACAGGCGCGGAACCACTCACGCGTCCATGGTTCATAAGAGGGATCGCGTACATCACGTACCTCGCGCACACGATAGCTGCGCGCGGGCGGGTAGTAGTCGTGATTGCGATAGGCCGGCCGGTACTCGTAACGGCGATATCCGGTCTCGTAGCGGTCATAGTCGCTGACCGGCGGATCGATATAGCGTGGCTGGGGCGGGCGCTGCTGGGCAAGCATGCTGCCGGCAATTGCGCCCACGGCAAGGCCGGCAATGCCGGCGACAAGGGCGTCGTTGTCCCGCTTCACATAGGTGTGCTCGTGGTGATAACGGTCGGGGTGGGCTTCAGCCGCGGTCGTGGCGGCGAGGGCGGTTGCGCCGACCGCGAGGCCGTAGAGGCTGTTCTTGAAAATCGTCTTCATCGTCGTGTTCTCCAGACATCACGCGGAATTTGCCGCGCCATGATGGAAGTCACGCTAGCGCTCTCATCCTGAACGCCACCTGAATGGTTAATCCATGCTTTTCTGGTGCCAAGGGAGCCAGGCGGGGGCAGAATTTCAGACCCGGTCTGTCGGATCGCGGCGATGCTTTGCGTCCTTGTCAGAGCAACGCATCATCAAAGGGAGACTGCCATGAAAAACACACCCTTCATCTGGTTCGACCGCGATATGGAGGAGGCAATGCGGTTTTACGTGTCGATATTCGATGACGCGCGTATCGACCTTCTCAACGATCAGCCGATGCCACCGGGCACTCCGCCCGAACATCGCGTGCGCTTTGGTGCCTTCACCCTTCTGGGGCAGCAATATCTCGCCTTGCAGGCGCCGACCGACGAAGCGCTCAATCATCGCTTCTCCATCATGGTCACCTGCGACACGCAGGCCGAGATCGACCGGTTGTGGAAGGCCTTGGGCGAGGGCGGCACTTACGAGCAATGCGGCTGGCTGCGCGACCGGTGGGGGCTTTCCTGGCAGATCGCACCCCGCCAGCTTTTCGAGCTCATGCAACACGAAGACCTTTCGGTTGTAGCACGGGTCGGTCAGGCCATGATGGGGATGGTCAAGCTCGACATTGCGGCGCTGGAAGCGGCCGCGCGGGACTGAAGCGCTCCTGTACTCCAAGAAAAAGGACGGGCCGCAAGGCCCATCCTTCAAAGCCATCTCCGCCATCCTCAGGCGGAGAGCAGGTCCTCAGCCCAGCTGAAGATTGACTGCCTTCGGACCCTTGCCGCGCTTGTCCGGCTCGGTGTCGAAGGTCACCTTCTGCCCGTCTTCCAGACCCGGCAGACCGGAGGCCTGCACTGCGGAAATATGGACAAACACATCACTGCCGCCCGCTTCCGGCGTGATGAAGCCAAAGCCCTTGCTGTGGTTGAAGAATTTGACGGTACCGCTATTCGACATGGGGAATGTCCTTTCTCCCGACTTTCCATGCTGATTTCGGATCAGGTGCCGCGAGCACCTCTCCGGTTCCGGTCCTTTACTGGGGGAGAAGAAACAGTCAGCTTGAGCGCCAGGCTCCGTCGTCCGCGCCCTTTCGGGCCGATTTTTCCGACTTCCCGGTTGCCGTTATGCGATCTTGTCCCGGGGCATGCTATTCCAGTCTCCGGGCCGGCAAATGCCCGAACGGTGCGAAGCTTTCCAGATTTTCGATCATCCGGCAAGCGAAAGTTTCATGACGATCTGCAATTGCAATTGATCCGGGATATTGCCCGTCCAATTGTCTGTTGTTGCAGGCAGATCGCCACGCCGCTTCCCCAGGGGAAGTAAATTTTCGCAAAAGAAAAAGCGCTGACCGGGGCCAGCGCTTTTCCATCAGTTCAAAACCTCGGCCCAAAGGGCCTGAAGCATTAGACCTCAGCCAGGTTCACTGCCTTCGGGCCCTTGCCCATGCGGTCTTCTTCGGTGTCGAAGGAAACCTTCTGGCCGTCGGCGAGGCCCTGCATGCCAGAGCGCTCAACAGCGGAGATGTGAACGAACACGTCCTTCGCGCCATTGTCCGGCGTGATGAAGCCGAAGCCCTTGGTGGAATTGAAAAACTTTACGGTGCCGGTCTGAGACATGGGGAAACTCCTTTTCCCATTAGTAATTGCGTCTGCGCACTGCGCGCAGGTTCGCGGTCGTCGAGAGCTTACGATTTCGGGGAAAGGGGTCGTCCAATAAAAACTCTTCCAGTCTCCGGGTCTGCAATCACCCGAACAGGCGCGGACCATGACACGGATATGTGTCGTTAGCAAGACAATGCAAAATGAGAGAATGCGCGGGCTGTGCTTTCTACGCCCCCGGAGTAACGGGAGAAGGTGCGCCAGTGGACCGTGCGGGCAGGGCGCTTGTCAGCGATCGCCTGCAGCTTCCAGCCTGGGTCGTGCCACGAGGAAGCGGCTTCGTGCCTTCACTGGATAGTCACCGCGTTCGATGATGTGAAAGCCTGCGGTTTCCAGCATTGCCTCAAACTCCTTCGCGGTGAAGAAGTAAACTGGGGGTGCCTTGCCGAAGATCTGCATTGTCCTGATGGCGAGCCAAAAGAGCGGCCGTCCGGCAAGGCAGGGGGACTTCACGACGATCATCCCGTCCGGTGCCAGCAATTGCCGCATCCCGCGCAGATAGCCGGGGAGATCATCAACCAGATGCAGCAGGTTGAAGGCGAGTATCGCGTCATACCGCTTTTCCTCGTTCGCCAGATCGAACAGGCTGGCTTGGCGGAAAGTGAGGTTCGCTGCCTCCTGCTTTCCATGTCTCTCCCGCGCAATGGTCAACATGCCTTGGGAGATATCCGTTGCGGTGTAGCGTTTTACTGAGCCTGCCAGAAGGCTGGCCGTGGTGCCGGTGCCGCAGCCAAGCTCGACCACATCCATCTTTGAATCCAGATGCGCGCGGGTGTGTTCCAGCGTCTTTTGATAGGCGTCCTCGTCAGCAACTGGGCTCTTGGCATAACGGGGCGCGGTGCGATTCCAGAATGGGGCTGTATCTGTGGCGTGCATGGTCGGTCTCGGATCGATGAAGAAGTCACCGGCACCATAACCATACGCAGACCAAGTAAGAATTGCCGAATTTGACATTCCATCTATACATTAATGTATGGATCAGAGCCGTATGCCCTTTGACTGGAACCAGGCCCGCGCATTTTTGGCCACCGCGGAAGCCGGTTCGTTTTCCGCTGCGGCGCGGGCTCTGCGCCAAACCCAGCCGACACTCAGCCGCCAGGTGGCGCAGCTTGAACACAGGCTTGGCGTGCGGTTGTTCGAGCGGATGGGGCGCAAGCTGCATCTTACCGATGCGGGGCGGGAGATGCTTGTGCATTTTCGCGCAATGGGAGAGGCGGCGCTTGAGGTCTCGCTGGCCGCCTCCGGTCGCAGCGAGGCGGTAACCGGCAGCGTCAGCATCACGGCAACCGATGCCATGGCCGCATTCCAGTTGCCGAAGGTAGTCGAGCGGGTCTTCGAGGTCGCTCCGGGTCTGGGTGTCGAGCTTGTCGTTTCCAACGATCTGCGTGACTTGCGCCGCCGCGAAGCGGATATCGCCTTGCGGCACGTCCAACCGGCGGAGCCGGATCTGGTGGCGCGGCAGATCGGTGTCACCTCCGCAAGGTTCTATGCGTCCAGGGCCTATCTTGATCGTGTGGGGCGGCCGCGATCCTTACGGGAACTGGCTGCTCTCGACTTCATGGGTTTGCCGCCCATCGAGCGATTTCAGGCGTTTCTATCGGCGCGGGGGCTGGACATCGATCTCAGCCGGTTTCGGCTGGTTGTCGACAACGGAATTGCACTCGGCGAAATGGTACGGGCGGGCCTCGGTGTCACCATGTTGACCGCAGATATGGCTGAGCGGTTCGGTGAGCTTGAGATCGTGTTACCCGATTTCGAGCCGGTCTCCGTTCCTTTGTGGCTGACCACCCATCGCGAGCTCTATCCCAGCCGTCGCGTGCGTCTCGTATTCTCCATTCTTGAGGAAACGTTGGTTGGTGAGGGGCCGAGTTCGCGTCACGGTTCCGGCCCCTGAAGTTCTCAGCCCTTTCCTGATGGCCGCTCAGGCAAACGCCGCTTCCGCAAGTATTCTTGCATGGTCGCGCAGATCCGCTGGCCAGTCCGCGCTCATCTCCTCAAAGCGTTGCCGGTCTCCCGCATACAGCGCACGTGATGCCTCTTCATAGCCGGGTTGGTCACCAAGCACTGCCAACATGAAGCGATCAGCCCGGGCGCGGGCCGCGTCGGCACGCTCATTCGGCATATCGGCGGTTCGTGCTTCATCAATCAGGCGGCGCAGCGCTGCAGAGGCGCCGCCCCGCTGTCTGCCTAGCCACTCCCAGTGCCTTGGCAGCAATGTCACTTCGCGAGATACCACGCCGAGGCGAGGGCGGCCACGGCCGCGCGCGGCTTCCTCTGTCCCGGAACCTATAAGTCTGCGCGCGATGTCGCTTTCGTCGCCGGAGAGATCAAAGTCGATCTGGCGACCTGTGGCATCTTCAAAGATCAGAATATTTTCGGTCAGGCCAAGGCGCTTGAGTTCGAGTGCGACCTGCAATTTGCTGCCCGCGGCCACGCGCCTGTTTCCCGAAAAAGCCGTGCAATCAGTCATGTCTGAAATTCTCCTATCAACAATCCCTGGAATTGATAGGGGGTAATAATGTTCAAATAAAGCCCGGGTAATTTATGCGATCAGCCTGGATGATGCGAAGCTTTCCTTGCTCACGCTGGTGCACAGCCTGCTCCATTGACAGCCGAGACAGGCTTTCCTGGTCTTGCCGCTCGTGAAGCTGGTGCGGAATTCGGCGATGCGGTCGGGCGTCAGTCGGATCAACCTCCCCGGCTTGATCTCCAGGTCGGTTGCGCGGCTGATCGAAAGGGCCGCGGCATGGTCCCGCTCGCGCACGCTGGCGCCCAGGCAGTGAGGATTTTCAGTTTGAAGAAGCGGCGCGCATATATCGTCGGGGCCCTCAACCACAAGCGCCGGCTCCCCATGGTTCATGCGGCTGATGACCTCGTCCATGTTTCGTGCAAACCCCGCACTGTATCCGTGGCCAACATAGGTCAGGGTGCAGAGCAGGTGATGCGGGCGCAGTCTCACGGTCATTGCCGGAATTCTCGCTGGTGAACGGGCTGCACCCGCTTGTCCGGATGCAGCCTCTGCTGGTTCGCCTGCCGGATCAGTTCGTCTTCTTCGTCCAGCCGCGATTGAGTGCGACCAGGCTGGCGGAGCCGAGCGCCGACTTCAAAACGCCACCGAGAATGAAGGGCGTAACACCAAGCGCGATGGCCTTTTCCAGGCCGATCAGGCTTGCTAGCCACGCGCCGCCCAATGCGAGGCAGAACAGATTTGCTGCCAGCATGGAGGTGAATGCGAGCAGCGGGCGCGAGTGGTTCCAGCCGCGTTCGGCAAGCCAGCCAACCATCAGCGCCATCAGCGGAAAGGCCGCCAGATAACCGCCGGTGGGACCTGCAAAATGCGCCAGTCCACCAGCGCCGCCGGCAAGAACGGGAAGGCCGATCATAGCCTGGCCAAGCCATGCAAGCACAGTGATCATCCCCATCCGCGCCCCGTATAACGCACCAACCATGCAAATCGCGAAGGTCTGCATCGTGACAGGAACGGGCACCATCGGCACTTCTATGCGGGAAGCCACGGCCAGTCCGATCGTGCCGAACAGAACCGCACCTGCCTTATAGGCAAGCGAGCGCTCCTCAAGCCGAAGGGGGCTGAAGGCGGGGGTGGCAAGCTGGGTCATTCATCTCTCCAAAGCAGATTATAGATAATTTTGCGATTCCATTGATTATTACGGCGCAGATGGATCGGCGATGCAAGAGGGGGGATGTGTTTTGCGTGCTAGGCGCCTCGTGCTGTTCGGGAATACAAGCGTCGTGAAGCCTCCCGTAAGCCTCATCCCGGCCAACCAGGGGGAGCGCGGGGAGCTAATGAGAGCTGTGGGTGGTCTCCACGAAACGTGCTGGGGGGCATGCACCGAGGACGGGGTCGCTTTGCGAACTGCTGCCTATGGCCCCTAGCCTAACTGCTCCCAAGATAACGGCAGTGGTGGTGTAGGAGGAGGTGGAGAAGATCGCGCCCTGCGCGCGCCCTTCTGTCCTGCCGGACTGCGCTGCGCTTTCGCTCCGCGCGTTCGGGCGCTGACAAAGCCAAATCGTTGGCTTTGTCTTGACCTGCGGTCAACCGCTACTCACCCCCCACGGGTGGGGAGACTGGCCGGCTTGGGTGTTGCGCTTATTCGTCACGATGGAGTGCCGACATGGCCGCGAGTGATCTCCCCCCTTGTGGGGGAGATGCCCGGCAGGGCAGAAGGGGGGTGGTCTCAGAATAGAAGGCGAACTTCAGGAGCCACCCGCGTCATCCCCGCTGATCAAGGAAAGAGCCGGGAACCATTACGACGCACGGCTGGTCGCTGCGGAAGGTGCCCGCGTTCTGGGCAGGCAATACAAACCACAACTAGCCCAGCGGCTAACCCGGCATCAGAAAGATCGAGGCAGCTTCTTTGCCCGCCTTCTCCGTCGGTTTGTGTCCCACCCGCTTCACATGGCGGGCAAGCGCTTCGGCTGCTGCATCCACTTCGCCGCGACGCAGGTGGTGGAGGATCGTGCGGTGATCGCGGTCCGTGCGTGGCTCCCATTCGCTTCGCCAGGCGGAGAAGAGAAAATGCGCGCTGGCGGCATGAAGATCGTCGATTGCCGCCATGAGCCGCGGCATCTTGCAGGGCGCGAGGATGGTGCGGTGGAAGCGGCGGTTTGCTTCCTCCCATGCCACGACATCTGCCGCCTTGTCGCCTGCCAGTGTTGCCGCTTCGGCTTCGGCCAATATGGCGGATGTGAGATGCGGTGCGGCTTCGCGCAGCGCCAGTGCTTCCAGTGCGGCGCGCATTTCGGCCACTTCGCGCACCCGCTCCTGGCTGAAGCTGGTCACGCGCACGCCGCGCCGCGGTTCGCTTTCTGCAAGCCCTTGCGCCTCAAGAAGGCGGAAGGCTTCGCGCACGGGCACATGGCTCGCACCGAATTCCTCGGCCAGATGATCCTGGCGCAGGCGCTCGCCAGCGGCCAGTTCACCGGAAATGATCCTTTGGGAAAGCACCCGCGCGATGCGGGCGGCAACGGTCTCTTTGCGCGGGCTCATGAATTGTAGATAATTTCACCCGTGCCACCTGTCGAGCCGCAATATCATCGATCCGTGCAACCCTATCGCGGTTTTGCGGGTTTTCGGAAGATCGACGGTGGTCGCCGCGTGAAAGGGAGGGTGGTGCGATGCGCGAGCTTTATCTTTTGAGACATGCCAAATCCAGCTGGGACGATCCCGCACTTGCCGATCACGACCGGCCTCTTTCCCGGCGCGGGGAACGTGCCGCGCCGCTGATGGGGCGCTACATGGCGGAACACGGTCTCTTTCCCGACCATGTTCTGGTTTCGCCTTCCCAGCGCACGCGCCAGACCTGGAGATTTGCGGCAACCGAGCTGGGGCAGGGCTATTCGGAAGCAGAGTTTGACGATGCAATCTACAATGCGTCCGCGGACCGCCTGCTCTCACTCCTTCGTCTCGTGCCGGAGGATGCGTCGCGGGTGCTTCTGATCGGGCACAATCCTGGGATGGAGGATCTCGCCTCGAGCCTTGCCGACGAAAACTCCGACCGTGATGCCATAGCGCGCATGCGCGAGAAATTCCCGACCGCCGCACTTGCCTGTTTCACCGTGACTGCACCGTGGAGTGGACTTGACCACGCCACGGCCTGTCTCACGCGTTTCGTCACGCCGCGCCAGCTTGAGGCGGATGCGGCCTGAGCGCGGGCCGCGCTTCCTGCCAGCCTCCTGTCAGTTGCCGCCATTTCTGCGCCCGCTGCCCCTTTCCAAGCGCGGATTGAAGTTCCATATTCACCCGCATGGCCAAGACATCTCCGAAAAAGAATTCCGGCTTCGAGGAAGCCCCTCAGGCTGAGTTCGAAGGCGCGCCGCTTTCCGGCTCCATCTCCGATTGGGCGGATGAGATCGCACGCGAAGCCGAGAAGCAGCCCAAGGCGAAGAAGAAGCCGGCTGCCCGTTCCAAGGACGCCTCGCGCACATCGCGCGGCACCTCCATGGGCGGGGCCGCTTCCGCCAAGGAGCGCGCTGCGGCCGGTCTCAATCCCGTGGCGGGCATGGATGTCGCGCTTGAGGATGCCGAGAAGCTCTCCTCCTCCGGTGTCACGGCCACGGTAGCCGCATTGTCCCGCCTGATCGAGGGCGGTGATCCCAATGTCACCAATGGCTGGATGCCGCACCGGCCCGAGCGTCCGAAGAAATCCGAGGGCGGCATACCCTTCAAGATGGCGACGGAGTTCAAACCATCGGGCGACCAGCCGACTGCCATTGCCGATCTCGTTGCTGGCGCGAAGGAAAACGAGCGCACCCAGGTGCTGCTTGGCGTCACCGGTTCGGGCAAAACCTTCACCATGGCCAAGGTGATCGAGGAGACCCAGCGCCCCGCGCTCATCCTCGCGCCCAACAAGACGCTGGCCGCGCAGCTTTATGGCGAGTTCAAGAGCTTCTTCCCCGACAATGCGGTGGAGTATTTCGTCTCCTATTACGACTACTACCAGCCGGAAGCCTATGTTCCGCGCTCCGACACCTTCATCGAGAAGGAGTCCTCCATCAACGAGCAGATCGACCGCATGCGCCACTCGGCCACGCGCGCGCTGCTTGAGCGCGACGACGTCATCATCGTCGCATCCGTTTCCTGCATCTATGGTATCGGTTCGGTCGAGACCTACACCGCCATGACCTTCCAGATGGAGGTCGGCGACCGGCTCGACCAGCGCCAGTTGCTCGCCGATCTTGTCGCCCAGCAATATAAGCGCCAGGACATCAATTTCGTGCGCGGCTCCTTCCGCGTGCGCGGCGACACGATCGAGATCTTCCCCGCCCACCTGGAAGACAGCGCCTGGCGCATTTCCATGTTCGGCGACGAGATCGAGTCCATCACCGAATTCGACCCGCTGACCGGCAAGAAGACCGGCGATCTGAAATCGGTGAAGATCTACGCCAACTCGCACTATGTGACCCCGCGCCCCACGCTCAACCAGGCCATCCGCTCCATCAAGGCCGAGCTCACCCAGCGGCTGGCCGAACTGGAAAAGGCCGGGCGTCTGCTGGAGGCCCAGCGGCTGGAACAGCGCACGCGTTTCGACATCGAAATGCTGGAGGCCACCGGCTCCTGCGCGGGCATCGAGAACTATTCGCGCTATCTGACAGGCCGCAAGCCAGGTGAGCCGCCGCCGACCCTGTTCGAATATGTCCCCGACAATGCGCTGCTTTTCGTCGACGAATCCCACGTCACGATCCCGCAGATCGGCGGCATGTATCGCGGCGACTTTCGCCGCAAGGCCACGCTTGCCGAATATGGCTTTCGCCTGCCAAGCTGCATGGACAACCGCCCGTTGCGCTTCGAGGAGTGGGACGCCATGCGCCCCACCACCGTCGCGGTGTCGGCCACGCCCGGCAATTGGGAAATGGAAGAAGCCGGCGGTGTCTTTGCCGAGCAGGTCATCCGTCCCACCGGCCTCATCGACCCGCCCGTCGAGGTGCGTCCCGCCAAGGCTCAGGTGGATGACGTGCTGGGCGAAATCCGCGCCACTGCTTCTGCCGGCTACCGCACGCTCTGCACGGTCCTCACCAAGCGCATGGCCGAAGATCTCACCGAATATCTGCATGAGCAGGGCGTGCGTGTGCGCTACATGCATTCCGACATCGACACGCTGGAGCGCATCGAGATCATCCGCGACCTGCGCCTTGGAGCCTTCGACGTGCTTGTCGGCATCAATCTTCTGCGCGAGGGCCTCGACATCCCCGAATGCGGGCTCGTCGCCATTCTCGATGCCGACAAGGAAGGCTTCCTGCGTTCGGAAACCTCGCTCATCCAGACGATCGGTCGCGCGGCGCGCAATGTCGATGGCCGCGTCATTCTCTACGCCGACAAGATCACCGGCTCCATGAGCCGGGCCATGGAAGAGACCAACCGCCGCCGCGAAAAGCAGCTCGAATACAATGCCGCCAACGGGATCACGCCGGAAAGCGTGAAGAAGAATATCGGCGACATTCTCGATTCCGTCTATGAGCGCGATCACGTCCGCGCCGACATAACCGGTGCGAAGGGCACCGATCCCAACAATCTCGTCGGCAACAATCTCGCCACGCATCTGGAGCATCTGGAAAAGGCCATGCGCGACGCCGCCGCCGATCTCGACTTCGAGGAGGCAGCGCGCCTGCGCGACGAGGTCAAGCGCCTGCGCGAGATGGAACTCGCCATTTCCGACGACCCGCTGGCCCGCGAGGTCGAAGCCGAAAGCCCCGCCTCGGGACGCCGGAAAGGCCAGCACAACAAGGGCCGCCAGCTTCACCGCACGGTGGGCGAGGGCGCTTCGGAGTCCAAATCTCTCTTCCGCAAGAACGATCTCGACGAAATGACGGTCGGGCGCACCGAAAAACCGGTCGGCAAGCCTCTGCCCAAGAAGCCCCAAGCCGACGCCATGCCCCCCGACCGCCCCATGCCCATGTATGGGTCGGTTGGCTCAGGTGAAGACGGTTTGCAGCCCCGCCGCGGCAAGATCGGTGCGGGCTCATACGAGGATGCCGGCGAAGAACGGCGGAAAAAGCGGCGCCCGGGCAAGACGGGCAGGCCGGGGCGGTAGGGGGGGCGTTACTCCACGTCATCCCGGAAGCCGCAGGCTATCCGGGACCCATTGGCAGAGCGACATAGAGCGCGGCCCGGTCCTCGCCTAAACGCCTACCACAACCAGCTGCCCCTTCTGCGGATACCGGCCCAGCCTCTCAATAGGTCCCGGCTCTCGCTCCGCTCGGCCGGGATGACGCCAATGGCATATCCACCACCCGTCATCCCGGAAGCCGAAGGCTATCCGGGACCCATTGACAGGAGATCGCAGAGCACGGCCCGGTCTTCGCCTAAACGCCTACCACAACCAGCTGCCCCTTCTGCGGATACCGGCCCAGCCTCTCAATAGGTCCCGGCTCTCGCTCCGCTCGGCCGGGATGACGCCAATGGCATACTCACCACCCGTCATCCCGGAAGCTGAAGGCTATCCGGGACCT
>NZ_JAYMER010000014.1:911308-912043 GCF_037029545.1 Nitratireductor sp. CH_MIT9313-5 | reverse complement strand
CCGGCTCTCGCTCCGCTCGGCCGGGATGACGCCAATGGCATACTCACCACCCGTCATCCCGGAAGCTGAAGGCTATCCGGGACCCATTGACAGGAGATCGCAGAGCACGGCCCGGTCTTCGCCTAAACGCCTACCACAACCAGCTGCCCCTTCTGCGGATACCGGCCCAGCCTCTCAATAGGTCCCGGCTCTCGCTCCGCTCGGCCGGGATGACGAGTAGCGCACTCACCCGACGTCATCCCGGAAGCCGCTAGGCTATCCGGGACCCATTGACAGGAGATCGCAGAGCACGGCCCGGTCTTCGCCTAAACGCCTACCACAACCAGCTGCCCCTTCTGCGGATACCGGCCCAGCCTCTCAATAGGTCCCGGCTCTCGCTCCGCTCGGCCGGGATGACGCCAATGGCATACTCACCACCCGTCATCCCGGAAGCTGAAGGCTATCCGGGACCTATTGACAGGAGATCGAAGAGCACGGCCCGGTCCTCACCTGAGCGCCTACGCGCTCCGCTAGTCCCTTCTGCGGACACCGGCCGTGCCTCTCAATGGGTCCCGGCTCGCTCCGCTCGGCCGGGATGACGAGTAGCGCACTCACCCGACGTCATCCCGGAAGCCGTCAGGCTATCCGGGACCCATTGGCAGATGATCGCAGAGCGCGGCCCGGTCTTCGCCTAAGCGCCTACCACAACCACCTGCCCCTTCTGCGGATACCGGCCCAGCCTCTCAATAGGTCCCC
>NZ_JAYMER010000014.1:837684-911298 GCF_037029545.1 Nitratireductor sp. CH_MIT9313-5 | reverse complement strand
CTGCTTGTAAGTCACCCTTCCACCTCGTCATCCTCGGGCCCGACCCGAGGATCCATGCCGGAGCGGCGAGGATAAAACCCGACCACCCCAGCACGCACTCCATCTCCGCCTTCACCACCCGCTATCCCCGCCAAATCCCTGAATCTCATGGCCAAACCATGAAATGACGGCGTTGATGAAGGCCCTCCCTATTCGCTATTCACTACTCACTATTCACTCATTCCATCCCCGCCATCTCCACCCGCACTACACTCCCCCCATCGCCCTCACGGGAACCCGGATGCGCACCGGGCAGTCGGGGAGGGCGGCGGCAGCCTCCCCTTCGGGTTCGGTACCCGGAGCATGTGAGGGCCTGCGACAGGTCGGCGGCCGGTAGCATCGGGTGACAGACGATGCGAAAGCTGCGGAGAAGCCGCGAGGGCAACGCTTGCCCGGCAAAGACCACCTGAAGAAGGTGCAGCCGGGGTCAACAAGCGGGGCCGGAGTGACCGACCACCTGCGGGACAGCGGCCGGCGGGGCGCGTTTTTCGCGTCACCAATTACCAACAGAGAGGCACGGAAAACGCGCCCCGTTTCCCGAAACCATTGGCTCCAGCCTGCAGGCAACCGTCTGCGGGGACGGTGAGGCGCGCGCATAAGGCAAGGATGAGGTTCATGGCAACAACCAAAGTGACATTGCAGGACAAGCTGGACGAGCTGCCCGCGGAGGCGCGGCAGGAACTGCTCGACATTCTGGCCAGCGTGCGCAAGGCGCAGGCCGGGCTTGATCCGGACGAACAGTTGCCGCCGCATCCGCGCAAGGGCGTTCGCCTGCCGCGGCCGGAGATGAAGGCCATGTTCCGGCTGGTGGCCAACGAGCAGGGGCTGTGCCGCGGCTGCGAGGCGCAAATGTGCCGGCGGCGCGGTGAGTGTCGCGGCTCACCGGATGTCGACATGCTCTCCTGCATCGACCGGTTTTCCGAGCTTTCGCTCGCAAAGTTGCGCGCGGCCTTTCAGGGGGTGCTTCTGGCATGGACGCGGCGCGAGGCGGTCTACGAAATCCTGCGCGAGACGCATCCCGATGATTTCAAACATCCGCGCGATCTCTTCAAGATGACCCTGGACACCGAGGAGGAGCGTGCCGTGCTCGATCAGATATCGTGGCCGGATTAACCATATGCCTGCCAGCTGTAAAATTTCGTGAACTTCATGGCGGTGAAAACGTTCGGGAGGAAAGGGAAACGGGGAGACGGAAAAGCCAGCATGCACCGCTTAAGCGTTCCAGCAGCCTTCGCGCTATCCTTCATGGTGGGCTATTCGCTGTGGTCGCTCGCCACGGGCTGGCAAATGGGTCGCTTCGTTACTCATGCCTTTTGCAGCAAAAGCGAGGCTTGCACGACGCCGCGGATCAAGTGGGACGGTATGAGGGCGCGTGCGCAGATGCCTCATCGCGGCGCGCAATAGAACCTGGCAGGCAAAGCTGCAGTTGTTTTATCTCGGAGGCTTTGCGGTATCCGCGTCTGGTCAGGCCGTCTTCTGGCAGAGCGCGCCGTCAAGGCCCGCCTGTACGAGAACCAGCGGCGTGCGCCGTCCGGCTTCCCAGCTTGCCAGCATTCGTCGCGCAACGCGTTCGCGCCGCTTTGCGTCAGTGGCCTCTATTCCCAACTCGGAACATACCGCATCAACAACACGGCTCAGCTCGTCCATGTCCGTGGTGTCAAAAATGCCGCTTACCATATTTCCGGACTTACTCATTGTCCGGTCTCCTTCCTCAGCGGACAGCCGATGGGCTTGCCCGTACCATGAAGCCAACCCCCTCATGGCTCTTGGTCGCCTGCACAAGCGATCATGATGCCGGAATATGGCCAATAAATGAACCCCTGATTTATCGTGGTGGCTGTGGCCTCGCCTGCCGCCTGCCGATGAAGTCCTTTCGCCGGCTGCGCGGGCTTACTATACATGTCACAATTGCGCGTTAAGCAGCGCCAATCATTGTTGGAAGGGATTCGCTTGTCATGAAAATTGCTGTTCTGGGTGGCGACGGTTTTGTGGGCTGGCCCACCGCGCTGCATTTGTCCGCGCAGGGTCACGAGATTCACATTCTCGACAATCTCTCGCGTCGCTGGATCGATACCGAGCTTGGCGTGCAATCACTGACGCCGATGGACTCCATCCAGGAGCGCACGCGCATCTGGCACAAGGAGACCGGACGGCGCATCCATTTCCACCTGATCGATCTTGCGCGCGACTATGATGTACTGAAGAACTGGCTTGCCGACCATCGGCCCGACGCCATCGTGCATTTCGCCGAGCAGCGCGCCGCGCCTTATTCTATGAAATCCGACCGGCACAAGAACTACACGGTCAACAACAACGTCAACGCCACGCACAATCTGCTGAATGCGATGGTCGAGATCGAGCTCGACGCGCATCTGGTGCATCTGGGCACGATGGGCGTCTATGGCTACTCCAATGTAGGCGCGGCCATTCCGGAAGGCTATCTGCCGGTCGATGTGGAAACGCTGGCAGGCGAGAAGGCTTCGCAGGAGATCCTTTACCCGGCCAATCCGGGCTCGATCTACCACATGACCAAATGTCTCGATCAGTTGCTGTTCCAGTTCTATGCCAAGAATGACGGCGTGCGGATTACCGATCTGCATCAGGGCATTGTCTGGGGCACGCATACGGCCGAAACCCGCATCAACGAGCAGCTCATCAACCGTTTCGACTATGATGGCGATTATGGCACGGTCCTGAACCGTTTTCTTATCCAGGCAGCCATCGGCTACCCGCTGACCGTGCATGGCACGGGCGGGCAGACGCGCGCCTTCATTCATATTCAGGACTCGGTGCGCTGCGTGGAAATCGCGCTGAAGAATGCGCCGGCGCGGGGCGACAAGGTCAAGATCTTCAACCAGATGACCGAGACCCACCGTGTGCGCGATCTGGCCGAGCTTATCGCGAAGATGACGGGTGCGAAGGTCGCCTATCTGCCCAATCCGCGCAAGGAAGCACCGGAGAACGATCTTGTCGTTCGCAACGAGCAGTTCCTGAAGCTCGGTCTCAACCCCACCACGCTGGAAGAGGGGCTTCTGTCGGAGGTTGTCGAGGTGGCGAAGAAATATGCCTACCGTGTCGACCGCTCGCGCATTCCTTCCGTCTCGGCCTGGACCAAGGACATCGCTCCCACCATCGAACGCGATCCAGAGGGAAAACGTTTGAAAAGTGTGTCCTAATAAACGGACATAAACTGGTCTGGTTGACAGGGTTCGACGCAACTTTCAAAAAGAAACGCGCTGCGACATGGTCGCAACGCGTTTCATTTGGGAGGAATACCATGTCATTCATGTCCAGAGCGCTGGCATTCGCCGGTGCTGCCGCACTTCTCACGAGCGTCGCGCAGGCGGCGGAGCTGAAAGTCGGCTATTCGCTGTCGCAGGATTCGCACTATGGTGTGGGCGCGACGGCCTTTGGTGAGGAGCTGGAAAAGCTCACCGACGGCAAGTTCACCATCAAGCAATATCCGGCCAACGCCCTTGGCGGCGAGCGTGAAATGGTCGAAGGCGCGCAGATCGGCACCGTCGATGTTGTCATCACCTCGACCGGCCCTGTCGGCAATTTCGTGCCGGACACGCTGATCACGGATATCCCGTTCCTTTTCAAGAGCTACGAGCATGCCCATGCCGTTCTCGATGGTCCGATCGGCCAGGAAATCCTCGACAAGTTCCCCGAGCATGGCCTGATCGCGCTGGCATGGGGCGAAAACGGCTTCCGCAACCTGACCAATTCCAAGCGCGCGGTCAAAACGCCCGCCGATGCGGAAGGCCTGAAGATCCGCACCATGGAGAACCAGGTTCACATGGAAGCCTTCAAGGAATTCGGCATCCTGCCGACCCCGATGGCTTTCCCGGAGCTTTTCACCGCGCTTCAGCAGGGTACGGTTGACGGTCAGGAAAACCCGATCGGCGTGATCCTGTCGGCGAAGTTCTCGGAAGTGCAGGAGCACCTGTCGCTGACCAACCACGTTTATTCGCCAGCCCTCATCATTCTTTCGCCAGTTGTTTGGGACGGCCTTTCGGATGAAGAGAAGGACGCGTTTCGTCAGGCTGCGAAGACGGCTGCTGCTGCCATGCGCAAGAAGGTGCGCGACGATGCTGAAAACGGCGTGGCCGTGCTGAAGGAGCAGGGCATGACGGTGACCGAGGAAGTCGACCGCGCCGCATTCGAGGCCGAGCTTGAGCCGCTGATGGCGAAATATGCCGAGCAGTTCGGTGCCGATCGTCTCGATGCCATCCGCAACCACGAATATTGAGCGATAATGCTTCGCTGAAACCGGACCGGGCAGACTTTCTGCCCGGTCGAATTGTGTGAGGAAAGCATGCTTGCAGCCCTGCGCCTGATTGACCGGATAATCGTAAAGCTCGCGCTGGGGCTTGCCATGTTGCTCATGGCAGTCATGGCCTGCGTGACCTTCTACCAGGTCATCACCCGCTTCGTGATCGAAAGCCCTTCCACCTGGTCGGAAGTGACGGCTCGCTCACTGATGATCTGGATGGTCTATATGGGGTTGGTAGCCGCTCTCAGGCAGGGCGCGCTCATTTCGATCGACATACTCATAATTTCTGTTCCCAAGGCAATTCGCAAGGTGCTGGCCGTAGTGATCGCGGTGCTGACGCTTTGCGTGCTTTTCGTGATGATCCATTATGGCTGGCTCATGACCATGCGCACGAGTTCGCAAAGCCTGGCAGGGCTGACCGACCCGTTCACCGGTGCGCGGATTTCCATCGCGCTTGTCTATGCGGCGATCCCGGTCAGTGGCGCGCTTTGCGTTTTCGCGGTGCTGGCACGGCTTGCAGAAGAACTGTTCGGGGAAGAGCCAGCGCCACAGGCCGGGCTCGAGGTGGAGGTTTAAGCCATGTCCTCCTTCATGATGCTTTCCATGATCGTGTTGTTTGCGCTCGGTGTGCCGATCGCAATCGCCGTTGCTGCGGCGTCCATCGGCGGTATCGCCTTCTTCACGCCGCTGCCGCTCCTGGTGGCCGCGCAGAAGCTGATGACCTCCATCGATTCCTTTCCGTTGATGGCGGTACCGTTCTTCATTCTCGCCGGCAATCTGATGGAAGCAGGCGGTATTTCCGCGCGGCTGGTCGAATTTGCCAAGACGATTGTCGGTGGGGTGCAGGGCGGTCTGGCATGCTCCTGCGTCTTGACCTGCATGATCTTCGCCTCGGTCTCCGGTTCCTCTGTTGCAACGACCTTTGCCATTGGCGCAATCCTCATTCCGGCCATGACGCGTCACGGCTATCCGACCAGCTTCGCCGCAGCGCTGCAGGCGACATCCGCAGAGCTGGGCGTGATCATTCCGCCATCCATCCCGCTGATCCTTTATGGCGTGAGTGCCGAAGTCTCGATCGGTTCGCTCTTTGTGGCAGGTATTGGGCCCGGTGTTCTGATTGCAAGCGCCTTGATGCTCTTCGTCTATATCTATTGCCGCGTGAAAGGCTGGGGGAAGAACGACCATGTGGATCGTCTCGACTTCGTGACGGCGGTTCGCCAGGCGCTGCTTGCGCTTCTGATGCCGGTCATCATCGTGGGCGGCATCTATCAGGGCGTGTTCACGCCGACCGAAGCTTCGGTCGTGGCGGTGTTCTACGCGCTGTTTTTGGGTGTCTTCGTCTATCGCAGCATTGGCTGGAACGACCTGATGAATGTGCTGCGCAAGTCGGTCATCTCATCCACGGTCATCATGTTCATCATCGCTGCCGCCGGGCTCTTCTCGTTCCTCATCACGCGCGCTGGCGTGCCGGCGGCTGTGGGCGAATGGATCGCGGGAACGACGGAGAGCAAGGTGGCCTTCCTCGTGGCGGTGAACCTGTTCCTGTTCTTTGTGGGCATGTTTATCGAGACCTCCGCAGCCATTATCGTACTGGCACCGATCCTGGCGCCCGTGGCCGCACTCTTCGGCATCGATCTGATCCATTTCGGCCTGATCATGGTGGTCAATCTGGCGCTGGGCATGATCACGCCGCCGCTTGGGGTGAACCTGTTTGCGGCCTGTCAGGTGGCGAACCTGCCGCTGCAAAGGGTGGTGCCGAAGCTGATCCCGTTCGTCCTGGTCTGCCTTGCCTGTCTTGTTCTCATCACATACGTACCGCAGATCTCCGTGGGGCTGTTGCCCTTCCTGCGATAGAGGAACGTGATGGCAAACGGCGCTTACGCCTATGCGACGCTGGTGACCAATGGTGACTATGCGATGGGGGCGACCGCACTTGTGCGGTCGCTGAAACTGAGCGGAACGGACGCCGACATTCTGGTCCTGCATACGGGTGGTGTTGGCAGCCAGGAACTGGCGCCGTTGGCAGAGCTCGGGGCGCGACTGGTCAAGGCCGAGCTTCTCGACACGTCGCCGGAGTTCAATGCCCGTCACCAGCGCGAACGGCTTCATGCCAATGCGCCCTTCACCAAGGGCAACAAGCCGGCCTTCCATACGCCGCTCGACAATTTCGCCAAGCTGCGTCTCTGGCAGTTGGTTGAGTATGAACGTGTCGTGTTCATTGATGCTGATGCGGTGGTGGTGCGCAATATCGACCGGCTGTTCGGTTATCCCGAATTTTCCGCGGCACCCAATGTCTATGAAGGGCTCGGCGACTTTCATCGCATGAATTCCGGCGTCTTCGTCGCGCGTCCGAGCGAGGAGACATTCTCGCGGATGATGGCGATGCTGGATGCGCCGGAAGCCTTCTGGCGGCGTACCGATCAGACCTTCCTGCAGGCCTTCTTCCCGCAGTGGCATGGGCTGCCAGTCTTCTTCAACATGCTGCAATATGTCTGGTTCAACATGCCGGAACTGTGGGACTGGCAATCGGTGCATGTGGTGCATTACCAGTATGAAAAGCCCTGGCAGAAAGACCACCCGAAGGCTGATCAGCTGAAGCCGCTGATTGATCTCTGGCAATCCTATTACACCGGCGAGAACCTGCCAAAAATCGACCAGCTGGCCAATCCGCAGGCCCGACGGTGACACAGCCACACAGCGTTGTTACAGGCGGTACGGGCTATGTTGGGCGCTTCATTGTGGAGGCGCTGCTTGAGGCCGGTCACAGGGTCACCGTGATGGGGCGGAACGCGCCCGCGCCCGATCTGTTTTCACGCGCCGTCGGCTATGCACCGCTCTCGCTGGAGCCGGAGGCTGTGCGCGAGCAAGGAGTACCCCACTGCGATTACCTCGTGCACTGTGCATTCGACCATCTGCCCGGACGTTATCGCGGCGGGGAGGGGAAGGATCCGCAAGGCTTTGAGCGGCGCAATCGCGAGGGTTCACTGGCTCTGTTTGAAGAGGCAAGGCGGCGCGACGCGAAGCGGACGGTTTTCCTATCGACGCGAGCCGTCTATGGAACGAAGGCAGGTGGCAAGACCCTCGGCGAGGACGAACCTTTGGAGCCGGAGACGCTCTATGGCGTGGTGAAACGCGACGTGGAGGCCGGGCTGAAGGCGATGAGTACCGAGGATTTCATCACCTCAAGTCTTCGCGTCACCGGGGTCTATGGCAGTGCGTGTGCGGGCGGGGAGCACAAATGGAGCGCGCTTTTCTCGCAGTTCCTGAATGGCGAGGCGATCGAGCCGCGCGTGGCAACGGAAGTCCATGGGAAAGATGTCGCTGCTGCCGTTCGCCTGATGCTGGAGGCGCCAGGCGCGGCGATATCCGGGCATGCATTCAACGTTTCCGATCTGCTGCTGGACCGGCGGGATCTGCTTGCCATCGTGAAGGAGAAAGCCGGACGGGAAGGACTTGTCCTGCCGGAGCGCGGTGATGCTTCAGCCGTTAACGCGATGGAAACCGGGAAGCTTCATTCCCTCGGCTGGGTGCCGGGTGGGTGGCACTTGCTGGAAAAGTCCGTCACAGAGATGCTGGCTCACGGCTTCACTTGAGAGGATGAATCAAGCGGGTCAGAAAGTGATTCAGGTTCTTTTCGAGATGATTCCGCTGTTTCGTTGAAGCTGTTGAAAATTATCGCAAATAACAAGTCCGGATGAGGGTCTTCCGCATCCGGACTTGCTGCTGCACATCCCCCCGCATGAGGAGATGCAAAGGGTATCGCCTCACTTAGAAGGTGTGGAAGCGATAGATGTAGACGGGAATGCCGCTGTCATCATTGTAGGCTTCACCATTGCTCGAAGCCTCGGCAGTCGATGCGGAAGCGTCGTCATTGCTTCCACCGGACGATCCGGCAGTGGTGGACGCAGTCGTCGTTTCGTCCAGCATCCGGCTTTGCGCCTGATTGTATTCATCGCGCGTGATAGCTCCGCTGGCATCGCCATCAAGCTTGTCGAAGTCCGCTGAAGCCCAATCCTCGTTCATGCCGGATTGCGGCGTACGCTCGGACCATTCCGCAGTGTCGACAATGTCGTCATTGTTCTTGTCGAGGGCGTTGAAGGTTACGGCAGAGCGCGCCGCTGCCTCATCCTCGCTCATGCCGGAGAGCGTGGTTTCGTCTTCGTCCGGCGTTAGCCATACATAGCGACGCAGAACCAGCAATGCGTCATTTTCCGCGCCCGTGGTGCTTGCGTCAGCCTGTTCCTGATCGCCACTCATGGCGTCATCATTCCCGGTCTCGGATGCAGCTGTTGTCGTGCTGTCATCGTCTTTCATCTGCGTGGAGATGTTGCCGCTGTTACGGTCCCAGGCTTCCTTGGCGGCCTGACGGAATTCCTCACGGTCGAGTTGGCCATCGGCATTTGCATCGGCTTCGGCGAAATTCTGCTCGTTTCGGTCAGCCTCGGCGGCGGTCTGACCGCCAGTGCGGGTCATGCAGTCCACATATTCCGTCTTGGTAATTTCGCCATTACCATCCGCATCAAGTTCGCCGAAGCGGGTTTCCATCATGCCGGTCGCTTCGCTTTTTGAAACGAAGCCGTCATCATTTCCGTCAATGCTGTGCCAGGGCGTATCGCAGTAAGCTGGCGCGTCGGGTGCTGCGCTGGCGGTCGGGTTGGTGGTGTCCTGAGCATGGGCAGCGAAGGCCAGGCCGGACACGGCGGCGGCAAGTGCCGTCTTCCTGAGAAGATTGTTCATGTCTCACTCCCTTGGAATTTCTTGAAGCGGGAAAATCCCGTCTTCGCCCTCCCAACAGGAGAGTGGCGGCTGTGTTCCAGAATACCCGCACCTTGTTAGAAAGCGTGAACGAAGTTCAGCGATCAGTTGACGCTTCCTCGCCGGAGGGCTACAGCAAGTGGAGGTCACAGCAATTCGGGGTGGTCGTGATGGCGGATGAAGCAACGAGCAGCAATGAACAGCCAGATGGCGAGCTGACGCTGCGCACACTTGCCATGCCGGGTGATGCCAATGCGGCAGGCGACATTTTCGGCGGCTGGGTGATGGCGCAGATGGATCTGGCAAGCGGCATACGTGCTGCCGAGCGGGCCCGGGGTCGTGTCGTGACGGCTGCCGTCAAGGAGATGTCATTCGAGCGTCCGGTGAAGATCGGCGACACGCTGTGCATCTACACCAAGATCAACTCGATCGGCAGGACATCAATCAATCTGCGGGTCGAGGCATGGGCGCAGCGCTATCTGCATCAGGGGCGCGTAAAGGTCACGCAGGCCGATTTCATCATGGTTGCGCTGGACGAGACGGGCAAACCCATGCCCGTTCCGCCGGAAGACTAAGGCCAGGCAGCGCGTTCAGTCGCTGTCGGCTTCCATGCTCTCATTGCCGTCCTGTGAGGGCAGGCGGGTTGCCAGGACCTGGTCGATGCGTCTGCCGTCCATGTCCACGATCTCGAAGCGCCAGCCTTCTGCTTCAACCTTCTGGCCCGTGCGTGGCAATTGCTGGAAATGGGTCAGCAGGTAGCCCGCAAGGGTGGAGTAATTGCGTTCGGTCGGCAGCGTGATGCGCAGATGATCTGCTGCCTCGTCTGCGGGAAGTGTGCCCGGGAGCAGCAGGGAGCCATCTTCGCGCGTGACGACCTCGCGGTCGCCATCGTCTATGTCCGCGCGGAACACGCCCGCGATGGCTTCAAGTATGTCCGCAGGCGTGATCACGCCTTCGAAGGTACCGTATTCGTCGTGTACCAGCGCCATGGGTACATCCGCATCGCGCAGGAGTGCCAGCACATCCAGCGCGCCGGTATTGTCGTGCACCACGGGTGCGCGTTTGATGTAGTCCACCACAGTGACCTGCGGATCAGACAGTTGCGCCGCCAACACTTCGCGCACGCGCAGAACACCCGTCGCATTGTCCAGGGAGGTGCTTGCCGCGGGCAGGAACGAGTGAGTGGCCTCGCGAAGGACCTGCGCCTGGACTTCATCACTGTCGTCTATGTTCAGCCACTCGACTTCGTTGCGAGGGGTCATGATTGCGCGGGCGTTGCGGTCGGCGAAGCGCATGACACCGGAGATCATGCGGCGCTCGTCGGTGGCGATCGTGCCGGAGTGTTCGGCCTCGGCGATCAGCGTGCGGATTTCCTCGTCCGTGACACGCTGGCTCTGTTCGCTGTCCTGGCCAAGCAGCATCATGACGGCGCGGCCCGAAATATCAAGAAGCCAGACCAGAGGCATGGCTATCCTGGCGATGAAGCCCATAATCGGCGCGACCTTGATCGCGATGCCTTCGGCATTCTTGAGCGCGAGCTGCTTTGGCACCAGCTCGCCGATGATGAGCGAAAAATATGTGATGAGGGCAACGGTGAGGCCGACACCTAGCGGATTTGCAAGCGATGGCTCGAGTCCGACGGAGGCCAGCCAGTTGGACAGGCGCACACCAAGTGTTGCGCCCGAAACCGCGCCTGACGAAACGCCGACCAGGGTGATGCCGATCTGAACGGTGGAAAGGAAGCGGCCGGGATCGGATGACAGCTTCAGCGCGCGGGCGGCACCCTTGTCGCGACGTGCCTTCAGGCGCGCGGGACGGGCGGAGACGACCGCCAGTTCCGACATGGCAAGGAAGCCATTGAAAAGGATCAGGATGAAGAGAATTGCGAGTTCGACGAAGACCATGAGTGATTATCTAGCACCCGCTCAAGGGGAAGGCGAGGGAGCGGGTGCAATTACGCGCTGCTATTTACAGGCGACATAACCGTTGCGGCGGTTCTTCAGGTCGAAATGGAAGTGATCGGCATGGTCGGCATTGTAGCCGGGGCCGAGCACCGTGCTGAAATAATCGCAGCCTTCCGAGCGGACCTTGTTGAGGAGGCTTCTTTCGCGAAAGGCAAAGAAGCCGGGCTTTGCGACATCGAGATATTTGCCGTTGTTGAGCTCGATTGCCATCACGTCCAGAGCATTGCCCTTGGAATGTTCGGAGGCGACATTCGTGCCTGCGATGCGACGGCAGGAATAGCTGGAGCCCTGCTTGATTTTCGAGATGCCGGAGAGATAGCGGGTGCGTGCGGCTGGCGCGAGTTCATTCTTGGTCCAGCGGGCGAAGGTCAGGGCCATCTGGCAGTTGAGCGTGGCTGAAGGGCTCATCTCGATGCCGCCGGAGAGACTTGACACTTCCACCGGATAGGCAATGCCGCAGGAGCCACCGTCATTGATGGGGGCGAGATCGCGATATTTGACGCCGAGACGTTTCAATTGGCGGCGGCAGGAGACTTCTTCTGCAGGCATGGCGGAATTGTCCGAGCGCGGCAGGTTGAAGCGCGGATAGGCCATCATCATCGGGTTGGAGGGGACGAGATTGCGCAAACCCCCGCCGGAAGATACGGCTGCGGTTTTCGTGGTGCCGATGTCGATATCCGGACGCATGACCGCGTCGACCGAGCAAGCGGTCAGGGCGGGAAGGGCGAAGAAGCCGACGACGCAACCGAAGCGAATGAATATCTGGCGCGAGACCCGCCGCTTACGCAAATAACCGAACACTATACCAATCCCCGACTGAACTGCCGTGCGCGACGCACGGCCCATTTGGCGGATGTCCCGGTCCGCCCGATGGGGATTGTTATAATGACGAAGAGTAAATGAATGCTCTTCGCGCAATTTTACCTTTCAGGCGAAGATGTGGCACTCACTTGCACCAGGTGGAGCCGTTGGAACGCTGTCGCATGTCGAGATGGAAGTGATCGGCATGGTCGGCGTCGCTGCCGGGGCCAAGGACCGTCTTGAAGATGCCGCAAGCCTTTGCCTGGATTGTCTTCAGGAATTTGCGCTCGGGGCTCTTGCCATAGCTTTTTACCGCGATCCTGCGACCATCGGAGAGGGTGAAGCGGGAAATGTCCAGCGCATTGCCATAGGCATGCTCGGACAGGCGCTTCTGACCGTTGCGGGTGCGGCAGACATAGCCGGACGCATTGCGGATGCGGGAAATCGGGGCACCAAGATGCTCAAGCGCTGCCTTCTGGCCCGTGGTCTGCAACAAGATGGCGGCTGCGCGTGCGGTCTGGCAGTTGATGATCGCTGCAGGTGCGACCGCAATATGGGGCGACAGGGCAGTGACTTTCAGGGGATGGGGGAGCGAACAGGCGCCGGGTGCCTTCACGGGTGACGCAGGCGCGAAAGCGACCTGCAGGCGCTTGAGATCGCGTCGGCACGCCGCTTCATCGGCGGGAAGGGTTGTCCCCGCATGGACGAGACGAGCGTGGGGGCGGGGCGTCGGAAGAGGGGCTTCGGCGGGCAAGGTAAGGGTCGTGCTTGCAGCCTGCGCAGCGGCAGGTGCAGCAATGCAAAGGGCTAAAAATATGTTGCGCAGCATTCTCAAATATCTCGGTTCAAGGGGCTGAACCTCAATGCTGCACTCGGAAATGAGCCTTTTTATGCTCCTATCTGTTCGAGCGCCTCGTCTAGCCAGTTGCCGAGCAGCGGCATCGAGAGGAGATAACCCGCTAAGCGCTCGTTGACGCGACTTGCCGCCGCAGCCCGCGCCTCGTCGATTTCGCGTACATCGAAGTCGCCGCGGCCGATCAGGGCAAGCGCAAGAAGATCCGTAGCCTCGTCCAGATTGAGGTCAGCGACCAGCTCCCGGAACTCCTCCTCGGTGAGGTCATCTTCCTCTTCCTCGGCGAGCCCGTCGTGGTGGTGGGAATCCTTGCCATCATCGGTGAGTTCGATTTCATGTTCGCGCCCGTCTTCATAGTCGTCATTGAGCGCTGCGCTGAGCATGCGGGCCTTTGATGCGAACAGGCGCACCGTGTCGGGATCTATGAACAGCTCCCATTCTCTTTCGGCTTGGCGTCGTTTCAAACCTCTCCTCCTTTGCTGAGGAGAGGATAGCGCAATCCGGGAGGTTTGGCTGCAGTGATGGCTTACTCGGCCGGGGCAGGGCGGCGATCTCTCAAGAGCGGCGGAATGATCTCCACGATCAGGATCGCTGCGAATATCAGACCGCAGCCCACGAGCCCTGCTGCCGGAATGCGTTCGGCGAGGAAGATTGCTGCGAACAGGGCAGCGAAGACGGCTTCGGTGGAGAGGAAAATCGCGGCCTGCGGACCGGTCGTATAGCGCTGGCCGACCACCTGCAGCGTGAAGGCGATGCCTCCGGAAAAGATGCCCGCGTAAAGGATCTCGGGCGCGGCGGTCATGATCGCGTTCCACTGGATCGGTTCGATCATGACCGCAATGGCCAGCGCTATAACGGCAGTGACCGCAAATTGTGTGACCGCCAGAGTGACGGGACGGCCGGTATGACTGGCCGAGCGTGCAATAAGGAGGACCTGGACAGCCCAAAATGCCGCGCACAGGATCGTGAGCCAGTCGCCAATGGCGAGCGACACAGCTCCGCCACCCGACAGGAGCCAGATGCCTGCCAATGCGAGCAGGGCGGAGGGCCAGACCACCGGATGTGGAAACTGTCGGAACAGGATGACGCCGAAAAAGGGAACCATCACGACATAGAGGCCGGTGAGAAAGCCGGAATTGGTGACGCTGGTGGTCAGAAGTCCAACCTGCTGGGAAGCCATACCGCCGAAAAGCAGCACGCCGATCAGGCCGAAATTGCGCCAATCGGCAGAGACCAGTCTGTGCTCGGCCTTCTTCCCCTCTCGCAGGGCAAAAGGCAGCATGGAAAGCGTTGCAATCGCAAATCGCAGACCGATGAACAGGAACGGGCCGATGGCTTCCATGGCCGTCGACTGGGCGACAAAGCCCATGCCCCACATGGCGCCGGATGTCAGCAGCAGCATGTTTGCCTGAAAGCGGGTCATCGTCCTTCACCTGTCATTCATTTGGTGGGTCTGCAATGAAGAAGGCGGAGCAACAAGGCAAGGATGTTCTCTGCGCCAAGCAATGGCGGTTCTTGGTCCAGAGGTGACTCCTGGACCAATGGCTGCATCGGCAAGCCGGCGCGGCCGCGAATTCGAGGCTCTTTGGCCATCCCAAAAAATTTAGTGAAAATTCCTTTTGCGTTGCTTATATTCGACCGGTTCGTGACTGGCGGTTCCGCAAGCGATTGGGCTTACGGACCGTTTTCTTTTTGTCTTGCTGAAGGCGGAAGGTGCTTTGTCCGATGGGGCGAAGGCCGCCGTACTTACGGCATGGAAAGGTGGTGTAGGATGAACAAGGTCCCGATGACTTTGTCCGGTTTCGATGCGCTCAAGGAAGAGCTGCGCTGGCGCCAGCAGGAAGAGCGTCCGCGCATCATCGAAGCAATTGCCGAGGCGCGCGCCCATGGCGACCTTTCGGAAAATGCCGAATATCATGCAGCCAAGGAAGCGCAGAGCCTGAATGAAGGCCGCATCAGCGAGCTTGAGGACTTCATCGCACGCGCGGAAGTCATCGACGTCAAGAAGCTGTCCGGTGATACGGTGAAGTTCGGCGCGACGGTTGTGCTCGTTGACGAGGACACCGAGGAAGAAAAGACCTACCAGATCGTTGGCGATCAGGAAGCCGACGTGAAGTCGGGCAAGATCTCCATTTCTTCGCCGATCGCCCGCGCGCTCATCAGCAAGTCCGTTGGCGATTCCGTCGAGGTGAATGCACCTGGCGGCGCGCGCGGCTACGAGATCGTCGAAATCCGCTTCGGCTGATCGGCAGGGGTGCGGCCATGCCCAATACGCCAGAAGGCAGGGCCGCGGCAGAGCGTGTGGATATGCGCGATGTCGTGGTGGTCGCTCCCAACTTCAAGAAGCGTCTTTCCGGCGTAACCAGCACGATCATTCAGCTTGTTCCGTTCCAAGCGCGCAGTCTTGGCATTGCGACGCTTGGGCCGGGGCTGCCTGCGGGACTGCGGAAAATGCGCTGGTGGCAGGTTCCCGCACTGCTTCGTCGCCCCCGGGGCAAGCCCTTTCGCATCTGGCATGCACGGCGCAACACGGAGATGATCGGCGGGCTGGTGCTGCGTCATCTGTTTCGCGCGCCAATGCGCCTTGTCTTCACCTCCGCCGCCCAACGTGAGCACAAAACCTTCACGCGCTGGCTGATCCGCCGGATGGACGCGGTCGTGGCAACCAGCAGCCGCTCGGGCGCATTCCTGAAAGTGCCGCACAAGGTGGTGCGCCACGGGGTCGATCTCGAACGCTTTCACCCGCCGCGCGGTAACGATGACGAATGGCAGGTAGCGGGCCTGCCCGGGCGATACGGCATCGGCTGCTTCGGGCGCATCCGGCATCAGAAGGGAACCGACCTCTTTGTCGATGCCATGATCGCGCTGTTGCCGCGGTATCCGGAATGGTGCGCGGTCGTGCTGGGGCGGGTGACGGCCGACAATCGCGGCTTTGCCGATGAGCTGAAGGCGCGAGTAAAACGCGCGGGGCTGGAGGAACGCATCGTCTTTCTGGGTGAAGTTCCCGATGCACGGCCCTGGTATCGGCGCATCACGCTCTGCGTGGCACCTTCACGCAATGAGGGTTTCGGCCTGACGCCGCTTGAGGCGATGGCCTCGCAAACGGCTGTTGTTGCAAGCGATGCGGGTGCCTATGCGGAGCTGATCCGCGAAGGCGAGACCGGGCATGTCACGCCTGCAGGCGATGGCGAGGCACTTTCGCGCGCAATCGAAACCTATATGGCTGACCCCGCGCTGGCCAAGGCGCATGGCGCGGCCGGACTTGAGCATGTGCGGGCGCATTTCGCACTGGAGCGTGAGGCGGAGGGGCTGCGTGCTGTCTATGAGGAGCTGTGGCAGAAATGAGCCGCACCGCCATCATAGTCGCGCGCGACAATGCCTATGGCCTGACACAGGACACGGCATTGCTGGCAAACGCGCTGGAAGCGGCAGGGCTGACGGTCACGGCCAGGCGCCCGCGCGATCGGGGTTTTCTCGCACGCCTGTTGGGGCGCCGGGAAGCGGATTTTGTCTTCCATCTGGAGCGGGTTTTTCCTGCCTGGGCGGGTGCGGGTGGGCGCGATATCCTCGTGCCGAACCAGGAGCGGTTTCCAAGGCGACATCTCAAGCGACTTGGGATGGTCGACTGCGTCTGGGCAAAGACCGAACATGCGCAGGAAATTTTTGCCGAGCTTGGCGTGGACGCAAGATACTGCGGATTCGCCTCGCCGGACCGTCATCTTCCACAGCAGCGCAAGAACTGGCGACGCTTCTTTCACCTTGCAGGTGGCAGCACCTTGAAGGGCAGTGAGGACGTGCTGGCGCTTTGGGCGAAACATCCCGAATGGCCGAAACTGGTGCTGGTCCAGAAGGCTGACAATGCTCCTGAAAAAGTGCCTGAGAATGTCACGCTGCATTCGGGCTATCTGAGCGACGAGGAACTTCGCGTCTTACAGAATGAATGCGGCGTGCATCTATGTCCCTCGCGCTCGGAAGGGTGGGGGCATTATATCTTCGAGGCGATGAGTTGCGCTTGTGTGCCAGTTGTTACCGACGCTCCGCCGATGAACGAGCGGTTGTCGGAGGCAAATGCCATCCTTGTGGATACGGAGCGAAGCGAGCCGCGCCACCTTGGCACGAATTTTTTCGTGAACCCAGCAGCGCTGGAAGCGGCCATCGAAATGGTGCTGTCCACTGACGAGGCTGCCCTTGAAGCCCGAGGGCTTGAAGCGCGGAGAACCTTTCTAAGCCTGGCCCCGCAGTTCCATCAACGCGTGGCTGCACTGCTGTCTACTGAGACACCATAACGCATAGCTGAAGCCGCAATCAGTCCCGAATCGTCCCATAGCGCTTGAATGGCGGGGGCGACGGAAGAGAGGGACTGATGCCGTTGCTCGTTGACGCCACAGGCGTCCTGAACTGGGGTGCGCAGCCGCCCACAGGGATACAACGTGTGGAGTTTGCGCTCTGCAAGGCTGTGCTGGATGACAAGCGTTTGGACTTCGTCGCTTGGGATCGTGCCACCGGTCAGTTCTCATGCCTGACCAACCGCGAGCGTGCCTTTGTGCGCTATATCGTCGGTGGGGAGTGGGAAATGGCTTCGGAACACCGGCAGGCGCAGTGGCGCTTTCTGGGGCTTCAGCTCAAGTTCTTCTCCAACGAAGGGGCGAGGCGGTTGGCTGCTTCTTTGGTCGGCAAACGCAGCGGGCTGGCCTATAGCCTCACCAAGACCTGCATTCGGTTTGCCCAGTGGATAGCCTTGGCAGGGCGCCGCGTTGGATCGCTACTTACGCGACCATTCGCTGGTCGGCCAAGCCCGAATGCGAAGCGGCTTGTTCTCTTGTGTCATCACACCAATCGCAAGGGCGGGCTGGACAAGGCATTGCAGGCGAGTGGCCTCGCACCGGTTTTCCTCATTCATGACGTCATTCCGGTAACTGACCCGGAACTTGCTGCACCACATGTGGTGCGCAGCATGCGTGGGCTGTTCGAGCGTGTGCTGAAACGCGAGGAGCGGGTGATCGCCATCTCCCACGCGACACGGGACGCCCTGTTGCAATGGAACGAGGAGGAGGTGAAGGCGCGATATGAGAGAGACATACCAGTTGCCCAACTGGGCGCGGCGCTGCTTGACCTGGAGGGAACAACCGAGCCTGTTCCGGAACTCGAAGACAGGCCTTTCGCACTCTTCTGCTCGACATTCGAAAAGCGCAAGAACCATATGTTTCTGGTGGAGGTGTGGCGGCGACTGATCGAGGAGCGCGGCGAGCTTGTTCCTGATCTTGCGCTTGTCGGGCGACCGGCCAATACCTATTGCGAGGTTGAGAATTTGGTCGCCGCCTCACCTGGTCTGGCCGGGCGCGTTCATCTGCTGACAGAATTGGGTGATCCTCAATTGCGCTGGGCCTATCGCAATGCGCGGTTCGGGCTGTTCCCCTCAAGTGCCGAAGGGTGGGGGCTGGGCGTGGCGGAGTGTCTGGCGAACGGCCTTCCCGTGCTGCATTCCGACGTCCCGGCCCTGAACGAGGCTGCGCAGGATCTCATGCCCGCACTTCCCGTTCGCGACATGGGCCGCTGGGTTGCTGCGATCAGTGACCTGCTTGATGAAGACCGCCTTGAAGCATTGCGGGCAAAGGCGGGTGAATTTTACCGTGGCGGCGAGCATGAGTTCGCCAACATCGTGTTCGCTCATATGGAGGCGATGTCAGCGGGCGAGGATGCCGCTTCACGGACCCTCGATATTGACCAGACCCTCGTCCTTGACCTGCCGAATGGTCAGCGCCGTGCGCACCGTGTCGACATTGGGGGCTGAGGTCAGTTCCTCGATCACAAATGTCTGGAAAGTCGAAAGGTCAGGCGCGACGCAGTGGAGCATGAAGTCGGAATCGCCCGATACCATCCATGCGCGCCGCACGATTGGCCAGTGGCGTGAGCGGTCGGCAAAGGCTTTGAGCTCGGTCTCCGACTGGTGATGCAAACCGATGAGGCAGAAGGCAACGACATCGAAGCCAAGGGCGGGGCTGTTCAGCAGGGCGCGATAGCCCTTGATGATGCCTGATTCCTCAAGCCGCTTCACACGGCGCAGACAGGGTGGTGCCGAGATGCCAACGCGGCGCGAAAGCTCCACATTGGTGATGCGGCCATCCTTTTGCAGTTCCCGCAGAATCTTCCAGTCAATTGCGTCAAGTTCAGCTCTAACCGGCATTCCACGGCCCCTGGATGGTTGTTGCGCACGAATCTGTCGTGTTCGTGAAATAAAACTACTTCATTTGAACGTTCAGGCCAAGCTTGTTGCGCCGGAAAGCGGTGGAATAGCATGCCGGTGAAGGCGCGAACTGCGGTTCCCCAAAGGTCGAAACTGTTGGAAAACGGTTCTTCGCCTTGCATCCGGGGGTGTGGAATAATTAGATCGGTTTGAACATCAGCGGCCTGGCGCCGCACAACAAGGAATTACGATCATGACCAGCCGACACGCACCCGTTCTCATCATCGGATCGGGGCCTGCCGGATATACGGCGGCCATCTATGCGGCGCGCGCCATGCTGAAGCCAATGCTTGTTGCGGGCATGGAGCAGGGTGGTCAGCTGATGATCACCACCGAGGTGGAGAACTATCCGGGCTTTGCCGAGCCGGTGCAGGGGCCGTGGCTCATGGACCAGATGCGCCAGCAGGCGGAGAATGTGGGCACGGAACTGGTGCACGACCTGATCGTGGATGTGGATGTTTCGCGCCGGCCTTTCCGGCTGACGGGCGACTCCGGCACCACCTATACCTGCGATGCGCTCATCATCGCGACCGGTGCCAAGGCGAAGTGGCTGGGGCTGCCGTCCGAGCAGACCTTCATGGGCTTCGGTGTGTCGGCCTGTGCGACCTGCGACGGTTTCTTCTATCGCGGCAAGGAAGTGGTGGTTGTTGGCGGTGGCAACACGGCAGTCGAAGAAGCGCTCTATCTTGCCAATCTTGCTTCGAAGGTAACTGTCGTGCATCGCCGTGACGAGTTCCGTGCGGAACGCATCCTGCAGGAGCGCCTTCTGCAGAAGGAGAATGTCGAGGTTCTTTGGGATACTGTCGTTGACGAGATCACCGGCGAGCCGCCCAAGCCACCGCTGCCCGGTTCGGTGACGGGTGTGAAGCTGCAGAATGTGAAGACGGGCGCGGTCAGCGAGTTGAAGACTGACGGCGTGTTCGTCGCCATCGGCCATGCGCCTGCGGTGGAACTGTTTGTCGGGAAGCTGAAGCAGAAGCCGAATGGTTATCTGTGGACCGAACCGAACTCCACCAAGACCGATGTGCCGGGCGTTTTTGCAGCCGGTGACGTAACCGACGACATCTACCGGCAGGCGGTCACGGCAGCCGGACTTGGCTGCATGGCAGCACTGGAAGCTGAGAAATATCTGGCCGAAATGGAGATGGTTTCGGAAGCGGCGGAGTAAACAAACAAGGCTGAGCGCCACGGCCATATAAGAGGGGAAAAGGCCTTGGACTGGGATAAATTGCGTGTGTTCCATGCGGCTGCGGCTGCAGGGTCCTTCACTCATGCGGCAGAAGCCTTGCATCTGTCGCAGTCAGCGATCTCGCGCCAGGTGAGTGCGCTCGAGCAGGAAGTGGGTGTGCCGCTGTTCCATCGCCATGCGCGTGGGCTGGTCCTGACCGAGCAGGGCGACATCCTTTATCGTGCCGCGCATGAAGTGCTGATGAAGCTCGAAAGCGTGAAGGTGCGCCTTTCGGAAACGAAAGACCGACCCTCAGGGCTTTTGAAGGTCTCGACCACGGTGGGCCTTGGCACAGGCTGGCTGACAGAGCGTATTCCCGAATTCGGCGAGCTTTACCCCGACATCCAGCTCCAGCTCATTCTCGACAATGAGGAACTGGACCTGACCATGCGGCAGGCCGATTGCGCCATCCGCATGCGCCAGCCGCAGCAGCCGGACCTGATCCAGCGCAAGCTCTTCACGGTGCACTTCCATCTCTTCGCCTCGCCCGATTATGTGAACCGGTATGGCAAGCCTTCCTCCATCGATGATCTCGACCGCCACCGGATTGTGACATTCGGCGAAGCGGTTCCGGCGCATCTGAGCGACATGAACTGGCTGGAGACGGCCGGGCGGCCCGAAGGATCGAAGAGAGCGGCGGCACTGCAGATCAACAATATCCTGTCGATCAAACTGGCGGTGCAGCGCGGCGCGGGTATTGCCATGCTGCCGGACTATGTGATCGCCAAGGACAGCAATCTGGTGCAGCTTCTGCCGGAGACGGCAGTGCCAAGCTTCGATACCTATTTCTGCTATCCGGACACGATGAAGAATCAGGCGAAGCTTCAAGTCTTCCGCGATTTCCTGATTTCGAAGGCGCGCGGCTGGTCGTTCTGATGCATTTTTGCACAGGCAGTTCTATCAGATCTACCATCTGGTTGGTCCAGTTTCGCGCCTGCGCGGCAGGGTAGAATTTGCTGCGCCGCAGCAAATATGGGCTTTGCGCCGCGTGAAGCGCAATTCATGCAAAAATGCATGGCTGAAATGCAAAATACCGTGGTTGTTATTTAGGCAGCGAACGCCCATATCGTAACCACTCCCGGGCGCGTTCTCCTCCCATTTGCTCCCGGTGAGTGTTCCCCTCTGGAGGTTTAGCCTAACGGCACTTCCAACAACTCTTAGCCGGGTCCGCGAGATCCGGCTTTTTTTTGCCCGCAATTCAGAGCGCCAATATTGCCTCTCGTCAAGCGGCTTTTCCAGCCTTGGCCTGTGCGGCTTCAGCCTGTTTGCCCGTCAGTTCAGCCAGGTGATCGAAACGGGCGGTGTAGCTTGCCACACCAGCGGTTGCGGACCGCAATTCCACGATAAGGCCACGCATCTCCGCCTCCGGCATCAAAGCCTCGACCTCATCCCAACCATCCCAGCCGTCACGCGGGTTGAAGCCCAAGATCTGTCCGCGCCTTTGGGAGATGATCGCCGTGACGCGCGCCGTCTGCTCGTTGGGCGTAAAAACACATATGCGCTGAATGGGCTCCAGAAGAACGGGCTTGCAGGCCGGCAGACCCTCTTTCATTGCCGCGCGCCCTGCCACCTGAAAGGCCATGTCGGAGGAATCGACCGAGTGATAGGAGCCGTCTTTCAAGGTCACGCTGACATCGACGACGGGAAAGCCAAGCGGTCCTTCCTTCAGCGCTTCGCGCACACCGGTTTCCACTGACGGAATATACTGCTTTGGCACAACGCCGCCGCTGATCGTGTCATTGAAGATGAATCCGGCGCCGCGGGGCAGTGGGGCGATATCGACCACGATATCGGCGAACTGGCCATGGCCGCCCGACTGCTTCTTGTGACGCGCGCGCTGGGTGGTCGAAGTGCGGATCGTTTCGCGATAGGGGATGGACGGCTCGGCCAGCTCCACATCGATCTGGAAGCGCCGGGAGAGGCGTTCGGCGGCGACCTTCAGGTGTATGTCGCCCTGGCCCGACAGGATCGTCTCGCTGCTTTCCTGCAGCTGTTCCATGGTGAGGCCGGGGTCTTCCTGCACCAGCTTTTGCAGTGCGAGCGAGAGTTTGGCTTCGTCCTTTCGGTCCACCGGGCGCACGACCTGACGATGGACGGGGGCAGGGCGAAGATATCCGTCTTCGGCGTCAGCAGGTATGCGCGATTTCGGCGTCAGCGTATCACCGGTGGCTGCGTTCTCGAGCTTGCCCAGAACGACGCTTTCGCCCGCATCGGCAGACGTGATCTTCTGCTGTCCACCGGCTTCCATCCGGTAGAGGCCGGAAACCTTGCCTGCCTCGCCGAGTTCGACCCCGTCAGTCACCTTGCCCGCCAGGCAACGTGCGAAGCTGATCTTGCCGCCATGGCTGGAGTGAACGGTCTGGAAGACCTGCAACAAGGGGTCCTCATCCTCCTCCACGCCAAGCCGTTCCCGCGTGGCCGCGATGTCGGGAACATCGTGCCGGATCGCTTTCAAAAGGCGGAGAATTCCGTTTCCCTTTTCGGCTGCTCCGATGAGCACCGGCGTCACACTTCCCTCACGCAGATCGGCTGCGAGATCGTCAAAGATTGCGTCGCGGGGCGGTTCGATCTCCTCGAGCAATTGCTCCATCAACTGATCGTCGTGGTCAGCAAGCGTTTCGAGCATGGAGAAACGGGCTTCAACTTCGCGGGCGCGGTCGTCATCGGGAATAGGCGCCACCTCGCTTGGCGCGTGCTCGCGATAAACATAGGCGCGCTCAAGCGCGAGATCGATGGAGCCGATCACAATGCCGTTCTTGCGCAACGGGATCTGGCGCAGCAGGAGCGGTATGCTGCTGACTTCCTGCAGTGTCTTGAGGGTGTCGCGCACACCTGCATTGCTGCGGTCCATCTTGTTGAGGAAGAGCATGCGCGGCAGGCCAAGCGTATCCAGCCGGTGCAGGATGAGCTGCAATGCCGGAAGCTTGAAGTCTGTAGCATCCACGACCACGACGGCGGCATCGGCGCAGCGCAATGCGGGCTCTGCCAGATGTGCGAAGTCTACGCCGCCTGGACAGTCGACGAGGGTTAGGTGTTCGCCCAGAAAGCTGGAGGAAACCGTGCGGCACTCCACGCTCATCTCATGAGCGATGGCTTCTGGGGACTGGGTGGGGCTGGACTGGCTACTGATGGGGGCCGTTTCACCGGCGAGACTTCGCGCAAGAAGCGCATCGAAAAGAGTGGATTTTCCGCTGGCGAAGGGTCCCACCAGCGCGATGCATTTTGGCCCCGAAGGGCGTTCTCTCAAACGATGGCCCATGCTCGACCTCCTCCCATGTCTCGCCATGAGCGGCGGCCGGCCACCGGCCGTCGCACGCTGACAGCCGGTCCGGCTGCCAGGTTCTCACATGGTCCCACGGAGCAGGCGGGTCGGCAAGAGGCCTGCGGTGCGATCAGGCGCTCAGGGCAACCTGACGCATCTTCACCTCATGAGGCATGGACAGAAGCCGGCGCTCGGGCCGTCCCAGAAGATAGCCCTGGAAGCTTGAGCAGCCGGCAGCTTTCGCAAGCTCGAATTCCGTCTCGGTTTCAATGCCTTCGGCGACAATGCTCAGACCTTGAATCCGCGCGATCTGGGTCAGTGCGGAGACGAAAACCTGGGCGATTTCGTCGTCCTTGAGATGCTGGATATAGCTGCGATCAATTTTGATGCAGTCGATGGGCAGCGTCTTGATGTAGTTGAAGCCGCAATGGCCGGTGCCGAAATCGTCCAGCGCGATCTTGAAGCCCATCTCGCGCAGGGCGGTGATGCGGGCAACGGTTTCCGGGCCAGCGGATGTGGCGACGGTCTCGGTGATCTCGAGAACGAAACGGGCCGGATCAATGCCGGTCTCCTCGACAACGCGGGACATCATCGTCACCACCTCGTCGCGCTTCAGCTGCTCGCCGGAAACGTTGATGCTGACACAGCAATTGCCGAGCATCGGCAGATCGGCACAGGCGCGGCGGAAAACCCATTCGCCGAGCTGGTCGATAAGGTTCGAGCGTTCGGCTACGGGGATGAATTCGGCCGGCGAGACCATGCCGCGCACGGGATGGCGCCAGCGGATGAGACCTTCGACGGCATAGGTTTCGCGGCTGCCATTCTTGATCGGCTGGTAGTGAAGTTCCAGCTCGTTCAGATAGATGGCGGCGCGTAGCTCCCGTTCCACGAAGCGGCGTTGGCGCTTTTCCGACAGCATGTCTTCATCGAAGAGCGTTGCGCGGCCACGGCCACGCGCCTTGCTTTCATAGAGCGCAAGATCGGCAAGCTGCATAAGCTCGGTGGGTGAGGTGGCATGAGCGGGCGAGGCCGCGATGCCAACTGAAGCGGAAAGTGATACGCGCGAGCCCTCAAAATCCATGCCGCGATTGAGCAGGTCGATGAGTCGTTCGGCTTTTTTGCGTGCACGTTTCAGATCGTCACCGGGCAGAATGATGCCGAACTCGTCACCGCCGAGGCGGCCGACGGAGCCATCTGAAAAACATTCGCGGATGCAGCTGACAAGATGGGCAAGTGCCTGATCGCCGAAACGGTGGCCGAAGCCGTCATTGAGCTGCTTGAAGTGGTCCAGATCGACCAGCAACACGGTGGCGCGGCGCTTGCGGCGCAGGGAGCCAGTGCTTTCGGCGAGCTCCTCAAGGAAGGTGCGGCGAACCTTTGCGCCGGTCATGAGGTCGGTTTCGATGAGTTCGCGACGCTCTGCTTCGATGCGTGCGGCCTCGTAGAGACGCCTGACCACGTTGTGGCGAAGGGCGGCAAGCGTACACGCCGCGGCGGCTGTGCCAATGGCTGCAGCTGCGGCGGGTATGGCTGCCGGTACGTGCTGGTATTGGAGAAAGGCAGATGCCGCTGCGGATGCACTGGCACTGGCGAGCAGTGTCTGAGTGCCGATGTAAAGCGGACTACCGTGTTTGCTAACCGCTGTAAGCAGGTTCTTCACTGATCTTGAGCCCCATTTACCCCCCCGTCAGGGTCTTCTTGGGGGCTCAAGATTTAAGATGGCGTGAAGATTTGCTGCACTGCACGCAAAAAGAATACGTGCAGTGCGTTTCTCGCGTTATCGGAGGTTGGCGGTGAAGCGCTGGATGCGGCTGCAAGCCTCTTCCAGAGCCTTTTCCGAAGTTGCATAGGAGATGCGGAAATTCGGGCCGAGGCCGAAGGCCGATCCGTGTACCACTGCCACGCCTTCAGCTTCGAGAAGCTCGGTCACGAAGTCCTCGTCGCTTTCGATCTTCTTGCCGGATGGGGCCGTCTTGCCAATGCAGCCCTTGCAGGACGGATAGACATAGAACGCGCCTTCGGGGACCGGGCATTCGATGCCGGTGGCCTGATTGAGCATGGAGACGACAAGGTCTCGGCGACCCTGGAATATCTCCTTGTTCTTCTGGATGAAGTCCTGCGGACCATTCAGTGCTTCTACGGCAGCCCACTGGGCAATGGAGCTTGCGCCTGAAGTCTGCTGACCCTGGATCATGTCCATGGCCTTGATAAGCTCGATGGGACCACCAGCATAGCCGATGCGCCAGCCGGTCATGGCATAGGCCTTGGAGACGCCGTTCATCGTGAGCGTGCGATCGATCAGCTTCGGCTCCACCTCGGCAATGGTGTGGAACTTGAAGTCGCCATAGGTGAGGTGCTCATACATGTCGTCGGTCAGCACCCAGACATCGGGATGCTTGAGAACCACATCGGCAATCGCCTTCAGCTCGTCCTTCGTATAGGCAGCACCGGACGGGTTGGAAGGCGAGTTCATGAGAACCCACTTCGTCTTGGGCGTGATTGCCTTTTCGAGTGCCTCTGCCGTCAGCTTGAAGCCGTTCTCGATAGAGGTTTCAACGAAAACCGACTTGCCATTGCAGATGGCGACCATTTCCGGATAGCTCACCCAGTAAGGGGTGGGGATGACGACCTCATCGCCTTCGTTCAGTGTCGCCATGAAGGCGTTGAAGAGGATCTGCTTGCCGCCGGTGCCGACGATGGTCTGCTTCCAGTCATAGTCAAGATTGTTCTCGCGCTTGAACTTGGCTGCAATCGCCTCGCGCAGCGGCTGAATGCCGGAAACGGGAGTGTATTTCGTCTCGCCACGATTGATCGCGTCGATGGCGGCCTTCTTGATGTTGTCAGGTGTGTCGAAATCCGGCTCACCTGCACCAAGGCCAATCACATCACGACCCTGCGCTTTCAGCTCGCGTGCTTTTTGCGACACCGCGATGGTTGCGGAAGGCTTCACACGGGAAAGGGCATCGGCAAGAAACGCCATGGCACGAGAACTCCTTGTGTAGGGCTGGTCTATGGCTCCCATAGACGCGTCTTTATTGTCGCATCAGCGCCAAATCGCAAGGGTGCGAACAAAACTTGTGAAAGGACAAGACATTAACGCGCAATAAATTCTTCACTGCCAGTTTCGGGGCCTGTTCGAGTAAAGGCGTAAACTGGTGTCGCGTTCGCAGGAAATGGCTCATATCGCCCGGCAGGCCGATGGTTCCTATTCGGCCAATTGGGGCGTGCATGTGCTGAAAAGCGCGTTTCAGCCCATTTTCGCCTTCTCTGAAGGCAAGCTCAGGGCTGCTGCATATGAAGGTCTGATCCGCCCGTTCCGGGAGGGAAAGCCTGCAAGTCCGGGGGCGTTTTTCTCGTCCATTCCCGCGGGTGAGCAAGGGGCTGTGGAAAGTGTTGCGCGCAGCCTGCATCTTCTCAATGCCGCGGCCTGTATCGACCGCTCTGCCTTTATCTTCGTGAATTTCGATCCGCGTCACTTCGACGGTGCGCTTTCCATCCACAAGGCGCTGACCACCATGCGCGAAGCGCTCGGTGAGGCTCGAGACGTGCTCGCGCCCGAGCGCATCGTCTGCGAGATAACGGAGCAGAAGACGCTGACGGAAAGCTCGCTTCTCGACTTCGTGAAAGCGCTACGCAATGCGGGCTATCGTGTGGCGGTTGACGACTACGGAGCGGAAGATTCCGACATGCGCCGCATCCAGGCGCTGCGTCCGGATGTGGTCAAGTTCGACAGCGCGTGGGTCACGCGCCTGATGGGCAGTGCGCCCGGAATTGCATTGCTCAACGAGATGGTCCGGCAGTTCACCGATATGGGCACGCTGACCATCTTCGAGGGTATCGAGCAAGGCTGGCAGCTGGATATTGCCGAAAAGGCAGGCGTGTCGATGGTTCAGGGCTTCGTGCTGGCAAAACCTGAACTTGCCCCGACCAGCTTTGGCGTGTTCAGCGCCGTCGAACCCTTTGGCAACTCTGCGCCTGAGAGAAGCGCTCCAGAAACCGCGGCACCCGCGACACCCATGCAGTCAAACGAGCCGGACATTCCCGTTGCGCCCAACAGGCGCATGGAAGCCCGGCCGCTGCGCCCAACCCGTGTCTTTGGAAAAAGGACCGGCTGAATGGACCACAATTTCTCGAGACCGGCGAATGTGGGTGATGCCATACTCGTCGACGAAGTGGGCATCGAGACGGGACTTTACGGCCCCTATCACCTGCGCACGATGTATCAGCCGGTCTATTCAAGCCGTCCGGAGGGCCTCGTGCCAAGCGGGGTCGAGGGACTGGTGCGGCCTTATCTCGAAGGTCAACCCATCGCTCCGGCAGAATTTTTGAATGACGTGCCGGTGGAAGACCGTCTCTTCATCGAGAGCATGTGCCGGGCACTTCACCTGCGCAATCACCGCAATATCGGCGTGGAGGGGCTTGATCTCTACTTCCATTACGATCCGCGCTTTCACCTGGGGCCGGACTGGGATCTCGGTCGTATCGAGAGCATGGTGGAGCGGCTTTACGAGATTGAACTCGATCCCCGGCTTCTGATTTGCGAGATCAGTGAAGATTGCGACAGCGGTCTGCTTGGCGAGGTTGCCGGTGAAATGCATCGGCATGGTATGCGCATTGCCATGAAGGATTTCGGCTCGGGTGACGCCAATCTGGCACGCGTGGAAATTCTGCAGCCGGAAATCGTGAAGCTGGACGGGCCATGGTATCGGCGCATCTGTGAACTGGAAACAGCGGCGCGGCTACTTTCCGCACTCGCAGATGCGTTGCGCCGGGAAAACCGCAAGCTGCTTATCAGCGGGATTGAATCCATCGACCAGTTGCGTACCGCGCTCGATACGGGTGCTGATCTGCTTCAGGGCTATCTGCTTGGCGTGCCGAAGCTGGCGGGGACCTATTTCGAGATGGACCCCATCCTTGCGGAGACGCTCACCTCTCCGGATGAAAATGTGGTTCCGCTCTTTTCGCACCGGAAGAGCCCGAGCTGATCCATCAGCGTTGCTGATGCCTCACTACAGGCATATTCATTTCTTGCGTGACGAGCTGGCGGTTATCCTCCTGCATGAATGGGGGACAGCTCATGAAGCTCTATCACATGCCCGATAGCGGGAATTCCTACAAGCCGCGGCTTTTGATGGCCAAAGTCGGGATCGACTGCGATCTCGTAGAGGTCAGTTCGCGTGATGGTTCTACGCGCAGTGCGGATTTCCTGGCCCGTAATCCCATCGGAAAGGTGCCGCTGCTAGAGCTGGATGACGGGCGCTATTTGGCTGAGTCCAACGCGATCCTTCTGTATCTCGCAGAAGGCAGCCGTTTCTTGCCGAAGGACCAATACCAGCGCGCGCTTGTCCATCAGTGGCTGTTTTTCGAGCAATACAGCCATGAGCCCAATATCGCGGTGCGCCGCGCGTTGAAGATTTATGAAGAACGCCACGTTCTTGCGACGCCGCAGCGATTGCAGGAAACGCTGGAGGGCGGCAATCGCGCGCTGCAGGTCATGGAAACGCGGTTGCGGCAGGGGCCATATCTGGTCGGTGACGAGATGAGCGTCGCCGACATATCGCTCTATGCGTATACCCATGATGCAGAAGTGGGTGGATACGATCTGAGCCTTTTCCCTTCGGTGAGGGACTGGGTGGAACGTGTGAGCGAGGACGCCGACCACATCGTCATGTAGACGCAGAAGAGCGGCCGGCATTGCCGACCGCTCCTGCATATTTCAGGCTGGATAGTCGCGATCAGGCCGCTTCGTCTGCATTTTCCGCATAGGCGCTCAGAACGTCGGAATAAGACGTCTTGGTGCCTTCGGCTGCAGGCTGGAGCAGCGCGACTGCCTTCTTCGTGTCCACGCTGGCGAGGCTGGAGATCATCTCGGAGAGCTTGATCTCTTCCTGCGCCTTGAGAGCTTCCTGGCGAGCCTGCGCGACATCATCGACCTTGGCTTCTTCAACTTCCGGGCGCACATAGTTGCTTCCCGACGCCTGGTCGACCTTCTTGCCAGGGTTGATGCCCGAAACCTTGTCGGCTTTTTTCGAGACTTCGATAGCTACCGGGTTCTCGACCTTGGGTGTTTTGACCTCTTTAGCAGCGTCAACTGCCTTGGTAGCGTCAGCCGCAGCCGATGTCGCAGCTTCGACAGCGGTGTTCCGCGCAGCGGCATCTGCCTTCTTCGCGGCCTTCCGCTCCGCCTTCTCAACTTCTTTCTGAACCTTGTTGCCCAGTTCCTCAAGCAGCCCGGCGCCACCTTTGGTCTTATAAGCGCCGGCCAGAGCCGGACCCATGGATCCTACAATCATCGATAACCCCCGTTAAGTCCTGGCGCCTTCATGGCGCTCTAGAGCCTCGGCGCTGCATGCCGACGCTGATAACGGGGAGATATCGCCGGGATTTCTAACGTACTGCTTGGCTAAATCAGTAAAATTCTATGCAACCGGCATATTTGCGTCGAAATACGCTCTTTCCGCGGAATCCATGGTTTAAGACTGGTTACAATACGTGCATCGCGGATGCATTGCTACCGTTGCGCGCACCAGGGGTGATCGTCATCATGTCGAGCACGGCGTTGAGTTCGTCCATGTCGACATAGAAGGCACGCGAAAGCTCGATCGGGATACGCTCTTCGCTCAAGCCGCGCCTGAGCAAGGTTTCCACGGCCACGATCATCTGCGCCCTGTCGGTCAGGCGGCGCTTGAGAATGTCCTCACGCATGAGCGTTCTCCCGGCTCGGGTGACCCCGTTGAAATCGCTGTGCCAGAGACGCGGCGGAACGGTATCGGGTACTGTCGACCGGAGATGATGAATGCTATCCGGCCAGTTCGAATCAGTGTTAACCATATTATCCGGTTGCTCCGCTTAACGCGCAAGACCATCTCAGGTTGACCTTGCGGGAGACTTGCGGCGCGAGGCGGGGAAATGGTGCGGCGTGAATTTGATGTCGCAGGTCTGGAATTTGGTCACATTGGAGTGCGAGGAGGTGGCCTCCACGACATGAACCAAATATGCGGGTGAGGATGCGCAAGCTTTATCTCGGATCGATTGGCGGCGGTGCGCTGCTTTTGTTGGCCGGCTGCACGCAGGGCCTTGACCCTTCTTCTGATGGCAAGGCCGACGGTCTCACCCAAAGCAGTCTGGCTGCCGAGCAGGACCGGCAAATTGCCGATGTTGATGGCGATGGCAGGCCCGATGCCTATGCTGCCGGAACTGCAAGGCCAGCAGCGCTGACCGCATTCGAGGCGGGCGAAACACCGGCCAAAGTTGGGGCCAACAGCCCCGAGCTTGATGCGCTGATCGCACGTTATGCGGCCCATTATGAAGTGCCGGAGCGCCTTGTGCGCCGCGTGGTCAAACGTGAGAGCAATTTTAATCCCGCTGCGCGCAACCGCATCTATTGGGGCCTTATGCAGATCCGTCACGACACAGCACAGACAATGGGCTATCGCGGGCCGGCGTCGGGGCTTCTGGATGCAGAGACCAATCTGAAATATGCGGTCAAATATCTGCGCGGGGCTTATCTCACGGCCGATGGAAATGAAGACCGGGCAGTGCGCTTGTATGCCAGCGGTTACTATTATGACGCCAAGCGCAAGGGGCTGTTGAAGGAAACCGGCCTCAGGCCATGATGGCGCCTACATACTGCCGACGCAGGCTGTCAGCAGTGTTCTTGCTTCTTCTTCATTAAGCGCGGTTGCGGCGATAAAGTGATTTCGACTGTCGGATTGAGCGCAGGACCGGCGTCCTTGGCTTATCCGCACCCTTGAGGGATCGTCATGAATGATGCCGCACCGATGGCAGTGATGACTGCCGAACACAGGCCGCTTGCAATTTCAGTGCGAGGGCTGAGGAAGCACTACAAGGACACCAAGGCGCTGGACGGCATCGATCTGGATGTCGAACGGGGCACCATTTTCGCCGTACTCGGGCCGAATGGCGCTGGCAAGACAACACTAATCCGCGTACTCGCCACGCTGACGCGCGCCGATGATGGTGAAGCGCGGGTGCTTGGTCATGATCTTGCCAGCGATCCACAGGCGGTTCGCGGTGCGATTGCCCTGACAGGACAGTTTGCCTCGCTTGACGAGGACCTGACGGGGCGGGAAAACCTCATCATGATCGCGCGTCTGTGGGGCTTTCGCGGACGCGATGCCAAACGGCGGGCGGATGATCTGCTTCATGCGTTCGAGCTCCATGATGCGCGCAACAAGCAGGTGAAATCCTATTCAGGCGGCATGCGGCGGAGGCTTGATATTGCGGCCTCGCTTGTCGTGACACCGGGTATCCTGTTTCTCGACGAGCCGACCACGGGGCTTGATCCCAAGGCGCGCCAAGGCGTGTGGCAGATGATCCGACAACTGGCCGATGCGGGCGTGACCATTCTTTTGACAACGCAATATCTGGAAGAAGCCGACCAGCTTGCCTCGCGGATTGCGGTCATCGACCGCGGGCGCAAGATTGCCGAGGGCACGAGCCGGGAGTTGAAGGCGCAGATCGGTTCGGGCTTCCTGCATGTCACGCTGCATGATCAGACACGGCTCGATGAGGCCGCGCGCACGCTTGAGAACCTGCTGGGCAATCCGGTTCAGCGCAGCCCTGAAGGGGCTGAACTCTCCGTCATTGCCGCAAGTGCCGGGCAGGCGAGCGACGCCTTGTCTGCGCTGAGGACAGCCGGCATAGAGCTTGCAGATTTCTCCATGGGCTCCCCCAGCCTTGACGAAGTGTTCTTCGCCCTGACCGGGCAGCCTCTGGAAGAAGAAGTGCCAGAGGAGGCCGTTCAATGAGCGTGATCGACCCCGCATCCGTGCTGACTGCCTCGCGCCCGCCGCGCCCGTCTGCCTTTTCCAACGCACTGACCTTCGGGTGGCGGGCGGTCCTGAAATTCCGCCACGTGCCCGAGCAGCTATTCGATCTGATCATGACGCCGCTCATGTTCACGCTGCTCTTCACCTTCGTGTTTGGTGGCGCGCTGGCGGGATCGCCCGACGACTATCTGCAATTCTTCCTGCCGGGCATTCTGGTCCAGACGGTGGTCTTTAACTCAGTTTATTCGGGCATGGGGCTTTCGACCGACCTTTCCAAGGGCCTGTTCGAGCGCTTCCGCTCGCTGCCGATCTGGTCGCTGTCGCCCTTTGCGGGGCTGATGGTTGGTGATGTTCTGCGCCACTTCATTGCCGGCCTTATCATCCTCGGCGTGGGACTGGCGCTCGGCTACCGACCGGAAGCGGGGCTGGTCGGCGTGGTCGCATCATTCCTGCTGCTCTTTGCCATCGGCTTTGGTGTCGGTTGGATCTTCATCACGCTGGGCCTCATCATCCGCACGCCGATGACGGTGATGACCATCGGCTTCACCTTCATCTTCCCGCTGGTCTTTGCGTCCAACATCATGGTGCAGCCGGAAACCATGCCCGGCTGGCTGCAGGCCTTTGTCGACCGCAACCCGGTCTCGCACATGACCACCGCCTTGCGTGGGCTCATGGGGGGAAGTGCAACAGGCGGGGACGTGCTGCTGGCGCTCGCCGCACCGGCAGCTCTCACGGTTCTGCTGGCGCCTCTGGTGCTTTGGCTTTACCGGCGGGATTGAGGAGCGCTACCCGGCGCTTCGCAGTTCCGACTGGCTCTTGAGCGCACGGTCGCCGTCGTCCTGCTCGATGAGATAGGCAGGATCGTCATCACTCGCCGTGCGCTTGATTGCCTTGCCCTTGATTGTGCGGGTGACGTCGGAGTTAAAGCTCTCGGCCACCTTGCCCGTGCCGGTGCCATTGCCCCAATCCCATTCAACCTTGCTGCCCTTGCCGAATTTGGCGCTCATGACCTGATCCCTTTCGTGATGGTGAAGGAACAAGCGGTAAGGGGCGGGGTGGTTCCGGCTTATGCGGCTTCAAAGATGTGAGGGGCGGGCGAGACAGCGGCTACAACAGCGTCTTTGCTGTCTTCGAGAAACTGCGGGTCAATGCGCAGCGTATCTAAGGTGCGGGGCTGTGGAGCGTCTGGCAGGTCTGCAAGAGCAAATGCCAATGCAGTCGAGGCTTCGGTCAGGCATTCATCGAGGGTGGAAGCAGCTGCTATAACGCCCGGAAGATCGGGGAAGCAGACCCCATAGCTGCTGCCCGCGTCCTTGTGGATCAAGGCTATGTAGTGCCGCATAGAGTCACGAACCTTGAAGCAGCGCTCTAAGCTGCTTCCGTAAGAGCTTCCGGTGGTAGGTGCTTGCGGGCGTCCAAGACTTCCATGCCGATTATGTGGCCGGATTCGTCGTAATCAAGAACTATAACTTCTGAAACCTCGGCACTGTCAGCAACTTCGCCCGTAGCAGAGCGGATATAGGCCGCGTTGGCTGCCTGATCATATTCGACGACTGGTTCCATGTCGGCCTCAGCGCGCGCTAAGGGCCGTATCCGTCAAGCGTTCTTCACCCGCTTGAAGACGCTGTTGCCGATTCTCTCCATCAATGGGATGCTAAATTCCTGTTTATGAAGCACAACGCCGGCTCGATCCATCTTGCCGCGGAACTCTTCATAGCGCTCCAATTGGCTACGAAACTCATTCGATTTCATGTCACGCATCCCGAGTGCGACTTTCACCTTCTCTTCGATACCCACGTCAGTCCTCCTCAGTGGATGTGGCGATTGTACACAAACATCGAAATTCCCTGCCGCTCCAAATAGCCTGTGAGTGTGTCACTATAACGGCGAATCGCCTCACGCTGTTCCTGTACTAGACCATAATCTTCGATTTCGAGCCGCAATTCTTTGCGCAGCTTCTCCATCCCTATCATTCGACCGTGTGAATGCCACAGGTTGTTGTCCGAAAGTTTAGTTGCGATTTCCTCTGCTCGCTTCTGCTTTTCATCATCGGTCACACGGGTGCCGGGGTTGGTGGTACGATGCGTAAGCCAATCCTTAAATTTGTACTCTGCCAACCACTTCTTTAACAGGCTGATAGATAGCTCTTTCGACTGCTCATAGAACCGGAGCATAGCCAAATCTAAGTTCTGAAGAATCTGGAACTCGGCGGGAGAGATTTGGTTGTTATGGCTCTTCGCAATGAGCTCTTCAACTTTATCCAAGTAGCCTAGTGCTGGCACCAGAACTCGGTCTTCTCTGTCGGGTACTTGCGGATCAATCGGGCCTAGGGAGGAAGCGTAGTCCATGTAGATTTTATCTGCAGCCATGCAGAATATTGTACCAGCCGACATTGCAGCTCTTGGTACTATTGCAAAGAATTGCTTGTAGTGATGGCGAACGATTTCAACCATCTTTTCGACGGCCTCAGCTTGGCCACCTGGGGTCGTTAAACAGATACCGACAGCATCTCGCTTGCCATTTCTGTCGCATAGGTGCTCCACAACATCACGGAAGTGAGGGATCGCTCCAGTTCGGAGCTCGCCATAGTAGTAAAGCAAATCGCATTGTAGAAGATTTTCGACTTCCTCCTCTGCTGTTCCGACCGTATCGAAAATCACTTTGTCGAGCAGAGGAAGAGTCGTTGCCATAGTGTTTCGTACCCCAGAAGCCGCTTCGACTACTCGCGGCGATCTGCAACCTATAGTGCGTAAATAACCTTCTTGTCCAGTGGCGCTTTAGGGTCTTTTATGTCCCTCTGGTTGTGGAGCGAGTAGCGGAGGGGCTTCACCCAAAATAGCCCTGCAGCGGCCTTACCTCCAGGCTGCCGGCCTTGAGGGCGGCGATGGCTTCGGCCACGGCTTCGGCGCCGGCCATGGTGGTGTAGTAGGGCACTTTCTGCATCAGGGTTGCGCGGCGCAGGGACTTGGAGTCCGAGACCGCCTTCTGGCCGTCGGTGGTGTTGAAGACGAGCTGGATCTGGCGGTTGCGGATGGCGTCTTCCACATGGGGGCGGCCTTCCAGAACCTTGTTGATCTTCTCGGCTTCCACACCATTCTCGCGCAGGAAGCGGGCGGTGCCAGAGGTGGCCATGACCTTGAAGCCGAGTTCTGCCAGACGCTTGACGGCGGGCAGGACGCGCGGCTTGTCGTCGTCGCGCACGGCGACGAAGACCGTGCCGGAACGCGGCAGGTCAACGCCAGCGCCCAGCTGTGCCTTGGCAAAGGCCAGCGCATAGTCGCGGTCGAGGCCCATGACCTCGCCGGTGGACTTCATTTCCGGTCCAAGCAGCGTGTCGACGCCGGGGAAGCGGGCGAAGGGGAAGACGGCTTCCTTGACCGCGATATGGCCAAGGTCGCGCGCATTCTGCTTCGTGCCATAGGGGCTGAAGGCGTCGTCGAGCTTTTCGCCGGCCATGATGCGGGCCGCGATCTTTGCGATCGGGCGGCCGATGGTCTTGGCGACGAAAGGCACGGTGCGCGAGGCGCGCGGGTTCACTTCGAGGACGTAAACCTCGCCATCCTTCACGGCATACTGGACATTCATCAGGCCGCCGACATTGAGCGCCTTGGCAAGGGCTGCCGTCTGGCGTTCCAGTTCGGCGACAAGTTCCGGCTCCAGCGAGTGGACGGGGAGCGAGCAGGCGCTGTCGCCGGAGTGAATACCGGCCTCCTCGATATGCTCCATGATGCCCGAGACATAGGTGCTCTCGCCGTCGGACAGGCAGTCGACATCAACCTCGATGGCTTCTGTCAGATAGGTGTCGAAGAGCAGGGGGTTCTTCGAAAGGAGCGTGTTGATCTGGCCGGTCTTGTCGGCGGGGTATTTCTGACGGATTTCCTCGGTGACGAGGCCCGGCACCGTGTCCAGCAGGTAGGTCTGGAGCTGGCTCTCGTCGTGGACGATCTGCATGGCGCGGCCACCCAGCACGTAGGACGGACGCACGACCAGCGGGAAGCCGAGTTCGGCGGCGATCACGCGCGCCTGCTCGACGGAGTAGGCGATGCCGTTTTTCGGCTGCTTGAGACCAAGCTTGGTCAGAAGCTTCTGGAAGCGGTCGCGGTCTTCGGCCAGGTCGATCATGTCGGGCGCGGTGCCGAGGATCGGGATGCCGGCCTTTTCAAGCGCGTCGGCAAGCTTGAGCGGCGTCTGGCCGCCAAACTGGACGATGACGCCGTGCAGCGTGCCGGCCTTCTGCTCTGCCTTCATGATCTCCAGAACATCCTCTGGCGTCAGCGGCTCGAAATAAAGGCGGTCGGAGGTGTCGTAGTCGGTGGAGACGGTCTCCGGATTGCAGTTGACCATGATGGATTCATAGCCCGCATCACCCAGTGCGAAGGCTGCGTGACAGCAGCAATAGTCGAACTCGATGCCCTGACCGATACGGTTCGGGCCGCCGCCAAGAATGACAACCTTCTTGCGGTCGGAAACGCGTGCCTCATCGGCCAGTTCGCCCGCGAAGGGCGTTTCGTAGGTTGAATACATATAGGCGGTGGGGGCGGCAAATTCGGCCGCGCAGGTGTCGATGCGCTTGTAGACCGGGTGCACGTCGAGCTTGTCGCGGAGGGCTGCCACCTTCTCCGTTTCGGTGCCTGCGAGGGAGGCGAGACGGGAGTCGGAGAAGCCCATGGCCTTGAGCATGCGCAGATTGGCTGCATCCTGCGGCAGGCCATGCTCGCGCACGCGCTTTTCCATCTCGATAATGGCTGCGATCTGTTCCAGGAACCACGGGTCGATGCGGCACATTGCGTGCACGTCTTCCAGCGACCAGCCCATGCGGATGGCCTGGGCGACCATGCGCAGACGGTCGGGCGTTGGGGTACCGAGTGCGGCACGAACGGCGTTCTTGTTCTCCGACGGGTCGCCATCGGGCTCGTAGCCGGGGATCTCGATCTCGTCGAGGCCGGTGAGGCCGGTTTCCAGACCGCGCAGCGCCTTCTGGAAGGACTCGGCGAAGGTGCGGCCAATGGCCATGACCTCGCCGACCGACTTCATGGCGGTGGAGAGCGTGTTGGAGGAGCCGGGGAATTTCTCGAAGGCAAAGCGCGGGATCTTGGTGACGACATAGTCAATCGACGGCTCGAAAGAGGCCGGGGTCGCGCCGCCCGTGATATCGTTTTCAAGCTCGTCCAGCGTGTAGCCGACGGCAAGCTTGGCAGCAATCTTTGCGATCGGGAAGCCGGTTGCCTTGGAGGCAAGGGCGGAGGAGCGGGAAACGCGCGGGTTCATCTCGATGACGACGAGACGCCCATTTTCCGGATTGACCGCGAACTGCACGTTGGAGCCGCCGGTTTCGACGCCGATCTCGCGCAGCACCGCAATCGAGGCGTTGCGCATGATCTGGTATTCCTTGTCGGTCAGCGTGAGCGCTGGCGCGACGGTGATGGAATCGCCGGTGTGAACGCCCATCGGGTCCACATTCTCGATGGAGCAGACGATGATGCAGTTGTCGGCGCGGTCGCGCACGACCTCCATCTCGTATTCCTTCCAGCCCAGAACCGATTCCTCGATCAGAACCTCGGTGGTGGGGGAGGCGTCGAGGCCGGACTGTACGATCTCGAAGAATTCCTCACGGTTATAGGCAATGCCGCCGCCGGTGCCGCCAAGCGTGAAGGAGGGGCGGATGATGGCGGGCAGGCCGACAAAATCCAGCGCCTGGGCGGCAAGCGCCATGGCGTGGTTCATGTAACGCTGCTTGCGATCCGTCTCACCGAGATTCCACTCGTTTTCGAGTTCGTCCAGCGCATCGTCGAGTTCGCTGCCGGAGAGCCTTTCCTTCAGCTCCTTGCGGCGCGCCTCATGCTTCTGGCGGTCGGCATTCTTCACGTCCGAAGCGTTGGCGAGCATGGAGCGCGGAGTTTCCAGGCCGATCTTGGCCATGGCCTCGCGGAAGAGCGAGCGGTCCTCGGCCTTGTCGATGGCGTCCGGCTGAGCGCCGATCATCTCGACATTGTAGCGCTCGAGCACACCCATGCGGCGCAGCGACAGCGCAGTATTGAGCGCCGTCTGGCCGCCCATGGTCGGCAGCAGCGCGTCGGGGCGTTCCTTGGCAATGATCTTGGCGACCACTTCCGGGGTGATCGGCTCGACATAGGTGGCGTCAGCCAGTTCCGGATCGGTCATGATGGTGGCGGGATTGGAGTTGACCAGGATGACCCGGTAACCTTCCTCCTTCAGTGCCTTGACGGCCTGTGTGCCTGAATAGTCAAACTCGCATGCCTGTCCGATGACGATGGGGCCGGCCCCGATGATCAGGATCGACTTGATGTCGGTGCGTTTTGGCATGGAATTATTCCCGTTCGTGCGTGCGGCTCCGAAGCTTCTCCCGTGCGAGCGCGCGGGGAGGCCGGAGGCGTTTGATGAATTGTCAGGCTAGGCGGGCCTTATAGGCAAAGGAAACGCGAAACGTAACCCCGAAAATGAGGAAATTGCCCTTGATGAACAGGACAATGGAGCCGGTTTCGGGTTGGCACTTCGCGAAGGCCCGAAACGCAAGGCGCCCGCCGGGCAGGGGGCTCGGCGGGCGCGGCACTTGAACTTGCGGTCCAAGCTTGGGAGCTTATGAGGCCTGTGGCAGGCGGCGGGGCGCGGCAAGGCGCGCGAATGCCCGGGACAGGCCGGTGAAAGCGGCGCGGAAGGCAGCGGAGCGCTCCTTGTTGGCCGCGCGGGCGATTTTGTGCAGCTGAGGGTTCGACCCCGTGCCCAAAGTGTAGTGCGACATGGAACCTCCTATGCCGAATCCGGCAGGAGCGACATCACCGCCCGCTTGGAAAGCAGGCCAGTGGATGACGCGCCCCGATCGGCGCAGATTTTGGTTTTCAAGAATTCGCTCGTACCTGCCGTTTCCGGTGGCCGATGCTTAAGTCTCCATATAGTTCAGTTGCGCGTGTACACAATAGAAAAGTTTTGTCTCTTTGTGTGATGTGAATTAACATGACGCTCATGAAACGCAGGCTTCCCAACCTCAACGCGGTCCGTGCCTTTGACGCGGCTGCACGCCACCAGAGCTTCTCGCGGGCTGCGGACGAACTCAACGTCACCCATGCTTCCGTCAGCCGCTACATCAAGAATCTTGAAGAGGAGCTTGGCGTAGAGCTCTTCGAGCGGCGGCACAGGCAGGTGGCGCTGACGCCTGCGGGGTCACGTTATGCGGAGATCGTGGCAGACGCGCTCATGCTCATCTCGATCGAGACCGGCACGAAGGCCACGCGAGATGCCAAGGGCAAGGTGGTGCTGGAATGCGACTCGGATTTCGCGCTTCTGTGGCTGATGCCGCTTCTGGAGGAAAACACGCTGGATGATCTGGATATCCAGCTTGAGCTGCGCTCATATTCGGAGCCGCCGCGCACCATCGCGCCCGACACAGATATCGCGATCACCTGGGGTCCGCTGGATGTTTCCGGTTTCAACCGCGAGCTCTTCCTCCACTTCACGTCATTTCCCGTCTGTGCGCCTCAGCTTGAAAGCCGTGTGCGTGAGGGTGGCCCGACATGCTGCCGGCTCATCCATGACCGCGGCATGAGTGCCTGGGATGAGGCACTGAAACGCAAGGGGGCGAGCGTGAAGGATGCCAAGAGCCATCTGACGTTTCACCGCACCTATCTGAGCCTGGATGCGGCGGTGCGTGGGCTTGGGGTGGCAATCGGTGACGATGTGACCGCGGCTGCCATGTTGCGCGCCGGGCGCCTGGTGCGCCCCTGCGGGCCAGACATGCCCGGACGCAAGGCGTTCTACATCTCTTCCACCGCCCGTCAGCCCATGCGTCCGCCCGTTGCCGCGCTGAAGGACTGGCTGATGGGGCAGGCCGAGCGCCATAGCGAATGGGCGGAAGCCATCAAGCAGCGGGGCCAGTGACATCGGTTTTCGGGAACCGGCCTTGATAAAGAAGCTTGTCTTCAGACAGATGTAATCTCTTTGTGGCTCATAGCCCGAATGTTCCCTAAGCTGGGATGCCTAATTTAGCAGGAGACACCGATGCGCTGGAAAGGCCGCCGTCAAAGCAGCAATGTCGAGGACCGCAGAGGGCGCGGCGGCGGGGGCATGTTTCCCGGCGGGCTTGGGCGGGGTAGGCGCATAAGGCTTCCCATGGGCGGTTCACGCCGGGCCGGTGGCGGTTTTTCCGGCATCATCATGCTGGTGGTGCTTTTCTTCGTCCTGCGCGCTTGCGGCATTGATCCGCTGGAAATGCTGTCGGGTGGCACGATGCAGGGCGCGCCCACGCAAACAAGGCAGCAGTCCACCCCGGCAAATGATGAGATGAGCCAGTTTGTCAGCGTGGTTCTGGCTGAGACCGAGGATGTCTGGAACGGCATCTTCCAGTCCCAGGGCATGGATTATGAAGAGCCGAACATGGTTCTCTTTTCCAACCAGGTGCAGTCGGCATGCGGTTTTGCGTCGGCTGCGACAGGTCCATTCTACTGTCCGGGTGACAACAAGGTCTATCTCGATCTGAGCTTCTTCGATCAGCTCGCGCGCAAGTTCGGTGCTTCGGGTGATTTTGCGCAGGCCTATGTGGTTGCGCATGAGGTGGGACACCATGTGCAGAACATTACCGGCATTCTGCCACGCTTCAACCAGATGCGTCGGAGCATGAGCCAGGCTGAAGCCAACGCAATGTCGGTTCGCGTTGAGCTGCAGGCGGATTGTTTCGCTGGCATCTGGGCGCATTACACCGCGCAGAAGGGGCTTCTGGAAGAAGGAGACATCGAAGAGGCGCTGAATGCGGCGAACCAAATCGGCGACGACACGCTACAGCGCCGCACACAAGGCTATGTGGTTCCCGAAAGCTTCAATCACGGCACTTCCGAGCAGCGCAAGGAATGGTTTGCGCGCGGACTGGAGAGCGGGCGCCTGCAATCTTGCGATACATTCAACAATCCGATCTGATCGGTGAGGCGGGGGCTTCAGCGAGGGAGTAGCCCGAGATGAAACCAAGCAGTGTGGTGGCTTTGGCGGCTGCCATTGCCGGTGGTGGTGTCACATCGCAGGCGCCGGAGTTCTCGCAGCAGTATCGTCAGCGCCTCCATGGTGCGCTGGACGAGATGCGTGCGGTCGTCGAGCGTTTCGATGCAGATGCGGCGCAAAACGGTTTGCAGCGCGAGGAGGCTCTGCAGCTATATGTGAACTCACAGGAGAATTTCCTGAGAGATCGCGGCATATCCATGCGCAATGTGCTCGAGCGTCATGAGAATCTCGAACAGCAGGCTGCGCATTTCTCTGCGCTGCCACCCGCCTTCCGGCCTGCAGCTCTTTTGAGGGTACCGGACAGAAAGCTGATGCAAAATGCGTGGCTGGATTTCGAGCCGGCGGTGCCCCTGACGCCTCACGGGCTCATCTGGGCGCTTATTGGAGCTGTGGTCGGGTTCTGTGTTGTAAAGTTGGCTGCGTTTCCGTTGAGGAAGAAGCGCAAGAATGTGCGGCCCAGACAAGCGTAATATTGCGCGCCGCAAGTAGTTTGTGGGTAGCGAAAAGTTTAACTATCCGATTGAGCGGTTTTTTAAGGCCTGCCTGCTAGCCTGAGAGGTAGTCTTAGGAGATGCGGGGCCATGAAAACACTCTCTCGACGCAGCTTGACGCGTAAATTGCGCAGCTTCCTTTCAAACCGTGCAGGCAACTTCGCCATGATGACGGCAATCGCCGTAGTGCCACTTGTTGGTGCTGCCGGTCTGGCTGTCGATTATGCGACGATGAGCCGTCTGCGAGCGGAACTGCAGCAGGCATTGGATGCCGCCGTTTTGGCCGTGGCGCAGAAGGGGGAAGATATTTCCGATGCGCAGGCGCGTGAGATTGCACGTGCTTACATGACGGGAAATATCGGCAACGCCTATCGCAATCTCGAAATCGTGCGCAAAGGCACATCGGTTACAATGACCGCAGATGTTGATGCGGACCTCGCTTTTGGCGGCATCTTCGGGATCGACAAGCAGGAGGTCGCAGCCGCATCCACTGCCGACATTGCTTATGCTTCGTACGAGGTTGCACTTGTGCTCGACACGACCGGCTCCATGCGGGGCGGCAAGCTGCAGAGCATGAAGGATGCAGTCGTGGGCATGATCGACGATATGTCGGGGCAGGTGAAAGACAGCGACAAGCTGAAATTTTCGCTCGTTCCTTTCGCCACATTCGTGAATGTGGGACCCGAACATGGGCCCGAGTTCGACGATAAGGGCAAGATCAAAAAGGGGACCGGGGCTCCCTGGCTCGACTTGAAGGGGAAGGTGGAACTGCCGGAACGCGAGCTCCTTCCCGGTCTCAGCCGCTTCGAGCTTTATCATCACCTCGGTCAGAAGTGGAAAGGATGCGTGGAGACGCGTTATCCGACCCGCAAGGGCAACCATGATGTGGATGACACGCAACCGACCAAGCGTGACAAGAACAGCTACTTTGTACCGACATTCGCCATCGATGAGCCGGATGATCGCTGGGGCAGGTGGGAGATATATGAAAACAACTATATCGATGACCCGTCGCTGCTCAAGAAGCTTGATGTGCTGGATAACAGCGAGAAGACCAAGAAGCTGAAGATCAAGCTGAAATATGAGGCGGAGCATCTTCTAGCAGGTGTTGTGCCACTGGGAGACGATGACGATGACGATGACGACAAAAAGATTCCCGGCGGCGGTGGCGACGGATCGGACGTAGTCGACGGTGGCAACGGACCCAAGATCCGCACCGACGGTGGTCGAGGACCGAATTTCCGCTGTGACGTAGAGCCGATCACGCCGCTTACCAGCAATTACGGTGAGTTGAAGCGCAAGGTGCGTGAGTTCAATGCGAGCGGAACGACCAATATTCTTGAGGGTGTGACCTGGGGGCAGCGCGTGCTCTCTCCGCATGAACCTTTCTCGGAAGGTCGGCCGAAACAGGGTAGTGACGGCAAGATCGAAAAGATCATGGTGGTGCTGACCGACGGCGCGAACAATTTCGGCAATCGCAATACCGCGTACGGCTCTTCATATTCGAGCTTCGGCTATGTGGTGGATGGTCGCCTGGGTGCCGTTGGCGGCTCAAGCATCACGCGCAACAAGATGAACGAGAAGACGCTGGAAGCCTGTACCAATGCGAAGGAAGACGGGACGATCATCTATACGATCCGTCTCGAGGAGCCTGACCGTGCCACAGGTGACATGCTGCAGAAATGCGCCAGCTCGCCCGGTCATTTCTTCGACGCGCCATCGCGCAGCCAGTTGAAGAATGTCTTCGAGCGCATTGGCGAGGATATCGTGAAACTGCGCTTGTCGAGCTGATCGATAACTGGTGCAGAAACAAGAAGGGCGGCCCGAGAGCCGCCCTTTTCGTATTCTGGATCAGCGTTCTTCCAGGGCCGGTTCGCCCTTACGCTCGCGCACGAGATTCATGAAGCGGCGGAAGAGATAGTGCGAATCCTGTGGGCCGGGGGAAGCTTCCGGGTGGTGCTGCACGGAGAAGACCGGCTTGCCGACAAGCGCGATGCCGCAGTTGGAATTGTCGAAGAGCGAAATATGAGTCTCTTCAACGCCTTCGGGCAGAGAGTTGCTGTCGACCGCGAAGCCATGGTTCATGGAGACGATCTCCACCTTGCCGGTGGTGTGGTCCTTGACCGGGTGGTTCGCGCCGTGATGGCCCTGATGCATCTTCACCGTCTTTGCGCCGAGCGCCAGTGCCAGAAGCTGATGGCCGAGGCAGATGCCGAAGATCGGAATGTCCGCCTTCAGAAGCTCCTTGATCATCGGCACCGCATATTCACCCGTTGCCGCCGGATCGCCGGGGCCGTTTGATAGGAAAATGCCATCGGGTTTGAGAGCCAGAACATCATCGGCGCTGCTTGTTGCAGGGACGAGCGTGACCTTGGCGCCGAGGCTTGCAATGAGGCGCAGAATGTTGCGCTTGACGCCATAGTCCACCGCTACGATATGGGTGGTCGGTTCCGCATTGTCGCCGTAGCCTTCATTCCACACCCACGGGGTTTCCGTCCAGGTGGAAGACTGGCCGGACGTGACGTCGCGAGCGAGATCGCGGCCTTCCAGCCCCGACCATTCGCGGGCCTGTTTCTTCAGGTCCTCGATGTCGAACTTGCCGTCTGCCGAATGGGCGATAACGGCATTGGCGGCGCCCTTTTCACGAAGAAGTGCTGTGAGCGCGCGCGTATCAACGCCCGAAAGTGCTACAATGCCGCGGCGCTTGAGCCATGCGTCTAGATGCTCGGCGGAACGGAAATTGGAAGGCTCGGTCATGTCCGCGCGGAAAATGGCGCCGACAGCACCCGCACGAGCGGCCGGGTTCAGGTCTTCGATGTCTTCTTCATTGGTGCCCACATTGCCGATATGCGGGAAGGTGAAGGTGACGATCTGTCCCGCATATGACGGGTCGGTCAGGATCTCCTGATAGCCGGTGAGGGCGGTGTTGAAGCACACTTCGGCGGTCGCGCTGCCGGTCGCTCCGAAGCCCTTGCCCTCGATCACTGTGCCATCTGCAAGGACCAAGAGCGCAGTCGGTTTCGTTTCGCCCCAGGGCGCGGTTGTGGTCGCCATCATTATCTCCATGCTAAATGCGCGCAGCCGGTGCCGGGCTTGAATTTTGCACCGCAACAAGCCATATGGCGCCGCGGGCTCGCGCCATCAAGCCGGAAGCAGGCAACCTGAGACCGGTGAAGCGCGTTTCATTCATGTCCATGCAGGGCGCGGACAATAGACGAAGGTTAACTTGCGGTCAATTGATCCGGGCAGAATGTTGGACGAGTACATAAGCAAAGAATTACAGCCACTTAAATGAACCAGATTCGGTTTGCCTCTAAAGGCAGTCAGCGGTATCTTCGCGGCTGTGACGGGAGATGAATGCCATGCGCGAGCAGATCGCACAGGCGTTGAAAGAAGCGGTCAAGAGCGAGGACAAGAGGCGCATATCAACGCTGCGCCTGATCCAGACGGCTATCAAAGACCGTGATGTTGCCAATCGTGGCGCGGGCAAAGACCCGGTCAGCGATGAGGAAATCACTGAGATCCTCATGCGCATGATCAAGCAGCGCAAGGAATCGGCCAAGGGGTTCGAGGAGGGCAACCGTCTCGAACTGGCCGAGCATGAGCGCGAGGAAATCGGCATCATTGCCGAATTCCTGCCCAAGCAGCTTGACGAGGATGCGCTTAAGCAGGTTTGCGCAGAAGTGGTCAGCGAGGTCGGTGCAGGCGGTCTGCGCGACATGGGTCGCTGCATGAATGCGCTGAAAGAGAAGCTTCCCGGCCGCATGGATGTGGGCAAGGCAAGCGGTATCGTGAAGAACATGCTGCGCTAGAGCGCTACGCTTCATGGAACAAAAAAATCCGGCCTCATCGGGCCGGATATTTTCTAGCAAGAGCGCCTTTCGTCAGGCAGCCACTTCCTTCTCGATATTTTCCAGTGTTGCCGGTCTTCCCAGATAGTAGCCTTGGCCGATCTGACAGAACTCGTCGGCGAGGAATTTCAGTTCGCCCGAGGTCTCCACGCCTTCGGCCAGAACGGGCAGGCCGAGGCCGCGGCCGATGCCAAGAACGGCCTTTACGATGGTCGCAGCCTGCTGGTTCGTGTCGACCTGGCGGATGAAGGAACCGTCTATCTTGATCTTGTCGAACGGGAATGCGCGCAGATTTGATAGCGACGAGTAGCCCGTGCCGAAGTCGTCCATTGCGACGCGCACGCCAATACCCTTGAGCTGACGCAGGGTTGCCAGGGCACGATGCATGTCACGAACCAGTGCGGTTTCGGTAATCTCCAGCTCGAGGCGCTGCGGTGCGAGGCCCGTATTGAGCAGGATCTGGTGCACCGTGAGTGCGAAGTGGGGGCTGTGAAGCTGGACGGGCGAGACATTGACGGCCACCGTCAGGGCCTCGTTCCACTTGGCAGCAGTGCGGCAGGCTTCCTGCAGGACCCATTCGCCGATCTGCACGATTGCGCCACTTTCCTCCGCAACCGGAATGAAGATGCCGGGCGAGACATTGCCGCGTTCGGGATGCGTCCAGCGCAGCAGGGCTTCGTAGCCGATGGTTTCTCCGCTATCGAGCTTCTTTTGCGGCTGGTAGACCAGGCTGAACTCCTTGCGGGAAACCGCATGGCGCAGCTCGTGCTCCATGATGCGGCGGGCACGCGCCTCCTGGCCCATTTCATGGTCATAAAGGCGGTAGGTGTCTCTGCCTTCCGACTTGGCGCGATAAAGTGCCGTGTCGGCGTAATTGACAAGGGTTTCCTGATCCGTCGCATCCTGCGGGTAAAGCGCAATGCCTATGCTCGTGGACATGAGGCCTTCGCTGGTGGCGCTGCGATTGGCTTCGCGAAATGCTTCCAGGATCTTTTCGGCAAGCCTGCCCGCATCGTTAGGGGTTGCGATGCCCGGTGCAATGATGGCGAACTCGTCACCGCCCAGACGTGCCACAAGATGGGTGTCTTCCAGAACGCTCTCCACGCATTTGGCGACCTTGCACAGCATGGCGTCACCGGCAGCGTGGCCGAAGAGGTCATTGACCTCCTTGAAGCGGTCGAGATCCATGCAAAGGACCGCGACGGACTGGCCTTCCGGCGTCGCATCCATCTCGGTTTTCAGGCGCGCATTGAAGCTTCGACGGTTGGGCAGGCCGGTCAGCGTGTCGTTCATGGCCAGCTTGCGGATATTGTCTTCTGCAGCCTTGCGTTCGCGAATGTCTCGCACCGCGACAGCACGGTGCGGGCGACCGAAATAGTCGATCGAGCGCAGGATGATCTCTACCGGGCGTTTGCTGCCGTCGGCGTGGTTGAGAAGGGTTTCGTAGATCGGCTCCTGGCCTTCATCCGCCTCGGCAACCTGGGTCATCTCGCCGAAAAGTGACGTGTAATCCTGACCGAGCAGGGCATTGTCGTCACGGCCCGACAGGGTGCTGAAAGCGTTGTTGGCAGTCACGATCTGTGTGCCATCGCACACGAGAAGCCCTTCGACGGCTGCATTGGCAAGGCCGCGCATGCGGTTCTCCTCCATCTGGACGCGGCGGGCGTCGCGGATGTCGAGCCAAAGGGCAACGGCTGTCAAAGCCAGGATCGTGAATGCTGCGGCTGCCACGCCGCCTGCCAGCCATTCGGCGGGAATGGAGCTTGGCGAAATTTCGATGGAGCCGTCGGGTATGATCGAGACCGCGCCCATGCCGGTGAAGTGCATCGAGCAGATGGCCAGTGTGAAGGTGAGGGCGCCAATGATCGTGCTGCGGCCACGATGGTTGGACTTGCGTAGAACCGTATGGGTTGCAATGGCACCCAATGTGACGCCGAGTACCAGTGATGCGGCGATGAAGCGTTCGTCCCAGACGAGGCGGCCCTGCACTTCGAATGCGGCCATGCCGGTATAGTGCATCGCCGCAATGCCTGCACCGGTGATCGCGCCGCCGACCAGGTGGTGGTCGCGGGTCGTGCCGCTGGTGGCCGTGCCGAAGCCAAGCGCGGAGGCAGCAACCGCAATCAGCAACGAGGCAAGGGTAAGAGGCACATCATAGGCGCTTGGAACATTGGGCGAGAAAGCGAGCATGGCAACGAAATGCGTGGCCCAGATGCCGAAGCCGAAGGAGGTGCCACATATGGCAATCCACGATAGGCGCATGAGGTTTTTGGCCTGGCGCGTGTGACGCAGGAGGCTGACGGCATTTATAGAAGCAATAAGGCAAATGGTGCCGGCCAGAAGGACCAGCCAAAGATTGTGTTGGTTTACGATGCAATTATAGACCGTCAGCATTATGAGCCCGCCCGATAGAATTGTTATAAAAGTTTCATAGAATGCAATTTGTTAGCTCGATCCCTTGAACAAGCCGTTAAATGGCCGGTGACCACCGGTTAACCCTGCGTGCGCCTGTGGATAATGAGAATGATGAGGCTAGCCGGTCGCAGCACGCTTCAAAGGGGGGTATAGGACAGGCGTAGGAGATCAGAACTTCCATGCGCTTCCCGCCTTCATTTCTGGACGAAATACGCGATCGTGTGCCGATTTCGCAGGTGGTCGGGCAGCGCGTCACCTTCGACAAGCGCAAGACCAATGCGGCGCGCGGGGATTTCTGGGCCTGCTGCCCCTTCCATGGCGAGAACACGCCGAGCTTTCACTGTGAAGACCGCAAGGGGCGGTATCACTGCTTTGGTTGCGGCGTCTCGGGCGATCATTTCAAGTTTCTGACCGAACTTGACGGGATGGGCTTTCCCGAGGCTGTCGAACGTGTGGCGGAGATGGCCGGTGTGCCAATGCCCGCACGTGATCCGCAGGCCGAAAAGCGTGAGAAGGAACGGGCGAGCCTGACCGATGTCATGGCGATGGCGGCAGAGTTCTTCCGGGACAAGCTGCAGGGGCCGGAAGGGGCCGAAGCGCGCGCCTATTTGCGTTCGCGTGGGCTGTCGCCTGCCACACAGCAGGCATTTGGCTTAGGATTTGCGCCTGACAGCCGGAATGCGCTGAAAAACCATCTGACGCAGAAAGGCGTAGCGCCCGAACAGATCGAGGCCTGCGGACTGGTGCGGCATGGGCCGGATATTCCGGTTTCCTATGACTGGTTTCGCGGCCGCATCATGTTTCCCATCGAAGATACACGCGGCCGCGTGATTGCCTTCGGGGGCAGGGCACTTTCGCCCGACGTGCCTGCGAAATACATGAATTCGCCGGACACCGAGCTCTTTCACAAGGGGAATGTGCTCTACAATCACGCACGCGCGCGCCGTGCCTCGACCAAGGGCGAGCCGGTCATTGCCGTTGAAGGCTATATGGATGTGATCGCGCTGGCGCAGGCAGGCATCGAAAATGCCGTTGCGCCGCTCGGCACCGCGCTGACCGAGAACCAGCTTGAACTCCTGTGGCGCATGTCGGGTGAGCCGGTGCTCTGTTTCGATGGCGACGAGGCCGGTTTGCGCGCAGCCTATCGTGCCGCCGACATGGCCTTGCCAATGGTGCAGGCAGGGCGCTCGCTTCGCTTTGCGCTCCTGCCGGAAGGGCAGGACCCGGATGATCTCGTCAAGGCAGAGGGCCGCGGCGCATTTGATGAACTTTTAGGCCAGGCGCGGCCTCTGGCCGATCTCCTGTGGATGCGCGAGACCAATGGCCGCGTCTTTGATACGCCTGAGCGGCGGGCTGAGCTTGAGCAGATCATGCGCGAGCTCTCAGGCCGTATTCGCGATGAAAATGTGCGCCGCCACTATGCGCAGGCATTGCGCGAAAAGGTCGTCAATTTCTTCGGTTCGACCAACCAGCGTCGCGGCAAGGGTGGTGGGGAGCGCTATGGCAAGCGTTCAGGAGGCGGTGGCGCGCAGGCCGGGCGCCTGCCCATGAGCGAAAGCCTGGCACGGTCGGCACTGATCCGCAAGGCTGGCGCTTCCATGCCGGTGCGCGAGGCGGTGCTGGTGCTGACAATGGTCAATCATCCAGCACTTATCGACGAGTTCTTCGATGCGCTTGAACGGCTTGAGCTTTCAAGCCGGGAGCTTGCGCGGTTGCGGGCGGGCATTCTGGATGCCGTGGCCCATGATGTGCCGGCCGAGCGTGATGCGATGCTTGAGGCATTAGCCGCAAGCAATCTCGACCAGATCGTCGAGCAGGCGGAAGTGCTCGCCCGGCGTGCGCGCCAATGGCCAGCTCTTGCCGATGCGGCTGATGAGGATGCGCGCGAGGCCTTTCTCCAGGCCCTGCACTTGCACCATTCGGCGAGCTTCTTACATAAGGAGCTGAAAGCTGCAGAAATGGCGCTGGCAAACGAACCGACGGAAGAAAACTATCGTCACCTCGTTCAAATTCAGGCCGAGTTGAGAAATGTGCAGGCTACCGAGGCGCTGATCGAAGGCTTCGGGCAACTTTCTGGACGCACCGGTCGCTAGGATTTCCAGATCGCAAGCGAGCCGGATGGACACGAGGTCCGGTGAAAGTGAAGCGTGATTCGCTTTTTTGGGGCGAATCATGGCACAGCCGCTTGACCTTTGTGACAATAAGCGGAATCAGGATCGATTCGAGATTGCAGGGTGCGAAAGTGCCCGCGAAGTGCGTTCAGCGCTTCATGGACGGGTCAGAGGGCCTGCCATAGATAACAGGGTTAATCGGGCTTTAACGTGGAGACGGCTAAGGCCTGAGTAACGCGCGAATCAGGCTGTGGGATGCGTAAGGCGTGATTCCGAACCCGGCCGGTTGGAGAAGACAAGGCATGGCGACAAAAGAGAAGGAAGAGGTCGAAAACGAACGCGAGGGCGCTGACGGCCCGCTGCTCGACCTTTCCGACGACGCAGTCAAAAAGATGATCAAGGCCGCCAAGAAGCGCGGCTATGTGACGATGGACGAGCTGAACTCGGTTCTTCCGTCCGGTCAGGTGTCCTCCGAGCAGATCGAGGATACGATGGCGATGCTGTCCGATATGGGCATCAATGTTGTCGAAGATGAGGAAGCCGGCGAGGAAGCCGACCGCGACAGCGGTGAGGAATCCACCGAGCTTGCCGAACAGACCGGCACAGCCGTTCAGACCACTCAGAAGAAAGAGCCGACCGACCGCACCGACGACCCAGTGCGCATGTATCTGCGCGAGATGGGTTCGGTGGAGCTTCTGTCGCGCGAGGGCGAGATCGCCATCGCCAAGCGCATCGAAGCCGGTCGCGAGACGATGATCGCCGGGCTTTGTGAGAGCCCGCTGACCTTCCAGGCGCTGATCATCTGGCGTGACGAACTCAACGAAGGCAAAATCCTTCTGCGCGAGATCATCGATCTTGAAGCCACCTATGCAGGGCCCGAGGCCAAGCAGGCTCCGGTGGTGCAGCGCGAGGAAGAGGAAGCAAAGCCCGCCGATGACAAGTCACGGCGTGCACGCAATGACGACGTGACCAATGTCGGTGGCGAAGGTCAGCCTGAAGAAGAGGATGACGAGGAAGACGAGGCAAATCTGTCTCTGGCAGCCATGGAAGCCGAGCTGAAGCCGGCCGTCATGGAAACCCTCGACTTCATCGCCGAGACCTACAAGAAGCTTCGCAAGCTGCAGGACCAGCATGTGGAGTCTTCACTGGCCGATGGCGACAGCCTCTCCGACAGCCAGAAGAAGCGCTACAAGCAGCTGAAAGACGAGCTCATCAAGTCGGTGAAGTCGCTTTCGCTCAACAATCAGCGCATCGAAACGCTGGTCGAGCAGCTTTACGACATCAACAAGCGCCTCGTGCAGAACGAAGGCCGCCTGCTGCGCCTTGCCGAAAGCTATGGCGTGAAGCGCGAGGACTTCCTCAAGCACTATCAGGGTTCGGAGCTTGATCCGAACTGGGCGGAGAATGTGGCCAATCTGCCCGGCAAGGGCTGGAAGGAATTCTCGGCCAAGGAAGCCGGCACGATCGAAGGGCTGCGTTCGGAAATCCAGAATCTCGCCCAGGAGACCGCTATCTCCATCGGCGAGTTCCGCAAGATCGTGAACCAGGTGCAGAAGGGTGAGCGCGAGGCGGCTATCGCGAAGAAGGAAATGGTCGAGGCAAATCTGCGCCTCGTGATTTCCATCGCGAAGAAATACACGAACCGCGGCCTTCAGTTCCTGGATCTGATCCAGGAGGGCAATATCGGCCTGATGAAGGCGGTGGACAAGTTCGAGTATCGCCGCGGCTACAAGTTCTCCACTTATGCGACCTGGTGGATCAGGCAGGCGATCACGCGTTCCATCGCGGATCAGGCCCGCACGATCCGTATCCCGGTTCACATGATCGAGACGATCAACAAGATCGTGCGCACATCGCGCCAGATGCTTCACGAGATCGGCCGCGAGCCGACGCCGGAAGAGCTGGCGGAGAAGCTGGCCATGCCGCTTGAGAAGGTTCGCAAGGTTCTCAAGATCGCCAAGGAGCCGATCTCGCTCGAAACGCCTGTGGGTGACGAGGAGGATTCACATCTTGGCGATTTCATCGAGGACAAGATGGCGGTTCTGCCGATCGATGCGGCAATCCAGGCCAATCTGCGCGAGACGACCACGCGCGTTCTGGCTTCGCTGACGCCGCGCGAGGAACGCGTGCTGCGCATGCGTTTCGGCATCGGCATGAACACCGACCACACGCTGGAAGAAGTCGGCCAGCAGTTCTCGGTTACGCGCGAACGTATTCGCCAGATCGAAGCCAAGGCGCTTCGCAAGCTCAAGCATCCAAGCCGCTCGCGCAAGTTGCGCAGCTTCCTGGACAGCTAAGGCTGGTAGGTTGGAGTTTCAAAGGCCCCGTGGAATTCCGCGGGGCCTTTTTTCTTGGCAGAGGGCGCTTTTTTTGCGCTCTCCCTTAGCAGATAACACCACGCGGGCAGGCTTCGCTGGATATCAGCCAGCACCTGCGACGAGCCATTTGCCGTGGACCCAGCCTTTTCGGCGGGGCTGGCCATAATAGACGCCGAACCAGGAGCCTTTTTGCGCGCATGTCCTGACCGTGTCGCCGTTATGCAATTCGTCGATCTTCCGATAATTGGTGCCCGGACCTGTGCGCACGGCCAGAAAACCGTCGCCATTGGGATTAAGGCCGGAGACGATGCTTCCTGCGCAGCCTGCCGCTTGCGCGTCCTCCAGAATTTGGAAATCGACATCCATCTGCTGTGCGGCCGCGGTGCCGCCAGATAGCGCCAGAACCAGTATGAGTGACCGGATCTTCATCGTGAACCCTCCTCCGGAAACAGAGGAATCTACGCCCTCGCGCTGTTGCACACAAGTTGCAGGCCGTGGGAGCGGCGTAGAGAAGTCCATGCTCTGTCTGGATACCAGAACGATGCTGCGCAGGTATATCTGATTGGAGCGGGCGAGGCGGCACACCCCCTCCGTCCTGCCGTACATCTCCCCCTCATGGGGGGAGATTGGCTTTCATCCAAGCTCTGCATGCAACCAAGACGCAATGCGTCTCCGCGGCCTATTGCGCTAATAGTCACGGGTTGGCAGAGCGAGGGCGGCCATGGGGCCTGACCCGATGGATGGAATTATTCCCGCAACCCTGTGATCAGCGCCTCCAGCACCTCGATCTGCTCATCAATGCTCCCGCCGCTCTCCACCGCCAGTGCAGCCCGGTCGAAGGCGGCGCCGAGCTGGGCGGTGAGTGGGCCTAGCGGCAGCTTTTTGATCAAGCCGGCATCCATGGCCGCCTGAAGGCCTTCTGCCAATGTGCGATTGCCGTTTTGCGCGTCGATCTCCTCAAGGCGTTCGCGCCCAAGCACTGTCGGACCTTCCACGAGTACAAGCCGGGCGCGGCCTTTTTTCTGCATGGCCTGCAGATAGGCCTTGCCGCCCGTGATCAGCGCTTCAGGCGGGGGCAGGGAAGGCGGTGTGGCCGCTTCGATTGCCTCTGCTGTGGCTTTCGCCTCCTGCTCGATCACGGCGGTGAAGATCGCAGCCTTGTCATCAAAGTGATGGTAGAGCGCGCCGCGGGTTACCTGTGCCCGCGCCACGATTTCGGGGGTGCCGGTTGCGGCATATCCCTTCTCAACGAACAGTTCGCGCGCGGCTTCAAGCAGTGCCGTGCGGGTGGCCTCACTGCGTTGCTTGTTCGTGCGCCTGCTTTTTTCTTGCATACATGCAGCCTGTATGTTTCTATTCATATACATACAGACTGTATCTTTTTTGGAGCGCAAGGAGCAAGGGATGAAGACGACCAGCTACTACCCTGTTTTAATGGTGGATGACGTGACCGACACTGCCGCGTTCTATCGAACCCATTTCGGCTTCAAGGAGGTATTCGCGGCAGACTGGTATGTGCATCTGCAGTCGGAGAGTGACGAGAATGTCAATCTCGCCATTCTTGCCGGTGATCATGCCACCATTCCGGAGGAGGGGCGCGGGCGCAGTTCGGGCGTGCTCCTCAATTTCGAGGTGGAGGATGCGCGCATCGAATATGAGCGGCTGAAAAAGGCCGGTCTGCCAATGCTTCTGACGCTGCGCGACGAGGCGTTCGGACAGCGGCACTTCATCACGAAGGACCCCAATGGCGTGCTGATCGACGTGATCACGCCCATCGAGCCGAGCGAGGCATTCAAGGCGCAGTATCTGGGCTGAGGGAGCGTGCTGGTCGGATGGTAGAGCGCGGCACGCCCCCCCTCTGTCTTACCAGACATCTCCCCCACAAGGGGGGAGATCAGCTTACGTCACCGTCGTTCGCTCTCGTTAAGCGCAATGCCTCTCCACGACTAATCTCCCCTTGTGGGGGAGATGCCCGGCAGGGCAGAGGGGGGCAATTCCGGGCGCGATGTTCCGCGACCAACCCTCCCCCGGTCTTGACAGCACGCGGTCATCGCGCAAGCTGCGGGCATGCAGCATAGGACAATCAGATTTCAGACCTCAGGGCAGGGACTTTACGAATTTACTGACCGGGTGAATGCGTTTGTGCGCGAAAGCAGTGTGGATACCGGTCTGCTTACGGTCTTTGTTCGCCACACATCCTGTTCGTTGATCATTCAGGAGAATGCCGATCCTGATGTGCAGCGTGACCTGATGGTCTTCTTCCGCAAGCTCGTTCCGCCTTCGAATGACCGTGAGATGGACTGGATCGTCCATCGGCTGGAAGGACCGGACGACATGCCCGCACATATCAAGGCCGCGCTGACGCAGACCTCGATCGGCATTCCCGTCATTGATGGAGAAACGGCGCTAGGCACATGGCAGGGCATCTATCTCTTCGAACACCGCGACCACCCGCATAACCGCGAAGTGGTGCTGATGTTCTCCTGAACCTCAATCCCGGCTTGGCAACTCCGAGATGCCGCCATTGGCGGCGGACCATTTGAGAGGTTCCTTCAGGAATTTCTCCACCTCGTTGAGGGTGTTCTCGTCGAAGCGGCCTTCCTTGCGGCAGACATTGAGTACGTCCCACCAGGTGGTCAGATAGTGCAGGCGCATGCCGGCTTTTTGCAGGCGGTCGGGCGTGTCGGGGAAGATGTCGTAGTAGAAGACGGCGAAGGTGTCGGTGACTTCGGCACCGGCCTTGCGGATGGCTTCGGCGAATTTCACCTTGGAGCCGCCGTCAGTGGTCAGATCTTCCACGAGCAGAACGCGCGCGCCATCGGCCAGATTGCCTTCAATCTGGGCATCGCGGCCAAAGCCTTTCGGCTTCTTGCGCACATAGAGCATCGGCAGCGACAGGCGGTCGGAGAGCCAGGCTGCGAAGGGGATGCCGGCGGTTTCGCCGCCAGCAACGGCATCGAACTGCTCGAAGCCTGCCTTGCGCAATACGGTGGAGGCGGCGAAGTCCATGATGGCCGAGCGGATGCGCGGATAGGAAATCAGCTTGCGGCAGTCGATATAGACCGGGCTCGCAATGCCGGAGGTGAAGGTGTAGGGCTCGTCGGCGCGGAAATGCACGGCTTCAATTTCGAGCAGCATGCGGGCAACCGTTTCGGCGATGAATTCCTTGTCCGGGAATGTGTTGGCGAACATAGGCTTTGGCTTTCTATCTGTACTGCGCAGGCTATTCGGCCACGCGCCAGTGAAGCGGGAACATGGGGTCGAAGACGGTGATGCGGTCACTGCCCGCCATCACGCCTGATGGATATTCCACCGGGTCTTCTTCGCGGATGAGTGTGAGGCGCTCGCGGTTTGGTGGCAGGCCGTAGAAGGTCGGGCCATTGAGCGAGGTGAAGGCCTCAAGCTTGTCGAGAGCGTCTTCTTCCTCGAAGACATGAGCGAGACAGGCCATGGTGTTGGGTGCAGAGAAGACGCCTGCACAGCCGCAGGCGCTTTCCTTCAGCGGATCGAGATGCGGCGCGGAATCGGTGCCGAGGAAGAAACGCGCTTCGCCCGAGGTTGCCGCATCGCGCAGGGCCAGGCGGTGCATTTCGCGTTTGGCGACCGGCAGGCAATAATAATGCGGGCGAATGCCGCCAGCCAGGATCGCATTGCGGTTGATGATGAGGTGGTGCGTGGTGATGGTCGCACCGACGCGCTCATCCTGTGAACGCGCGAAATCCACGCCATCCTTGGTCGTGATGTGCTCCATCACGATCTTCAGTTCCGGCAGGCGCTTGCGCAGGGGAGAAAGCACGCGCTCGATGAAGACAGCCTCGCGGTCGAAAATGTCGATCTCGCTGTCGGTCACCTCGCCATGGACGCAAAGCGGCAGGCCGATCTCGGCCATGCGCTCAAGAACCGGCATGACCTTCTCGATATGGCGCACGCCGCTTTGGGAATTGGTGGTCGCACCGGCAGGGTAGAGCTTGACCGCCGTGATGACCCCATCGCGAAAACCTGCTTCAACATCAGCGGGTTCTGTCGCTTCGGTCAGGTAAAGAGTCATCAGGGGCTTGAAGCCAGTGTCGCCGGGAAGGGCTGCCATGATGCGTTCGCGATAGGCGATTGCATCTGTCGTGGTGACGACAGGCGGCACCAGATTGGGCATTATGATGGCGCGGGCAAAATGCGCGGTGGAATGGGGAGCGACAGCTTCAAGCACCGCGCCGTCGCGCAGATGCAGATGCCAGTCGTCCGGCTTTGCGATCTCGAGCTTTTTCATGAGTTGAGAGACATAAACGGTTTGGCGCAGCGCGCAAGGTGACAGACCCATAAGCGCACCCGCTTCCCACGAAAATTCTCGTACGCGTTGTCGGTTCGGTGCATCATCGCGCGTCTTCATGGGAGAAGGAGAACGCGATGCTCTATGCTGTGCTTTGCTATCACGACGAGGCGGAGGTGGACTCCTGGAGTGCCGAGCAGGATGCGGCTGTCGTTGCCAAACGGGGCGCTGTGGCAAAAGAGCGGCTACGGCCAGAGCAGATGGGCCCGGTCTTGCGGCTGGTGCCGACAAGTGCGGCGACTACAATCCGCAGTTCGGGAAAGGGCGAACTTGTTCTGGACGGGCCATTTGCCGAAACCAAGGAGCAGCTTCTGGGGCTTTACGTCGTGGAATGCGACACGCTCGACGAAGCCATCGAACTTGCGCGTGAGATGAAGCGGGGCGAGGGCGGGGCTTTCGAGGTGCGACCGCTGCGGGTCTTTCGCCAAGGGGCGCTGCCTGCGGAGGTGGAGGTCGGCTGATGCAGGATGTGGCCGATTTTGCTGCCATGCTGACGGGCGCGCGGCCACAGGCCATGGCCGCTTTGCTGCGCTATTTCCGCGATCTCGACCGTGCTGAAGACGCATTTCAGGAGGCGAGCCTGCGTGCCATGCGCAACTGGCCAGAGAAGGGGCCGCCGCGCGATCCGGTGGCCTGGCTGGTCTTTGTCGGGCGAAACGCGGTGGTAGACGGATTGCGGCGGCAGGCGCGGCAGGTGGCACTGCCTGCCGAGGAGACGCTTTCTGACCTCGAAGACCACGAAACCGCTGTGGCCGCACGGTTGGATGAAGCCGATTATCGTGACGACATCCTGCGCCTTATGTTCATCTGCGCGCATCCGGAGCTTCCGCCGACGCAACAGGTGGCGCTGGCCCTGCGCATCGTTTCGGGCCTGAGTGTTGCCGAGATCGCTGCCGCTTTTCTGGCCAAGGAAAAGGCGGTGGAGCAGCGGATCACGCGCGCCAAGCGCAAGGTGATGGACGCGGCCATACCGTTCGAGGCACCGGATGCGGTGGAGCGGGCACAACGACTGTCGGCGGTCGCCGCAATGATCTATCTGATTTTCAACGAGGGATATTCGGCCAGCGGTGGAGACAGCCATATCCGCAAAGGGTTGTGCGACGAGGCCATCCGGCTGGGGCGTCTTGTGTTGCGGCTATATCCGTCAGACCCGGAAATCATGGGATTGCTCGCGCTCATGCTTCTCACCCATGCGCGCATGCCAGCGCGGCTTGATGCGCATGGAGAGATCGTTCTCCTTGAAGAGCAGGATCGCAGCCTGTGGAACCGCGCTCTGATCGCGGAAGGGCTGGCGCTGGTGGAAAAGGCTGCCCGGCACCGGACGGCGGGTACTTATCAGTTGCAGGCTGCGATCTCCGCCCTTCATGCCAGTGCAAGGACTGCCGATGAGACCGACTGGCGCGGCATCGCTCTGGTCTATCGGCGCCTGGAAGAGCTGCAACCTTCGCCAGTCGTGCGGCTGAACAGGGCAGTGGCCGTTTTCAAGGCCGACAATGCGGCACAGGCACTCGAACTGATAGAGCCGCTTCGCGATCAACTGGCGGGCTATTTCCATTTCCATGGTGTTCATGGCGCACTGCTGAAGGAGCTAGGGCAGCATGATGCGGCGCGGGAAGCCTTCAATCGCGCCATTGCGCTGGCGCGTACCCCAGCCGAAGCACAGCATATCCGTCAGCGGCTGGATGAGCTTTCCGAAGAGCGGGCACGTATTGCAAGGTGACGGAAGGCAACCGGCAAGGGTCGAAAAAGTGCCGCTGGCGGGGTTTACATCACATTCTGAGGGCCTACCCTGTGTTGGAGGCTGCTTTTGAGCGGCCATATCATGGTGCGCGGTCGAAATGTACCAGCACCGGAGAACCACCCCAGGAACGATTGAGAGTTTAAGATGGGCCAGGCAAAAAGCGGCGACACCGTACGCGTACATTATACGGGCCGCCTTGAGGACGGCACGCAGTTCGATTCCTCAGAAGGCCGGGACCCGCTGCAGTTCCAGGTCGGCGGCGGACAGATCATCCCCGGCCTCGAAAAGCAGATCGAGGGCATGAATGAAGGCGAAAAGGCAACGGTGACCGTGCCTGCCGATGAGGCTTACGGGCCACGCGACGAGCGCCAGGTGCAGACCGTGCCGCGCAGCGCTTTTCCCGCGGATCTGGATCTGAAGATGGGTGCCAGCCTTCAAGCAACCACGCCGGAAGGCCGTCAGATCCCGCTGACCGTTGTCGGCATGAGCGATGATGATGTGACCGTGGATGCCAATCACCCGCTGGCCGGTCATGACCTGATTTTCGACGTGGAACTGGTCGAGATCGTCGCGGCAGCCTGATCGGCGAAGCGCCATGAGTAAAGTCAGACTGCCGGGAGGACTACAGCTTTCCCGGCAGTTGCGGCCTGATGCTTGCTGCTCAATCCATGGGCGCCAGCCTAGCCGAAAATCGCTTCCCCTTGCTCATCGATGGTCTGGCGCGCCTTGCGCAGGGCCTGTTCGGCGGCAAGATCGATTGAGGGGAATCGGTCGGCGCGGATCATGCGGTGTTCCTTCACCACGCCGCCGATCTCCTTGGAAATGATCGCACAGGTCTGATATTCGGACCCTTCCTTGTAGGGAGCAGGCTGGATTGTGAAGCCCTTGTGCTCGACAGCTTCTCCGTGGGGTGCAGGACCTGCGCCTTCGCTCGAACTCCCACCACCGAAAAGCTTTTTCCAGAACGACATTCCCAGCTCCTGCCTGTATTCTCTGTTCAATCAAGGGAATAGCGGTGGCAGGCGACAAAGTCCATGTGGTGCGATGTCAGCCTGGCTTGGTGTCTGCTATATCTCCACCAAGAAAACCTGCAGCCACCTGTGACACGAGCTTCAGCCCGTCAGGGTCGAGGCCGGTTTTCAATCGTGTGAACTCTTCGCCCCATTTCGAGGTTCTTGTGCGCAAGGGAGGAGTGGCTGCCTCCATGCACTCAATGACCCTGTCGGCTACTTCGTCCGGCGTCTGATAGATGTCGCTTCCGACCTGACGGTCTTGCGAGCCGCCGATATAGCGCTCCAGGATCGGGCGATACACGTCATCATGCAGGCCACCCGTGCTTTCGAGCTGCTTGAGAACATTGGCGGCGAAATCGGAGCTGATGCCGCCCGGTTCGACGATGGTGATGTTGATGCCGAAGACTGGCGTCAGGTAGCTGGCCAGCGACTCCATATAGCCTTCAACACCAAACTTTGCTGCGCAGTAGAATTCGTTGAAAGGTTGTCCCACGAGGCCGCCGACAGATGAAACCGTGATTATGTGGCCGATTGCGGCTTTTCGCATGTGCGGAATCACGGCCTTTGTGCAGCGCAAGACGCCTTTCAGATTGACGTCGAGCACCCAGTCGATCTCTTCCGGCGTGGCCTGTTCGGTGGTGCGCAGAAAGCCGGCACCGGCATTGTTGATGAGCGTGTCGATACGGCCTTCACGGGCGATGACCGTGTCAACCGCGTTCTGCACACTTGCCTCGTCCTGCACGTCGAGCTGAAGCACTTCCAGCGTCACACCGGCTCTTTGTGCTGCTTCGTCGAGCGTATGCCTCTTTTCCGGCCTGCGCATGGTCGCGTAGACCCGGTGACCCATCTGCGCTGCCTTCACTGCAATTGATACGCCAAGGCCGGTCGAGGTGCCCGTTACGAGTATGATCCTGGTCATCAGAAATATCTTTTCAGGTTTATCTGGTTGTGCTGAAAATCAGGCTGCGCGCAGGCTTGCCCAGACACGCGCGAATGTCTGTTCTATGGTGTCATCGCCCGGGTCCTTGCCCGCCAGAGCGTGAGTGCGCGCGAGGTGCATGGCGGGGCCGATGATGAGGTTGATCGCCACGCCAAGCGGCATTTGCGCCAGCGTTCCGTCGTCGATCGCCGTTCGCACCAGCGTGTTCACTTCCTCTTGGAGCGCTCCCATCTGCTTCCTTTGATCCTCGCTCAGGAGCTGGGCGGCGCCTGCATATTCAAGGAAGAGAAATGCTCCAGGCTGCTCCTTCAGAAAAAGCATGAGTTCATCCCAGAGGCTGCGAATGATCGCGGCGGAAGTGCCTGCCGCAGCGGCACGCATGAGCCGTGCATGAAAGTCGGTCTTGATGCGGATATAGGTCTTCTGGAGCATGTCCTCCTTGTTTTCGAAATGCAGGTAAAGAGTGCCCGCAGATACGCGGGCAGTCCGCGCCACATCCGCCATCCCCGTGGCGCCGATCCCCTTGGAGGTCGCTATATGCACGACTGCTTTAGTTATGGAGGCCTCGACCTGCTCTTTGCTCAACCGTGGCATTAATCACGCTTTCAGTAATGAATATTCATTTCTCTTTATTCGAATTATGCGACAGTGGGTGAGAATGCAATACCGAAAGCGCGAGAAGTGTCAGCCGAGCGTGGCGAGGCTGTCGGCGGGCCGAGTTCGGTCAGCCCCACAGACCTGTCAGGATCGCAGCAAGGACGAGGTAGCGACCGGTCTTTGCGATCGCGACCAAGATAATGAATGACCATAGCGGTTCGCGCAGAACGCCTGCGGCGACGGTCAGGGCGTCGCCGCCCAATGGAGCCCAGGAGAGAAGGAGGCTCCAGCGGCCCCAGCGGTGATACCAGCGGGAAGCCTTGTCCAGTGCTCTCGGGGACACGGGAAACCAGCTCTTGTGGCGAAACCGGTCTATCGCGCGTCCGAGCGCCCAGTTGACCACTGCGCCGAGCGTGTTGCCGATGCTGGCTGCAATCACAAGCGCGGAAAGGGGATGCCCGGCAACATAAAGCCCGGCCAGGGCGGCTTCGGATTGCGCGGGCAGAATGGTGGCGGCCGCGAAGGAAATCAGGAATAGGCCGCCAAGGGCGAAAAGACTGTTCACGCGGTAGTCCGGTCAGCTGTCGAGGATGCGCCCTCAATAGCAGTCATCGACGCGTTTGTGGATGAGGTTGGGAGGAAGACTCAGGCCGGAGCCTTAGTTTCGCCCGTACCCATGCATTTGCCATTCATGGCTTCCAGCCACAGCAGATAGGCGGAATGGTCGTGACGGGGCATGTCCATGGAATTGACGAGCGTATGGAAGGCGTCGCGGGCCTGCTCGGTCAGCGGCAATTTCAGGCCTGCGTGCCGGGCGGCTTCAAGGGCGTTTTCCAGATCCTTCAATTGGAGAGCCGACGGGCCACCGGGGCGGAAGTCGCGCTCGATCATGCGCTGGCCGTGGGCGGTGAGGATTTGCGAGGTCGCAAAGCCGCCCATCAGTGCTTCGCGAACCGCAATAGGATCGCAGCCGCCTTTTTCTGCCAGAAGCAGTGCCTCAGCGACGGCGCCGATTGTGACGGCCACGATGACCTGGTTGGCCAGCTTGGCCATTTGTCCGGCGCCATGACCGCCCACGTGTGTCGGATTGCCCATGCTCTCAAGGAGAGGTCTGGCTGCAGCGAAGTCAGCATTCTCGGCGCCTGCCATGATGGCGAGCGATCCCGCGATCGCACCTTTTTCGCCGCCGGAGACAGGCGCGTCGATGTGGCGGCGGCCATTGCGCTCGAGTTCGGCCGCATGATCGCGTGCGACCGCCGGCTGGATGGAAGACATGTCGATGAAGAGCGCGCCTTCAGGCGCAGCGTCGGCCACGCCATTCTTGCCGAAATAGATCTCGGTCACGATAGCGGAATTGTCGACCATGGTGATAACGGCATCGGCATTTTCGACGGCCTTGCGCGGGTCGTCTGCAACCGTTGCCACATCGCTCAGCGCTTCGGCCTTTTCACGCGTTCTGTTCCACACGGTAACGGAATAACCGGCTTTTGCGATATTGCGCGCCATCGGCGCACCCATGATGCCCGTGCCGATAAGGGTGATGTTCTTCATGAGGATGCCTCCCAGTGCGGGTGTGTTTTGATTCAGGCGCTGCGGGGATTGCGCAGCAGGGCAAGTGCTTCGCGGTCGGCGCGCTCCCGATGGAATTGGTGACAGCGTGCCGCCTCCGCTTCGTCCCCCTTTCGGATCGCGTCGAGAATTGCGCGGTGCTCCTTGTCGGAATCGACCGGGAGCGGCCGCAGGGGAGCAATGGCCGTGCGTACGCGATATTGCTGGTCCCAAAGCTGGCGCAGCATGGATTGCAGCCGCGCATTGCCACACAGCGCCACGATCTCGGAATGGAAGGTATTGTCGAGCTGAGACCACCGATCGATATCGGGCTTCTGCGTGGCGCGCTCCATCTGGTTCAGGAGATTGTCTAACCGAGCATATTCCTCATCGCTCAGGCCGCGGCGTGCGAGAAGCTGTGCGGCCTTGACCTCAAGCGTGGAGAAGACCTCGCAGATTTCCTCCAGTTCTTCAGAGCTGAGCGCGCGCACCGTGATGCCGTGGCGCGGGCGCACATCGACCAGACCTTCCTCTTCCAGCTTGATGAGCGCTTCACGCACAGGCGTGCGGCTCATTGAAAGGAGGTTTGCAACTTCCGTCTCCAGAAGGCTGGTGCCCGGGGGCAGGCGGCCTTCCAATATCCGGTATTTCAGGTCGTGATAGGCGCGCTCGCGGGCAGGCAGGCGGTTGTTGGGCGGCGGACTTGGCCGGTCACGTGCAGCCGGAACTGAACGCGTGGCCGCCTCGCCACCCGGTGCGGCGTGGCGGGAAGAGCCGGGCCCGGTGGGTTTCTCGCTGCTCGCCATCCGCACGCTCCCTTCCGTTCCGGTTGCTCAACCGGCTTTCGCCAGCCGCCCAGCCTGTTCCTCATCCGCGATATGTGCGCGGATGATGCTGTCGAAATCCGCGTCGGCCTTGAAGCCCACTTCTTCAGCGCGCGAGGCGTCGAAGTTGCGGGGCCAGCCGTCGACGATGCGGATGATCGCTTCGTCAGGCTCGTGGCGGATGAGGCTTGCCGTCTTGTCGCCTGCCACCCGCTTCAGCGCCTCGATCATCTCACCGACCGTGATGGACAGACCCGGCATTGTCAGGTTGCGGCGCGCGCCGAGTTTGGCGGTTTCCATGGTTGCCGCATGCATCAGGAAGCCGACCGCGGCCGCGGGGCTTGCCACCCAATGGCGCACATCGGTGGAGACTGGCAGGATCGCTTCCTGTCCGGCCAGCGGTTCACGGATGATACCGGAGAAGAAGCCCGAAGCTGCCTTGTTGGGCTTGCCCGGCCGGACCGTGATGGTGGGGAGGCGGATACCGACACCGTCCACAAATCCCTTGCGGCTGTAATCCGCCAGAAGAAGCTCGCCAATAGCCTTCTGCGCGCCGTAGCTGGTTAGCGGCGTCAGGAAGAAGTCATCTTCGATCTTGTCGGGGAAGGGCGCACCGAAGACAGCGATGGAGGAGGTGAAGACCAGCCGCGGGCAGTAGTCGTCACCCTGTGCGCGGATCGCTTCCAGCAGATAGCGCGTACCATCCATGTTGATGGCGTAACCCTTGTCGAATTCGACTTCCGCTTCGCCCGAGACGATCGCGGCAAGGTGGAAAATGACGTCGGGTTTGTTCGCCACCAGCTTCTCCACCGTCGCCTGATCGGCGATATCGCCGGCGCTGGCGGAAAAACTGATGCTGCCGCTCGAAGGCATGGAGGCTTCCACAACGTCGAAGCCGTGAATGGCTGTGATGGTCTTGCCATTGAGCTGGCCTTCATCCGCCAGGCGTTTGGTGAGCTTGGCGCCCACCATGCCGGCCGCACCAATGATGAGTATCTTCATCCCAGTCTCCTCCCCGGGGTTAATCAGTGATTGTCGCGCGGGACCGGCGGAATGTCGCCGTTTTCGCCGCCCTGCGCGAGCTTGCGGTATTTTGTGGCCGGCTTGAGGACCATGCCTTCTTCCAGCTGGTCGACAATGCCGCGCTGGATTTCCTGCCATGGCGTCTGGTGGGCGGGATATTTGTAACCGCCGGCGGCGTCGAGCTTCCTGCGGCGCTCTTCCAGCTCCTCATCGGAAATAAGGATGTCGGCGCGGCAATTGTTGAGATCGATGCGCACGCGATCTCCTGTTTCCAGCAGCGCCAGTCCACCGCCAACAGCTGCTTCAGGGGATGCATTGAGGATCGAAGGTGAGCCCGACGTGCCGGACTGACGCCCATCGCCAATGCAGGCGAGCGAATGGATGCCGCGCTTCAGAAGATAATCCGGCGCGCGCATGTTCACCACTTCAGCAGCACCCGGATAACCGATCGGACCTGCACCGCGCATGAAGAGGATGCAGTGCTCGTCAATGTCGAGTGCGGGATCGTCAATGCGCTCGTGATAGTCTTCCGGGCCGTCAAAGACGATGGCGCGACCCTCGAATGCCATCGGATCATCAGGGTTGGAGAGATAACGCTTGCGGAATTCCTCATCCACGACGGAAAGCTTCATGATCGCGGAGGAGAAGAGGTTGCCCTTGAGGACGCGGAAGCCGGCCTTTTCCTTCAGCGGCTGATCGTATGGACGGATGACGCGCTCGTCCTCGATCTTCGCGTCGCGGCAGTTCTCGCCGATGGTACGGCCATTTGCAGTGATCGCATCCTCGTGGATCAGGCCCTGACCGATAAGCTGGCTCACGACCGCAGGCACGCCGCCTGCATGGTAGTAGTCTTCGCCGAGAAACTCGCCGGCAGGCTGCAGATTGACCAGGAGCGGCACATCCTCGCCATAGGTCTGCCAGTCATCCACCGTCAGCTCGACGCCCAGATGGCGGGCAATCGCGTTCAGGTGGATTGGAGCATTGGTCGAGCCACCAATTGCGGAATTGACACGGATCGCGTTGATGAAGGCTTCGCGTGTCATGATGTCGGAGGGCTTCAGGTCCTCATGCACCATGTCCACGATGCGCTTGCCGGAAAGATAGGCCACTTCCTGGCGGTCGCGATAGGGGGCGGGAATGGCTGCAGAGCCCGGGAGCTGCATGCCGAGAGCTTCCGCCAGCGAGTTCATGGTCGTCGCCGTGCCCATCGTGTTGCAATAGCCGGTAGAAGGGGCGGAGGATGCGACGAGCTTGACGAAGCCTTCATAGTCGATCTCGCCGGCGGCCATCAGTTCGCGCGCTTTCCAGACGATGGTGCCGGAGCCGGTGCGTTCGCCGCGGAACCAGCCATTGAGCATGGGGCCGACGGAAAGGGCGATTGCCGGAATGTTTACCGTTGCGGCAGCCATGAGCAGCGCGGGCGTGGTCTTGTCGCAACCGATGGTGAGAACGACACCGTCCAGCGGATAGCCGTAAAGCACCTCGACCAGGCTCAGATAGGCAAGGTTGCGATCGAGCGAGGCGGTCGGGCGCTTGCCCGTTTCCTGGATCGGGTGAACGGGAAACTCGATGGCGATGCCGCCAGCCTCACGTATACCTTCACGAAGGCGCTTCGCCAGCTCGACATGGTGGCGGTTGCACGGCGAAAGGTCGGAGCCGGTCTGGGCGATGCCAATGATTGGTTTGCCCGACTGCAGTTCCTTCTGTGAGAGGCCGAAATTAAGATAACGCTCAAGATAGAGCGCTGTCATGTCGGGATTGCCCGCATTGTCGAACCACTCGCGCGAACGCAGGTTTGGCTTGCCGTCTTGCTTGCTCATCGGAAACTCCGCCCATAAGGATGTGGCGGCAATGTATACATAAGAATTTCGGTATGGAAAGGGCGTGGTGACGAATTTTAGTCAGCTCCTGAAGGTAAGTCCTGTGACGCCAGTACACATAGAAGGGCGAGATTGTCAGTGGCCCCAAAGCTCATTGAACCGACCAATGCCTTTATCTAGCCGCTCTACCGAACGCATTTTCTGCTGACGGTCTGACCTGACAGGAGCGCTGTTTATGGCGGCAGTCAGTAATCTCATGAACGAAGCCAAGCTGTCATTGTTCAGCTTTCTTACCGGGAGGTACTTATATTTCTCTTTGCCCAGACCGACACGACGAAGCGCATATTTTATGCGGTTACCTATATGGATCTTAGCGTCAAATGAGAGATTTGTGGATATGTCGACAGGGGCATACCTCGTTCCAATTGTGGCTGCAAAGTCATGCCACTTGGCAGACAGCACGTTGTGGGAAAAGACTACGGGGGTCCAAGGTACTTCATAGGATTCCGCTGTCACCGCGCCGTGGAGGGCTTCTGTAATCAATTGCTCAGCACCAGCAATTTTGGCGAGCGTGGCGGTTGTCTCCTCAAGAGGCGATATATAGGTGATGTTCAGCTGACGACATGCTGCTTCAAGAAACCAGCCTGCACGATCATGTGATTTGTGGTGAGGCATGAACGCCACGCCTGTAGGGTGCGCTTCAGTGAAGAAGCGGCTTACCAGTATGCCGGGATCGATTGCTGCGTAATCCCTGCTCAGTCCCAGAAGGTCGCAGGTAATCGGCCCCCTGAGAGCGTAAATCGTTCGGTTGGCAACACTATAGTGCCCGCGCTTATATCCGGCGCCGGCACCTATGATGTGCTCATGGGTTCCATCTGGAGCATGACGGCCGATTATCGTTCCGATCAGCAGCAATCGGTCACTGCTGGGTCCCTGCAGAGTGCTTCCGAACAATTTCTCCGCGAGAAGCGGGTTCAGCGCGTCGCCGAAATTGGGGATTTCATCATAGAATTGCAGTTGCAAATGCAAATCCCATCCTAATCACTTGCCGGCCCAACGCTATGCAGAAATACCGGGAAATGTGGTGGGCCCGGAGGGACTTCAACCGTACACACCGTAAGTGCCTGATTATAAACGATAAAAAATGGGGTTTGAGTCCTTGCGCAGTGTTCGCAACACCGCTGTGTGTTCAATCGCGTGTACGCTCCAGGAGGGCATCTGTCAATGTTGGTAGAGTATCGGCTTGCGGTGCCGCTCTGGCTAGAAGAGCCCGGTGTTAACCATGCGATCGCGAAAGTCGCGGATCCGGAAGATTGCAACTTGTGATCCTGGGTGATCCGATCCACATTCTGTCCTGCTCCTCATGACGGAGTAGACAAAGCGGCCTCCGCGAGTGTTAGCCCACTCGACGAAGGCCTGACCCGCAACCTTAGTCAGAAGGCATTGGGCTATGAAGACTACTAGCTTATTCGCTTCCCTGGTGGAAGCATATCTCCCTCCAGATCATGTGCATGAGTGCGCGCGAATAGCATCGGGCTGCCGCTTGGGCTGAACTTAGCCGCTCATCTTCATCTGCAGATATCATGCCTTGTCACTCCGCTTCTCTTTCAGTGCGGATGCGCTCTTGATCGTCTGCAGTTCATGCACCGCCGATCTCGTTGGAGTTCCTCCCATGTCAAATGTTTATCGTGCTGCTGCGCGCAGCGCATCCACCTCTCATGCTGCACTCGCAGCTTCTTCCATTGCCCCGGAACTGGAGCCAATTCTTTCTTGTCTTGTTGATCAAGCGCTGGAGGCCATCCGCGCTGGAAACTCTCGCTCTGACGACGTGTTTGGTGACTATGCCGAACTCAATTCCTTCGTTCGCGCTGTCACATTCCACGAGGGCATCCTTCTTGAACAGGGGCTGGAGCGGCTCGCTTCGCTCAGTCCTGATCTGCGGGTCATCAAGTTGTCCGAACCTCTGCCCATCGTCCCTGCAGCACTTGAGCTGCTTGAGCGCAACGACTGGGATGCGCTTGAAGCAATCCATCTGCGCTCTGAGGTTCACTACAAGCAAACCTACCTGCCGGACCTGCTGATCCTCGACCGGGTCGCACGCCGCGCCATCATCATCGACGTCAAAAGATCGCTCTCTTCCTACCAGGAGAGCAAGCTGAAAGTGTTGCGGCGCAAGATGATGGCGGCCGCACTGACCGCAGGCGATGTGCTGCACCAGCAGGGACGGCAGGGGATCGCCGAGATCGATATCGCAATCATCGACGGGTCCGATGAGCAAAGCGCGCAGGAGCGCGGTGTTTTTGCCCTGAGAGAAGTCGGAGAGCTGCTGCGTCTTCCTTTTGCAGGCCAAGCCATGCTCAAACTCCGCGAGATGTTTGCCGCTCGCGTGCAGGACGAGATGCAGCAGCTTTGTCAGCGCTTGGCCGCGGTCCCTTCGGAGCCGGATACGACCAACTCAGACGACTGTCTCGCCTCTGAGGATGCAGAACCGGATAGCGAGGGCGAAGAGGCTGCGGCGAAGGTCGCTGAGCCGATGCCGCCGATCCGCGTGGGATTCGCACGCGGCCTTGGCGCGATAGATCCCGCTGGTCGCGCCTGAAGCGCCACCAGCACGCTTCCCATCCTTTTCTTCAATTTCATCGGCGCAGGGGTCATCGCCTGCGGCAGGAGGCTTTTGCCATGGATGATCAACAGAAAACCCTGTTCCCCAGGAGCATCGGCTTGAGCATGGACGATTTGCGGGAGGGAACTCACCTTGAACGTGCTTACAGGCGCGACAGGTCAGCGGGTGCTGTCGGCGCTGCAATTCGCATGGCCCGACTTGGGCGGCATCACAATCTGCCGATGGCGCAATGGGTCATGCGCCGCCTCGTGGAGATGGTCGATGAAGGTGATCCGACAGCTATTCTCGTATGGCATTGGCTTGCATCGCGAGGTCAGCTCACCTCGGATCAGCAACATCGACCGAAGCTGAGGCTCGTAACAGGAGAGGGGGCATGAGTATGGCTTCTCCCCACGCTCTGGTCCGCGACCGACTCGTTCGCTTCTGGCTGAAGCGTCTGCGGCATCAGACATACAGGCACGCGCTGCAAGCTGCAGTGAACCTAAAAGTTCTTCAGCGCATCTCCGCGGGCGAGGGGGCACCCGTTCTCTATGCGCCCGGACACAATAGTGAGATTTTCTTACGTGGCGGCCTGCGCCGGAAGTTGCGCTTGGAGATGATCGCCAAGTCATCAATCAGGTGCGTCAATGCACGATGATGCATGATGAGGTACGGCCAACCCATGATGCAGTGCCTGCAACGGGAAAAAAATTGAGATGTCTGGATTCAGGATCAGTGGAAGCCGATTCCGGAATGCGAGCCGGCGATTCGGGATAAGGGAAAAGCGATTCCGCCAGCCGAAGAATGCATCTCCACGTGCAGGCAAGGCATCTCGCTTTGAAATAAATTGAGATCTTCGGATTCTGAATCACGGACAAGCGATTCAAATCTCCGGGAAGTAGATTCCGGTAAGGCGGAAAGCGTTACTCCGGCAAACGGCGTACGCTGGCAGCAGGGCAGGGGGACTATCGCTGTTCGTGCAGCAGTCGCCGCCTTCTCCTCCTTCCGCCGGCTTTTGTTCCTTGCATAGGTATCCGGCATCCTTGTCTCGTAGTGACGGAACAGAGGAGAAAGAGCGTGCGCGCGAAGACAAGATAGATGATGCATCGAATGCGCTGCGACGCAAAATGATGGCGGCTGTACTGACCGCAGGCGATGTGCTGCACCAGCAGAGCAGGCAGGGGATCGCCGAGAATTGACATCGCCAATATCGACGGATCTGACGAGCAGAGCGCGCAAGAGCGCGGGGTTTTTGCTCGCCGGAAAGTTGGAGAACTCCTAGGTCTGTCTTGCGCATGCGAGGCTATGCTCAAACTTCGCGCGATTTTTGCCGAGCGTGTTTTTCAGCTGGCCTGCGTGGAGAACGATGTTAGAACATGAAGGAGGGCGAAGAAGAGGTGTGGGAGCGAAGAAGCCGATGACCGACGTCGAAACAGAGGGGTCGGAACGGGTGGCGCGGGAAGATGTCACGGTTTCCATGCCGCGATGGGCGATCATCGGCATTTTTCTGATGCTGCTGGTAGGTGGCCTTGCCTATGCCCGGGATTTCCTGATGCCGGTTGTCCTAGCGCTGCTCCTGCAGCTCGTCTTCAGCCCGGTCCGACGTCAGCTCGAACGATGGGGCCTCCCCTCGGCGCTGGCCGCGATTCTGATCGTGGGGACCCTGGTGACCGGTGGTGCAGCCGGTGTCGCCAGCCTCGCCGTGCCGGCGAGCGGTTGGGTCGACCGGGCTCCGGAGATCGGCCTAGAACTCCGCGAGAAGTTCGAGGAGATCCGCGGTGTCACCGAAGGCGTGGAAGAAGCGGCACAGCAGGTCGACGAAATCACGGAAAGTGAAGAGGAGCCAGGCGTTCAGCGCGTCAAGGTCGAGGAAGAAGGGAACGCACTCGCAATAGCGATGTCGCTGCCGGCGGTGCTGGCCCAGGTTGTGTTCACGCTGATCCTGCTCTTCTTCCTGCTCTCTTCCGGCGACATGTTCTACGAGAAGATCGTCTACGTCCTGCCCAGCTTCAGGGACAAGCGCAGGGCGATCCGCATCGCCTATGACATCGAACGGAAACTCTCGCGCTATTTGTCCACCATTGCGCTGATCAACGCTGGCCTCGGCGTGTCTGTGGGGCTGGTCCTTTGGTGGCTTGGTATGCCGAGCCCGGCGCTATTCGGAGTCCTCGCATTCCTGCTCAACTTCATACCCTATGTCGGCTCGCTACTCGGCGTTGGCGCGGCGGTCATCGTCGCCATCGTGACGCTCGACACCCTGAACCAGGCGTTTGCTGTCGGAGCGGTCTATTTCGTACTGACGAGCATTGAGGGCCAGATCGTCACACCGTACTTCGTCGGTCGCAGCCTGCGCCTCAACACCGTGGTCGTCTTTCTGTCCGTCACGCTTTTCGCCTGGCTCTGGTCAGTAGTGGGCATGCTGGTCGCCACCCCGCTTCTCGTGGCGGTACGGACATTTTGCGAGCACGTCCCCGGCCTCCAGAACCTCGGCCATTTCCTGTCCGCACGAGGTGCGGAGTCAGAAGTTTCTGAAACCTCCGATTCATGATGTGACCCTCAGCCGGTATGATGGCGAGATACAATATGGCGGGATTTGCACCCACACCCAATCTCCTTCCCTCTCCCTCCTGCTTAGAGGCCTTTCCCGTCTTCACAGAAGGCCTGTTGGAAGAGCCGTTGTGATACCTATTCGATCCAGCTAGAAACGCTCGATCATCGCTGGCCCGCTTTTAGTCATCGAGGGGGGCATAGATGGTGACCGCGATGCCGCCGCACGCATTGGCGATAAACATCCTATGCGTCACTCCGGCAATGTTAGCCTCGTCGGTTCACGCCCCTCACTCCGACGTACGCTACCCCGAAAAGCGGCCATTTATTTTTGACCCGCCGCCCCAGTTGACTTTGTTGCAATTCGGGAATGACGCACCTCGCAATCGACGAGAAGCTCACTCCGACCTTGTTAGGCGGGGAAGGCCACGGTGACACACGAACCGCGCCCCGAAGGCGATCGACCTGCGATGACCCGCCCGTCCAACTGGCTAGCGAGGGCAGCTACTACTTTCGTTCCCAGCCCACCTCCAGATGTTGGATTGTAGCCTGACGGTAAACCGCTGCCCTCGTCGCAAACGCTAATCTCGTGCGTCTTGGACGTGATCCTGAAATAGACGTCGATCTTTCCTTCACCATGCTTTGCAGCGTTGGTGACGAGTTCGTTGACTATGAGACCGATTGACTGAATGCGGGTTGTTGGGACTTCACCTTCGTCGCCACCGACGGATATGGGCTTTCCTACAATGTCCGACAGGTCGGCGCATAACCGTCGCAGAAACGTGATGCAGGAAGTGAACTCGGCCGCCTCGCCAGACTGGAAGTGACGATGCACACGCGCCACTGCCGCCACGCGGTTGGCCGCGATTTTAAGCTGTTCTGCAGTCGCGTCCGAAAGATGATCCCCACGGCTTTGCAGGGTCAGCATGCCCGAAACGAACTGCAGACTATTCATGACGCGGTGGTCAATCTCGCGCGCCAGGATCTCAGCCTTGGCAACTGCATTTCGGGCGGAGAGCCGCAGTTCCATTTGATCCATGACTACGGATGCGAGGTCTTTGAGGTCTTCAATTTCATCAGCGGCGACGGTACGCGGTGCTTTGTCGATGACGCAGAGAGTGCCGAGATTGAAACCGTCACTAGTCGTTAACGGTACGCCGGCGTAAAAGCGCAACCCGAAGTCCCCGGCGACAAGTGGGTTCGCGAGAGAGCGGGGGTCAACGCTCGCATCCGGCAGGATATGCGGTTCAGGTGAAAGGATGGCCGATGCGCATAGACCGGGCTCGCGGTCGATCTGCTCCACCGGAAGTCCATGATGGGATTTGAACCAAATGCGATCACTGTCGACAATACTGATTATCGCGATCGGCACACCGAAGCGGCGGGCTGCTATCACTGTTACACGGTCGAACGCGCCGTCTGGTGGTGTGTCGAGAATATCGTAACGCCGTACAGCGGCCAAACGCTGAGGCTCGTTCCTGGGAATGATGCTTGGCGTGAACGCGGTCATAACAGAGCGATATCCCAACCTGATTTTAGGGAGCAAGCGGCACTATATAAATCCGTAACAGGAGTGTCGATAGGAAGATCGCCGATGCCGCGGTGCGCGATCGGCGAATATCTGGGTTCATCCTACGAAAGCTGCAGGTCGAATCACCACCCCAACGCTGAATTTTTGTAGCGATCTGGTGGTGGGGTGGGAACCGGACGGGCAGAGGATTGTTGGCTGCTGAGAGTGGTTACGTAGACGAAGTTCTGTCGGTCAGTGATCACCATATCCAGACGGTTCAAAACCCGTCTCCCAGCTGCCATGGATGCTGATTCTGGCGAGGTGGAATTAATCCCTCGCGCTACGACATCCGCGTTGATGAAGTCGCCCATCGGCTGGAGATATCGAAAGATCGTGGATTTCCCGGAATCGTTCGCGCGGCAGCTGGCACGCCGTAAACGCCACGCCTTGACACTTGATGATGTGGAGGCGTGGCTATCTCGCAGGTCGAGCGGCTGAAGAGGTAGTGCTTGGAAAACCAACACTTGGTGCAGGTGGTGGTCCGCAATCGGATTTGGCCCAAGGAACCGCGCTCGCCTCCCTGGAAGCCTCTGTCGGAGCGGGAGCACACCAGCCTTTTGTCTACCGATCACCTGATGCCTGGGAGGAGGCTTTGGCTAGTGATCCGGAACTGCGAGCGAGGGTGAGCAAACGCCTGGATGAAGCCTATGCAGAAGCACTTG
>NZ_JAYMER010000014.1:812921-837674 GCF_037029545.1 Nitratireductor sp. CH_MIT9313-5 | reverse complement strand
CAGCGGGATCACGCTCGTTGCGGGGGCACTTGTTGAGCACGGAACACTCGAAGGCGAGCCGCTTGCCCGGGTGCTCGAGAAGGTGCGGCAATGCGCGATGATGCGTGATGAGATGCAGCCAACCCACAATGCAGTGCCTGCAACGCGAAAAAATTTGAGATGTCTGGATTCCGGATCGGTGGAAGCCGATTCTGGAATGCGGACCAGCGATTCCGGATAAGGAAAAAGCGATTCCGCCAGCTGAAGAATGCATCTCCACGTGCAGGCAAGGCATCTCGCTTTGAAATAAATTGAGATCTTCGGATTCTGAATCACGGATAAGCGATTCAGCTTTCTGGGAAGTCGATTCCGCTAGAGTGGAAAGCGTTACTCCGGCAAACGACGTGCGCTGGCAGAAGGCCATGGCGACTACCGCTGTTCGTGCAGCATTTCCTTGCTTGTATGCCTTCCGCCGGCTTTTGTTCCTTGCACGGGTGTCTCTCATCCTTGTCTCGTAGTGATGGGACAGAGGAGAAAGAGCATGCCCCGAGCAGTAAAGTCAGATGATGCATCCCACAGGGAGCGCCAGCAGCGCTACCGAAAAAGGCTGGCAGCAGAGAGGCGGCCGGAAGCGTCAGCCATTGATGTTGCGGTTGCCGCTGCCGTGGCAGCTTTCGCAAGCGCAGCAGCGCGGGATCCTTCCCTTCATCCGCAGGCGCTGCAGTGGATCCTGAGATACGCCCGGCGACGGTTGGTCGAGGACGGCTATGACAAGGAGCAGGTCCTGCGGGTGCTCCACCGTCGGATGCGCCGCTTCGGCTAGTGCTTGGCCCTTTGCGGATCACATGGTGATGCGCTTATTTAAACGTATTCTCCCCATTACTCCGTGTTTTGGAATCAGAATTACAGAAACTCACCTAGTGACGCTAAGGAGCCTCGATGGGCAGTGATGTCGTTTAGTTCCGAGAACGGTTGCATTTGAACAATCTCTCTCACCGCCTTGCAATGCATTGCCCGCTATGGCTGCAAGTAACGAACCATGGGGGGCGGGAATGGAAGAGCTAAAATCACGGCAAGCTGACGACACGAATGAGCACATCCTGCTCGATGATGTGCCATCGATCGACGGCATGGATAATGCGCCGGAAGACAATGGGCATGCCGCTGATGCCGATCAGGCTGCAGCAGATGATGGCGACGATGCTCGTGAGATGGAAATGCTCTTCGGCAAGGAGTTGAGCAAGGTCAAAGATAGCATCACCCGGTGGCGCGTGCAGCAGGCGAAGGCGGCATTCCGCATCGGTGATCTGTGGGAGGAGCTTTCGCAGGACATGAAGGTCGGTGAGCTCACCGCATTCCTTGCGAACGAGTGCCAGGTGCCGCGCCGTGACGTGCAGCGTTATGTGCGGCTTGCCAAACTCTTCCCCCGCGACTGTGCTGAACGCATCGCCTTCCGCGGCGAGGCGCTGACACCGCGCGAGTTACTGATCCAGAATGGTGTCGCATCCTCTGTTCTGCTCGATCTGGCTGGGCAGGATGAGACGGTGCGCGATGAAGCAATCCGCATGATCAAGTCCGGACGCGCGCTGCAGGCAAGGGAACTGCGTGGCCTGAAGCGCGACATCGCGCTAGCCAAGGCTGCAGTGGAAGGCACACTCGATGACCGTCGCCGCCGTGCCTTCCGCAATGCCGCTGCGCGCAAGGCACGTGATAAGGCACTTGCTGCAGCAGATGCCTGGCTCGATTCCCTTCACGCACTGACGGAAGAGGTTTGCACCATCACGCAGCTTGAAGAGGAGGACCCGCGTGTCCCCCAAATCGATAGCGTCGAAGCGGTTGCGCCTCGTGCCGCGGAGCTTCTGAAGGACCTGCCTGAGATCGTCGATCTCGACTTCATCACCGCATCAAGGGAAGGGTTCAACCGAGGCTGGTCCGGAACCTACAGCGCGCTGCAGGCGATCGCCGAGGAGAAGGTCTATCACAAGGAACACTATGGCGACGGCGAGCCATGGCAAGCCACCTACACGTTCAACAGCTCCCTCCAATGGCAGTTGGCCTGGGCCTTTGGTTATGATGACGACAGCGGAACCTCTTCGGCTGTAGAGCGCATGCGAGAAGCCGGAGACACCCCGCTTGATGTTCCCGTCGGCGTTTACGGCTACAAAGCGCCTACTGTTCTGGAAATATGTGCCGGTGCTGGCGGACAGGCCATCGGTCTTGAAGCTGCGGGGTTCAAGCATGTGGGCCTGGTGGAAATTGACAAGGATGCAGCAGCCACGCTGCGTCACAACGGCAAGCACTGGCCAGTCATCGAGGCGGATCTGCGTGATGTCGACCTGAGCCAGTTCGAGGGTGTTGATCTTCTTGCTGGAGGCGTTCCCTGTCAGCCTTTCTCACAGGCTGGCAAGCGCAAGGGAGCAGCTGACGAACGCGATTTGTTCCCGAAGGCCATGAAGCTCATCCGTGAACTGAAGCCCAAGGCCGTCATGCTGGAGAATGTCACCGGTGCTCTTCAGGCATCGAACGCGATGCACCGCTTGCGCATTCTCGCCCGCATGGCGGCCCTTGGTTACGATGCGGAATGGCGCATCCTGAGCGGCCCGGACTTCGGTCTGCCCCAAAAGCGCAGGCGGGCGATCCTTGTCGGCTTCCGGCGCGGGATCATGCACCGCTTCTCCTGGCCCGAACCCTTGGCCAAGAACGCGCCCACGGTTGGTGAAGCCCTCTACGACCTGATGGCAGCCAATGGCTGGGCCCATGTGGATGAATGGAAAGAGCGCGCCAAGGGTTATGCACCCACCATCATTGGTGGCAGCCAGAAGAAGGGCGGCATCGACCTCGCACAGCCGAAGTCACGGGAAAGCTGGAGAGAACTCGGCGTTGACCCCGGCCACTACGCCAAGGCTGCACCGGAACGTGATGCGCCTCGCGATCACATGCCGAAACTGACGCTCGAAATGATGGCCCGCCTGCAAGGCTTCCGCGACGACTGGCAGCTGCAGGGCAGCAATCTTCAGAAGTTCCGGCAGATCGCTAATGCCTTTCCGCCAGCCATGGCCCAGGCCATCGGCCTCTCGATCCTCCGTGCACTCACCGGCTATAAGTTTGATCTGAAGAAGGAGCAGGAGCGCCTGCGCAGGAAGAGCCTGAATCTGAAGGCCGTCCCGAACTATGTGGAAGCGTATCCTGCAGATTGGGACAGCGAGGAGCTCGCAGTCGGCTGATGATGTTGCCGAAGCCTAGCCAACGGAACCGCAACCAAGATGCTGAACGCATTCTCGCGCCTATGAGTGCTGGTGTCGTTCATACGTTGATTACTCCAACTGTAAGGACTTCAAAATGGAAGATTTGATCAATTTCCCCGACAGACTCGACGAACGGACTGCATTCAGACTGAATATCAAACGGGATGTTGGCCTCGATGTTAGTAGCCACAAAGACGGTGGTGGAGTGCTTACAGTTCATTACCGTCATCGACGTTTACGCGCCGGCCGCCCCCGTGAAGACATGGAGCAGTTCGCTTTCCCGCCCGCGATCTGGCCAGAGATGCGCAAAGCTGCCGGTCCGGATTGTCATTCGCGAAACCTATTTGAGGTTCAGGCAAAGTTTGCCCAACCGCCCGGAGAGCGGCAGCAGTTTTCGCGCCGAATGTGCATCGGCAACAATTGGTGGAGCTCAGTTCGCTATCTCCCTGCGCACAGAGCGCGCGACTTCCCATCTTGGTCAGGGGCAATCACGATGCCCGAACAAAGACCGAATACATAGAAGCAGGGTCAACGGGACACCGACAAATCGCTTGCAGGGGAAGGCAGTTCATACATGCTCCCCTGAGATTTTCCCGATTTTGGGTTAGCCTGTTCCTCAACGAAGGAGACAGGCAATAAAACGGTTACGATTCGCGGAAGAACAGATCATCGGCATTTTGAAGGAACATCAGGCGGGCATGACCCCGGTTGAACTGTGCCGTAAGCACGGCATATCTGATGCGACGTTCTACACCTGCCTTAGCAGGTCAGCGTCCAGGCCCAAGGTCTCGGCAATCGCGTCGAAGTTAGGCGCGCCGCCGGGACCACCGGGACCACCGCCGCCATTGGCCGATCTAAGGCCGCCGGTCGCATGGATGACCTTCTACATCCACCAGCGCCCTCATTCAGCCTTGGAAGGCAGGCCACCGGCACTGATCTATTCGCAGAGAGACGATATCAACCAACCCGATCTGCAGGTGCAATGAGTAGCCTAAATTACGCCAGATCTTGTTCAGGCTATCGGGGAATAGCTCACGGACCGCTCGCGCTGCAAAGTGCTCCGCAGCTTGTTACCTCCTCAGCTTCTTGCCATTTCGACCGCTGCCTTGATATCACTCCGGGACAATGCTCCCTGATAGATCTTGGTGTTGAAGAGGAAAGCCGGTGTACCGCCAAACCGGAAGGCACTGGCCTGGGCCATGTTGCGGTCGATGATGCCGTCGACGCGTGCGCGATCGTTCTGGTAGCGCGTCATCAATGGTTCAGGATCAAGTCCGGCGGACTTGAGGGCTTCATCGATCATGTCTTCGGTTAGGCGCGCCTTGGTCTTCATGATCGCTTTGTGCGCGTCTTCATAGTCATCACCTGCGGCCAAAACCAAATTTGAAGCATATAGGGAAGGGGCACCGAATATTGGCCAGTCCTTCATCACCAGGCGGACATAGCCATCCTTCTTAACCACGTCCAAAAGATCCGGATGATTGGCTTTGCAATAAGGGCACTGGTAGTCAAAAAACTCCACCACCGTCACATCTCCGTTAGGATTACCCAGAACCGGAATTTGCGGGTCGAAAAGGACGTCCGCTACAGACGGAAAATCCTGTGCGTGTGCATAGGTCGCGGCAGTGGCCATGGTGGCTGTAGCAGTGACAAGAAAATTGCGGCGGTTCATCATCATCTGGTCTCCTGAACGGTGGATGATTGGCGAAGTTCGCGGATGTGTGTTGTCAAAGCCTCGGGCGAAATCTCTCCGAGTTGCGCATGGTTGAGTGTTCCGTCACGACCAATGAACAAGGTAGCGGGAAGCCCGGGCGCTCCATAAGCTTGGGACAGCTGGCTGAACTGATCCAACAATACGGTTTCAAGCTGCAGCCCATCGCGTTGCAGATAGCGCCGGATGACATCTGAGGCTTCACCTTGGTTGGCGAAGATGAAATCGATATCGGTTGCCTGAGCCGCTGCGCTGGCCAGCAGCGGCATTTCGCGACGGCATGGCGGGCACCAACTGGCCCAAAGGTTTATGACCATCGGCTCTTCCCCATCGCTCAACTGGTGGAGCTCACCTGCGAGTGTGGGAAGCCTTATCTCGGGGAGAGGTGTGTGCAGGTTGTCTGCCGTTAATTGAGTGGCGATGTTCCAGACAAGAACTCCCGCAGCGAGTGGTACAAAGGAGAGCAGTCTTTCGCGCCTGCTCTGCAGCGTCAAAACCAGCGCGATGGCTCCCGCGACGACCGCTCCCGACCAATGGAAACCACCTTGCCAGAAGGCGAAGATACGCAAGGGGCTGTCAGTGAAACTGGAGATGTGCAGAACCGCATGGTTCAGCCGTGACAGAACAATGCCACCAAGCAGCGTCCATAACGACCAGCGCTCAAGATCAGAGCCCCACCGTCTGGCCATGAAGCCGCTCACGATCATGAAGACGAGAATGCCGATAAGAGCTGCGAATCTGTCGGCAGCTAACATCAGCGGTCCGATCGTAATCGCATTCATCTCAGCGCTCGTCCGCTTTTTGTGCTGAAAATCGCAGATTTCGGGTCGTGATGGAGCCAATGAGGCGGGTATCGGGCACTTCCTTCCCGTTGGCATCAAAGAAAATCATTGTCGGTGGCCCAGCGACCTTGAGCGCTTGCATGAGTATTTTGTCGGATTTGTTAAATTTGGTGATATCAGCCTTCAGAAGGCTGAAGGCTGACAGCTGCTCTGTTACGGCGCTATCTTTCAGGACCGTTCTTTCGATCACGGTGCAGGTGACACACCAATCAGCAGTGAAATAGACCATCGAGGGACGGGCAGCAGCCCGCGTGAGTTCAGCCTTCAGGTGTGAGGTTGACGTCACCGGCTCAAATGACGGCTCAGCTGCTGCTTTATTGCGGTTTTGGGAGGTGAGCGGCTCAAGGGGGCTGAGAGGATCCACTCCACCAGCGGAAGCCCCGGCGAGGAGGATCCCGCCATAGGCAAGAGCTATCGCGGATAGCGCGCGGACAGCCACGAGACCCATCTCACTGTTGATCTTTCTGGAGAGCAAAAAGCTGGCGATTCCGGCGAGAAATAAGGCCCAAAGAACCAGATCGGCTCCTTGAGGAAGAATTGGCGTGGCCGTCCATATGGCGGTGGCAAGAAATCCGAAACCGAAGAGGTGATTGACCGAGGTCATCCAGGCTCCACTGCGCGGAAGAGTCCTGCCACCAATGGTTCCAAGGATGATCAATGGCAGCCCCTTGCCTAATCCCAGTCCAAACAAGGCGGCAGCGCCAAGCGCGATATCCGCGGATTGCGCTATATAGAGCAAAGCGCCTGCCAAGGGTACGGTGACACACGGGCCGACAATCACGGCCGATGAGAAACCGAGTATAGCTGCAGAACGTCGTGAACCGTCCGGAGCACCGCTGCGTCGCGTCACCCAATTGGTCCAGGAATGTGGCAGTTGCAGCTGAAATGCGCCAAACATGCCCAGTGCCATGACCGTGAATAAAGCCGCCAGCACACCCACCGTCCATGGTGACTGCAATACGAATTGCAGGTTCTGGCCGGACCAACCGGCCACAGCCCCTAAAAGAGCAAAGGCGCTGGCTAAGCCCAGAACATAGAGGGATGAAAGCTGCAAGCCGCGGCGAGCGGTCAATCGATCACCTTCCCGTGCCAGTGCAGCTGCCAGAATTGGGTACATCGGGAAAAGGCATGGAGTGAATGCGAGAAGCACGCCGAAAAGCGGAAAACTCAAAAGAACTAGAGAGACCCCGCCGCGTGCAAGCAATCTGTCGATCAGCCCCTGATCTCCGGCGAGCGAAAAGTCGTCATCATTGGGCTCGAACTGGAAAGTCTCGGGTGGAACTGATCCTCCGGAACCGATGGTCCATTGCCTTGCCACGCCCAGCTCTGTTTCCGGCCAGACGATTTTCAGCGTCTGGGGATCGACCTGTACCGTCTGCGGTGCATAGCAGATGCCATCATCCTGGCAGCCCTGAAAGCTGAGGTCGAAAGTACCGAATGCTGGCTGTTGCAGTTCTGCCGCGGCATGTTCAAAGAAGACTTCGGTCGCACCGAAAGTCGGGTCATCTTTTGCTACGCCCTTCGGTAAATTCAGCGCCAGCTCCTTGCCGTCCTGCACGGCAGAAAACTTGTCACGGTAGAGGTAGTAACCATCTTCCACCTTCCACTCGAAGCGCAGAAAACCATCGGCACCGCGTTCGACTTCCAGAGCGAAGGCTTCGCGGACAGGCAGCGGTTTGCCGGGCTCGGAGACGGCCGCTGATACGTTCAGCAGCAGCATCATTAGCGTGAAAAGCAGCGACTTCATTGCACTCACATCTTTAGAGGTTTGAGGCGCAATGAGTGGCCGAGCTTAAGGCAGCCTTAAGGTGGCAAGGTGATTGGGCGTCGGAACCCCGTAACAGGAGTACTTATGATGCAGCTTTCCGCGCTCGATATTCGTGGCAAAGTACCGGGAGAAGTCGGTCGGCTCAGCCGTCGTGGTTTCATAACCGGACTTGTCGGACTTACGGCGACAGGTTGTGCAGCTATACCTGCGCCCGAACCACGCAGACCAAAGATGGTCGAACCAGCCCCTGTTCCCGAGTCTGCTCCCGTGGTGCCCCCCATGTATTACGCAATGCCACAGGAACGCTTCCCGATACCGGAGGTTGATGTGAAACTGATGGATGAGCGTTGGTGGCGCGCAGATGTCGACTACCCGACGTCGGAAAAGCCCGGCACGCTGATCGTCGATACGCCGAACAAGTATCTCTACCACGTTACGGGTCCCAACCGTGCCACGCGTTATGGCGTAGGTGTGGGTCGCGACGGTTTTTCATGGGCGGGCCGTGCGATCATGGCGTATCGGAGGAAATGGCCCCGTTGGACACCTCCGGATTCAATGGTTGCGCGCCAGCCTGAGCTCGAACCGTACAGCATCGCAAATGGTGGCATGGACCCGGGTCCGCGCAATCCTCTGGGAGCGCGTGCTCTCTATATCCACCACAACGGCAAGGACACATTGTACCGGATACACGGTACGCCCGAGCCTGCGTCAATTGGCAAGGCCGTGTCCTCGGGATGTATCCGTCTCATCAATCAGGATGTTATCCATCTTCACGATCAGGTGCGCGATGGCAGCCCCATCGTTGTCATTCCTGATCCGGCGATGGAACATCTACTGGTCACCTAACAGGTTGTCCGGCAGCATCACGAGAGGTTGCAAGATGCGTATTCTGGTGGTCGAAGACGACGAGTTGCTGCTCGACGGCCTTAGTGTGGGGCTCGGTCTGGCGGGCTTCACGGTTGACTCCGTATCACGCTGCGACGATGCGCTGGCTGCGCTGCTTGCGCAGAAATATGATGGTGTCATTCTCGACCTGATGCTGCCGGACGGAACCGGACTGGATATACTTTCCGATCTTCGCAAGCGGGGAGATGAAACCCCTGTGCTCCTTTTGACTGCGCGGGATCAGGTTGCGGACCGCGTGGCAGGGCTTGATGCTGGCGCTGACGACTATCTTGGTAAGCCTTTCGACCTCGAGGAGCTAGCTGCACGAATGCGGGCGGTGGTGCGCAGAGGCAAAGGCCGTGCGTGCGGCCACCTGGTATGGTTCGACGTGGAGTTGAACCCGGGCAGCAGAACAGTCACTCAAGATGGGAGCGAGATAAGTCTCACACGGCGGGAGTTCGCGCTTCTGGCGAGCTTGATGGAACAACCAAGAAATGTGGTCGCGAAATCCTCTCTCGAGGAGACCCTTTATGGGTGGCAGGAAGAGGTCGAGAGCAATGCGGTCGAAGTCCATATCCACAAGTTGCGCAGTAAACTGGGTGCGGACTTCATAGAAACCGTGCGCGGTGTGGGGTATCGCTTGAAGGGTGACGGCTCATGAGGTCGATCCGTACCCGCCTTGTTGCAATCCTGACTGTCTCGACAGGCTTGATCTGGCTGCTCGCCACAGGCTGGATATATTACAGCACGCAGGAAGAAGTTGAGCAGGTTCTTGATGCGCGCCTCATGGAGGCTGCGCGGATGGTCAACTCGCTCTTGTCCGATGACCGCATTGAGCTCTCGGGCAATGGTGGCGAGGGTGCCGGAGCGGCGCTGTCGCGCGATAATCTCGGCCTTCCCTACGACCGCCAACTTTTTTGTCAGATCTGGTCGCTAGAAGGTGGGTTGGTAGGTCGTTCCGAGAACGCGCCCGAGACCAGTCAGGACGACAGTTCCGAGGGCTTCTCGGAAACCATCGCTGATGGTGAAGCCTGGCGGATCTATACGATAAGGAACGATGCACTCGGTGTCAGGGTGACCGTCGGGGACAGCCTGAGCGTGCGCGAACGCCTGGTCGGCGATGTTATCAAGGGCTTGGTGATACCGGCAATGCTCATCTTACCCTTCATGATCATCGGCATCCTAGTAAGTGTCAAGCGAGGTCTTTTACCATTGGATCGCATGGCCCGCGCTTTATCCAGCCGGGCTGCAGAAGATCTGAGCCCTCTTGAAAGCGATCCTGTCCCAATAGAAATAAAGCCAACGGTTGACGCGTTGAACGAGCTCTTTCGAAGGGTCGAGGAGGTCCGAGAGCGGGAAAGAAGCTTCACCGCCTTTGCTGCGCATGAGCTGAAAACGCCGCTCGCCGGTGTAAAGACCCAGACCCAGATCGCTCTTGCGAGCCAAGATGTTGAGGTGCATGCGAGAGCCCTACGTCAAATTGCCGTAGGTGTCGACCGCACGAGCAGGCTCGTCAAACAGCTTCTGGATCTTGCCACAGTGGAAGCGGCGGGTCCGGAGAGGAAAAGCGACCTGATAGATCCGAGTCGAGTCCTGCAGCAGATTCGTGATGAACTTCCAAGCGATGCCGTTCGTGCCAGAGTCAAAATTGAAGGCTCCCTCGACCTCCATGGCCGCATTCCTGGTGAAGCCCAGTTCCTGTCCATGGCGCTGAGAAATCTGCTCGAGAATGCGCTCAATCACTCTCCAGACGAAGCTGAGGTGCTCTGCCGGGTACATCCAGCTGATGGACTCTTGAATTTCATCATCGAAGATGAGGGGCCTGGTATATCCAGCGATGAAATCGATCAGGTCATCAACAAATTTGCGCGCGGCTCAAACCGCTCCGCATCTGGGAGCGGGCTCGGACTCGCCATTGTACAGGTGTCCGTCGGCCGCATTGGAGGCGAATTCTCGCTGGTGCCTCGACAGCCCCGGGGTTTGGGAACAGTAGTGAAAGTCCCTTTCGAGGAAGTGCATTAGTCGGTCTGCTTTAGCAAAAAACAGTCTGCGCAGTTCCCCTGCTCAAGCCACCGATCAAGGTCGTTCTACGTACGTCGAGGTTGCGTGTGCCTGCGGCAGGCGGTTCTTACCTCCGTAGCGAGCGGGAATGTCTGACTTGCGCGAGTGACCCATCAGGCGCTTGAAGTATCTGCCAGGCTGTCAGATGCGCTTTTCGCTCAAGCAGCCTGTGAAGAGTGGCTGCGAAAAAATCTTCTCGATCTCGCTGTCGTCGAAGGAGTCCCTTGGCAGCGAGACAAGGTTGTCGTTGCTGACATGCTTAAACATGGGCTTGGGGTGCGGGTAGTAGCCGCGCTCGATCAGCCAACCGAAAAACTTCGACAGTGCGTTGTGGTAGCCGTTGCGCAGCCGGGCTTCCGTGAGCCGCGTGAGATCACCCCATCCGTGTTTCTGTGCGTACCTGTATCTCCCAGCGAGAGACCCCGCATGATCTTGCGGGACGTTCCTCCTGTTGGTAATGTCCGGAAGCATGCGATCGAGCTTCGCGGCCCTGTCGCCGTCAAATTCCGCGACCACCGGATCATCCATGATGTCGACGAGGAACTGGACGATCAGCTTTACCACTGAACGCGCATCGGCATTGCCACCTCTCGCAATGTCCTGCTCGATATACTCCTCCAAGGCCTTGGAGAAAGTCAGGGCTTCTGGCTCTGGCTCCGGCTCCGGCCCCAGAGAGGAGGCAGGAGTGGGGGCGAGAGCAGGAGCAGGAGGCTCTTCTTGTTCTGGAACAAGTGGCTCCAGTTCATGAACTGACTCCTCAACGGGAGCGTGAACGTTCGCTCTTTCTGGATTCTCGAGTTCGACAGGCGCTGGTTGAGGCCATGTGTGGCTAGCTACTGAGAGAGAAGCGGCAGTAGGTGCAGATCTGGTTCTGCGGAAGCTTTCGGGCACCGAGGCATGAGCTTGAGCGTGTAATGTCTCCCTCCTGCCACGCTCATAGGCCTCGACCTTCTCCTGCTGACGCGGGTGGCTTGGCACGCAAGGATCCGACTTCCAAACGCCAGGTAAAGGTTTAAATCTCTGGAACTGTGAGGTCTTGATTGAGTATGAACAACCGGGCAAGGATTCCTTGCACCGGATATGCTTCGTAATTTTCTAGTGCCGGCATCGATATTGGGGTGCGATGCGGTGTCTTTGACGAAGGGTATCCAGAAAATTGGGAACTGTTACGCTAATAGTTTGGGGTGGGGAGTGGATATTTCTGAACTTGAGAGTTTCGCGGATACGCTGAAGGTAAAATTTGCGCTCCCCGGTACGGCTTCACCCGAAGATCAGCTAAAGTCGGTTGTTGCCGAGCTTGTCAAATCCGCCGGTACGGCCTACGGACTGACTGTCGAAACCCGCACCGAAACGCATCTTTCAGAACATAAGGTCCGCCCCGATATTGCCGTCTATGTCGGCGGGCTGATCTGCGGCTATATCGAACTGAAAGCCCGGGTCTCGGAGCCGACGCACCAAAACTCAAGGGCGACCACAACAAGAAGCAGTGGGAAAAGCTCAAAGGTCTGCCAAACCTGATTTACACGGATGGGAGGGAATGGGCGCTTTATCGCACGGGCGAGCGTCCAGACGGTCAGCCCATCGTGCGCTTGCATGATGACCCCACGACGATGGGCAAGGCCGCGACCGTTAAGGATGATGCCGAGTCGCTGGAACGGTTATTCCGTGATTTCCTCGGCTGGCAACCTGCCGTCCCGCACAATCCCTCAGGACTTGCCAAATACCTCGCGCCACTCAGCCGTTTTCTCCGTTCGGAGGTCGAAAACGCGCTTGGCCAATCCGGATCTGCGGTCGAACTCCTAGCTAACGAATGGCGGCAGTTCTTCTTCCCCGACGCCGACAACGCCAAGTTCGCGGATGCCTAACCCAGTTCGCGAGCGGGAGGTCAAGAACGTGCTCTTCCCGCTCTTCAACCGGGATAGAGAAGCAACCCTCGCGATGTTCGAGATCATCAAGAACCAACAGGGGTATTGATGGGAGAGTCCATCGAGATTGGAGACATCACAATCAGCGTGACCCGGAAGGACGTGAAGAACGTCCACCTGTCGGTCCACCCGCCGGACGGACGCGTCACGCTTGTAACCCCTACTTCCACCAGGATTGATGTTGCGCGCGCATACGCGATCACAAGAATTGGATGGATCCGGCAGCAGCAAGAGCAGCTTCGCGCGCAGGCGAGGGAAGCCCCCCGTTCATTCGTCGGTCGCGAGACCCACTACCTTTGGGGACGGCGCCATCTTCTCCGTGTGACGGAGCTCGACGCCAAGCCGGAGGTAAAGCTAGACCACCGCACAATCCATCTCCAGGTCCGCCCCGGAACTTCCCGCGGCGGACGCGCCAAGGCGATTCACGCTTGGCATCTGAAGCTACTTCATGGCGCAGTCCCGCCCATCATCGACAAATGGGAAAGGCGCCTCGGCGTAAAGGTCCATCGCTACTTCTTGCAGCGGATGACAACCAAGTGGGGAAGCTGCAACTCGAAGGCAGGCACCATTCGGCTGAACACTGAACTCGTGAAGAAACCGCGCGACTTGCTGGAGTATGTAATCGTTCACGAGATGGTCCATATTTCCGAGCCGACGCATAGCCCCCGTTTCTTTGCTCTGCTTTCTGAGCACTATCCGAGTTGGCCTGAGGCCCGGCGGGAGCTGAACGAACTGCCAGTACCTCAACTCACTGGGGGCTGAGGTGACGATGATTCCCTCGGAGCTGGTTCTGGTTCGATTTCCGTTCCTTCGCGCAAAAGGTCCTGGCCATGAAGTGCCGACCTGATGTCGAGTAATATCCCATGAAAATCCGCGTAGTCGAGAGGTTCGGAGAATATCGGCCCTGAGAGACGGCTTCCGGACCACCTGGCGCGGGTTCGGTGCTCCGCCCAACCCGCATAACCCTCGAAAACAACGAAAAAAATCCGGCCGCAGCCGTATCGGGAGCACGCTTTCGCGGGGGCAAATGGCGGAGGGGATGGGCCTGATATCCAACCTTCTCCACCACAAGTCTTTGATTTTGCACGAAAGAAGCACGCGCCCAAAGAATGCGCTTACTGAATTGAGCCGTCGGCGGCTGCTCCGTGCAATCGGAACACATTCCTTCCAACGGTAGCTTCTTCCATCGATGCCCTTTCCTACAGCCTACAGCTAGTGCTTTGACACTAGAGGTTTGGTACATCGCGATGCCGTCAGGGGAGAGCGGTATCCACTCCATCTCTGGCAGACTTTGCCCCGATCTTCGCAAGTCAACCGGAGCCGAAGGGGCGCACCCAAAAGACGACCAGGACCACGTAAACGGCATAGACGACCGGGAAGACCAGCACCTGCCACCGCCGGAAGCCGGTTTCGCGCCCGCCCCACCAGAGAAGCGCCGCATAGAGCGCAGGCATAATCGCCACGAAGGCCAGGCTTACCCAGTACAAATGCAGATTACCGATCGGCATTGCGATGATCGTGAGCGGGATGAAGGCGATGGTCATTGTCGCCGCCATGTCGCCTATAACGTCGGTCACCGCCGCCGTGATCTGTCCCTTGCGGGCAAGGCTCCATGTGGCGAAAACCTCCGGCAGCGCCGCCACGGGCGCAGTGATGAACAAGCCGCCGACGATCTTCTGAATACCAAGGGCGCTCACGATCTGCTCGGTCGAGAAGACGATGAAATAAGCCCCGACGCAAGCGCGGCCACGCCGCCGCCCGCGAACCATTGTTCGCGCCGGGTCCATTCGACTCCCTGCCCCTCCTCGCGACCGCGCAAAAGCGCCTGCGCGAGGTAAGCCAGATAGGCTAGAAGCAGAATCCAGCCGTCAACCGGCTGAAGGCCCCGCCACGGCGCCGGAAGAGTGAGCAGTGCGACCAAGGCCAGAATGCCGAGATAAGGCAGCGCCTGCACCGTGATCGCGCCGGGGTCCACGGGCAGGAAGTGCTCGCGCAGATCTCGTTCGTGATCGCCGTGCTCGTTGCCGAGTTCCTTCTTACGGGTGGCGAGATAGGCGGTGACCACGAGAATTGGCACAACTATGATGTTGGCGCCCAGCATGGCTCCCAGTCCAATATCGGCAACTCCGCGGATGGCGCTCGTGACGTTGATGCCGATCTCCGGGCTTGCGGTGGCAAGTCCGATAAACGAGCCTCCAGCGGCGACGGAGAAGCCCCACTGCCGCCGCAGCTTCTTTAGTGGGTCGGCCAGGTGTTCCGCCCCCCAATGCGCCAGCCATACGGCAGCAAGAAGAACTCCGGCCCAGACAGCAATCACGACTCACTCCGAGGTCTGACATTACTCATCATGAACCGGCTCTTCGGTATGGCCGGCAATCTCGCTGTATCGATCTGCAGATCCTGATCCGGCACGTCGTAATCGACAGTTGCCGCGAGAAACCCGCAGGAGACTTTCATAAGCTCAATCGTGATCCACTCGCCGGGGCAGCGGTGGTTGCGGGTGTGGTCGCCGCCTCCCTGCGGAATGAAATTGAAGGGACTGCCATCCCAATCCCGAAAGCGCTCCGGCCGGAACTCCTCCGGCGCATCCCAGGCTCGCGGATCGCGATTGGTGCCGTAGAGGTCCAGCATCACGCGCCGTCCCCGCGGAAACCGATATCCGTTCCATTCGAGATCACGCCTTGCGCGCGCCAGCACCGCGGGAAAGAACGGATAGAAACGCCGAACCTCCTGCACGAAGAACTCCAAACTCTCATCGTCGGTCCGAAGCTCCTGGCGACAGGCCGGAAAACGATGCAGAGCGTGCGCGGCGAATGTGATGAATACGGAGACGGCGACGGTCGGCCGCAAGATGTTCAGCAGTTCCACCGCGGCGACGCGTGGACTCAACAGCGCACCGTCCAGGTCCCGCCATGTGGCGATCACACGCGCCGCGCTGTCTTCCGGTGGGTTCAGGCGGCCGGCACGAACCTGCTCTATGACGTCCTCGATCCACCGCTCCGAGCCCTTGCGGGACAGGCGCGACCACCAGTGCCTCGGTCCGATCGCCCCCGCGTCGTCGAACAGCGCCGTCAGCTGTGCGGTGCGCCGACTCACCTCCGGTTCGGGCAGTGGAACGCCGGCCCATGCGCATACGGCTTTCGTCAGGAGCTCTTGCACCTCATCATAAAGGACGACCCGGTCCATCGCTGCCCATTTCCGAGCGTAGACGCGCCACAGGCCGTCGACCAGCTCTCGCAAATGGTCGATCCGCTCGGGCGCCATGAGCGACATGAACATCTGCTTGCGGTGTCGGTGCGCTTCGCCGTCCATCCCCTGAACCCCGCCCCGTCCGAAGAGGGTCTTCTGGATCCGGCCCGGCGTAGCGCCCCGCCGGACGAACAGGTCCTGCCGATAGAACAGTTCGGCCGCCTCCGGCCCGGTCATGCAGATCGTCTTGCGGAGCAGGATTCGCGCGAGGAAGAGATCGGACCGGTAGCGTCGGCACCTTTTCGAGACAAACCCGTAGGGGTCCAGGAGCAGAGCGATCGTGCTATCGGGATTTCGGTCGCGCGGGATGCGAGGCATCGGCTATTCTCCAAACCTGTCGGGAGGGGCCGGAGGTAGTCGCCTCTGTAGGACTGCTCCGCACCGTTCGCCACTGGTGCCTCCGTTGCAGGGCCGGCCTTTGCTTGCGGCGGTTTGCTCGCTCTCAAGCTTCCGCACGTCTTCTCTCGTCCTTCGCGCGAAAGCTGTCCAATATGAGCAGGGCGGCGCCACAGACCACCGCCACGTCGGCAAGGTTGAAGGCCGGCCAATGGTAGGCCCCCAGATGGAAATCGAGAAAGTCGGTGACCGCTTGAAAGCGCATCCGGTCAGCCACATTGCCCAGAGCGCCGCCGATGATCAGCCCAAGCGCTGCGCTGACCACCCGGCCTTGCGCTCGCCACAGCCAGACGGAAAGCCACGCCACAATGGCGAAGGCAAGCAGAACCAGAGCCCACCAAGGCACGATCCCGCTGAGCATCCCGAAACTGACACCGCGGTTTTCCACGAGGACGAGGTTCAGAACGGGGAGCAACTCGACGCCGTTCGCCAAGGCCGGTGAGCGAAGGGCGAAGGCCTTGCTGCCCTGGTCCAGAGCGAACGCCGCTACAGCGCAGGCTATGCCAACCCCGCGGACGTTCATGCAACCTCCCGCAGGTCGGCTCTCGCATCCCGGATGATCGACGATGACGAATGCAGGAACAGTCCGGCTATGATGGCCGCGACAACGAGATCGGGCCAGGCTGTCCCCGTCCAGGCGACCAGACCCGCCGCCACGACGACCGCCGCATTTCCTATGGCGTCGTTGCGTGAGAACAGCCAGACCGCTCGCACATTGGCGTCCCCGGTCCTGTGCGGCAGAAGCGGAAGAACTGCGACCACGTTGACGACGAGTGCGATCACGGCGAAGAGACCCATCAGCCCGGCTTCGGGCTGCTGCTGCACCAGCACGCGGTAGGCAGTGTTGGCGAGGACCCCGAGACCGAGCGCGCCAAGAAAAAGGCCTTGGATCATGGCGGAACGGGCGCGCCAGACCAGACTCCATCCGATCGCGAGCACCCCGAGGAACGTGATTAGGCCGTCACCGAGGAAATCGAGCGCATCGGCTTTCAGCGCCTGCGAGCTGGAGATGAACCCGCCGACCATCTCGATGACGCCGTAGCCGACATTCAGCAGAATGACGATCCACAGTGCTCGCCTGTAAGCTGGCGTGATGTGGCTCAAGTCCTTCGGGAGATCGTCGAGGTCGCCTTCGTGATCGACATTGAGGCCGTCCAGACGGTCCAGCCGGTAGCCGATCCCCGCAACGGCGCGCTCCACTTCCGGCAGCTGCACGCCCGGATCGGACACATGCAGCGTCATGACCTGCGTTGCGGTCGAGACCTTCACTGCCTCCACGCCGACCGATCGAACCGCTTTCTCGATCTTTGCGGCGCAGGAGGGGCAGTCCATCCCTGTGACGCGATACCGGGCCATCTCTTCGGCATTGTGGATCAGGTCTGGGCTGCTCATTAGACTCTTCCTATCATTGGCACGATAAGGTATCACTGAGGGCTGATATGTCTAGTGTAGAAATCCAATCCGGGGATAGGGAAGACTCCGAGGTCTGCCTGAAGCGGGCCAAGCTTCTTAGGGGCTTCGCCGATTCCTCCCGACTGGCAATTCTTCAGGCGCTGAGGGACGGTCCTCTGTCGGTGGGGGAGATCGTCAGAGCGACAGGTCTCTCGCAACCCAACGCGTCGAACCACCTACGCTGCCTGAGCGAATGCGGTCTGGCGGTGGGAGAGCAACGGGGACGCCACGTCCATTACCGCTTGACTGACCCGCGGATTTCCCAGCTGCTTGAGCTCCTGGACGAAGTACTGACCGGCGTGGCGACTGGGGTTGAGAATTGCCAGAACTACTAGCCCGCAAGTACATATGCTGCCCGCTCGTTCAGCCGATCCGCGCAAGGACCGGGAAGGCGTCCAGGAGCCAGTAGGCCAGTGCACTTAGCCGACCAGTCACCATGGCCAGCCCCATCAGAATCATGACGCCTCCCGCAGCCTGATTCAGGCGGCGACCCCAACGACCAATGCCCCGCAGCTTGCCGGCAATGGCGTCGGTGAAGCCCGCAACAATGAGAAATGGGATGCCGAGACCCGCCGAATAGAACGAGAGCAGAGTGATCCCGTCGGCGACGGTTGAACTGGCTGCGCTGGCCGTGAGAATGGCGCCTAGGATCGGACCAATGCACGGCGTCCAGCCGAACCCGAAGGCAAGCCCGAGGACGTAAGAGGAGACCGGTTTCCCGCCCGGGAGGTCGAGATGGAAGCGCATATCCCGTTCCATGGCCGAGAAGCGCGCAGCTCCGATCATGAACAATCCAAACAGGATCACAATCCCACCACCGATGATGTTGAGCTCGTAGCGCCAGCGCAGCAGCGCCTGACCGAGCGCCGTGGCGGAGGCGCCGAGTGAAATGAAGATCGTGGAGAAGCCGAGGACAAAGCAGAGGCTGAGCCACACCGCCTGCCTCCTCGACGGCGCCTTCTTGCCGGAGACCGTTCGCCCGGCGACGTAGGAGACGTAGCCGGGAACGAGCGGCAGGACGCAAGGCGACAAGAAGGAGATCGCGCCCGCCAGCAGTGCTGCCGAAACCCCAAGGAGGGAAAGGTCGACCATCATGCGCCCGGCCGCAGTCCGAGAGCGCCTCGCGGGAGCCGCAGGGCCGCAAGGTAGGCGAAGGTGGGAACGATCACCCACTGCAACAGCGGCGTGAGACCCGCGTCGAGGATCGGAACGACCGGCACGATCTCCCGATAGGCCCAGGCCGCTCGAACGACGATGTTCAGCCATTCGCTGAAGACCGTGTAGGCGACGCCGAACGCCACAGCCACGACCAGGACCCGGCGTACCCGTTCGAAAGGCCACGTCGCATCCCCAACCAGGAAGAGCGACAAGAGCATCGTGCTCATGGCGATGAGAATGTCCCCACCCGTGCAATGCACGATCGCGAAGGCGATCTCGCCCCAGGTTCCCTCCAGCCAGATGGTGTAGAGGGGGATGTGGCCGATCTCCCAGACCAGATGTGCGACGGCCGAGAACAGCACGTATCTCCGGAGAACCAGGAGCCAGTCTGGTGCGGATGCTCCGTGAATGGCCGCGCTCGTCATCTGACCAGCCCCAGGACACGATCCAGAAGACCCGGCTCGGGCGGGCGGGCGTTGCTCAAGCCATTGATGTAGAGGACCATGTTCACATAGCCGAACTCCTCACCGTGGAAGATGCCGGCGTGACGCCCGCCGCGGTCGAGAACATGGGCCTCGGGGCTGATCTCTTCGCGCGAGGAAAGCTCGGCAAAGCGTGTCGCCAGGGAAGCGACTGTGGCGCCGTTGGACGGGTCTACGGTGATGAGGTTTGACGCGGCCGGCTTCTCGCCGCCGTCGCCGCCCTCGGTAACCGCAACGAACGAAACCATGTCGCGCATCGGTGTGACGTTCACCGCCTCCCGGACCTGAGCGAGCAGCGCCTGCTGCGCGGCGCAGGGATCCCCGCAGCCTTCGGGCACGAAGCTCAGGACCACGATCTGATCCGAGAGACCGCCGAGATCGAACGGTTCGCCGGAACCATCGACGACGTCGAGTTCCGGCGGACGCCGGACATCCGTGGCTTCGAAAGCAGGCTCCTTCTCCGCCACGGCTTCGTCGAGCCGGTCTTCCGGATGGTTGGCCAGGGCCGGCCCGGCAAGAAGCAGCACCACGAGGAAGATTACTGATTTCATGGCCGTTCCTCCGTGGGGCCCATCGCGCCGGGGCCGAGGACCGGGACGTCCACCGTCACCTCGCCTGCGTCTTCGAAGACCAGCGTCATGGGGAAGCTCTCCCCCTCCTCGAGCTTCCGCGAGAGGTCCATCAGCATCAGGTGCGAGTCGCCTGGGGCGAGCGTCACTGGTGTACCGGGGGAAACGTCCAGATCTACGATGTGCACCATGCGGGTGACGCCCGCAGAATCGGTCTCGACTCCGTGGAGCATCACGTGTCCGGCCACCGGGCTCGTCACTTCTAGCAACCGATCGGGCTCATCGCTGGTCAAGGTGAGGTAGGCGGCGCCTGGCCGCGAGGCGAGAACGCTGGCGCGGGCCCAAGCGTCGGTGACAATGATCTCGGCCTGCGCTGCCAGCGGCCAGGCGAAGGTAAGGAGGGATGCGGTGAGCAACTTCATTCCTGCTGTTCTTCCTTTTCGATCTGCATGAGGATTTCCTTGGCGACGGCTTCAGGCGGCTGGTCGCGTTCCTGAAAGACAGCCTCGAACCGCCCGTCTGGATCCATCAAGTAGATGTGGCCGGCATGCGCCATCATGTAGCCGTCGGGCGCGGTCTTCTCCTCGACCCGCTCGTACCAGGTTCGGAAGGCTTGCGCCGCCTCGGCCACCTGCGCCTCGGTCCCGGTCAGGCCGTCAAGGCGGGGATGGAAGGCGGAGACGTATTCGGCCATCACCGGAACCGTGTCGCGCACCGGATCGACGGTGATGAAGAGCGGCGCCACACGGTCTGCCTGAGGGCCAAGCAGATCAAGCACGCTTGCCATGTAGGCCAGCGTCGTCGGGCAAATGTCCGGGCAGTGGGTGAAGCCGAAGAATACAAGCTGCCATCCTCCGGCGAAATCGGCCTCCGTCACGGCACGGCCGGTATGATCCATCAGCGCGAACTCCGAGCGGATGTCCGCTTCTCCGACAGAAGTCGCTCGGGGTGCTGGCGGCGCCATGTACGTGCGCACCGTCAGCGCGCCGCCTGCCAGGAGCAGGATAGCAGCCGCGCCGGCCCAGAGCGCCAGCCGGACGCGCCGGAGAGTTTGCGTGGTGGGTTTTGAAATCATCGTCTAACTCGGGATGGTCCGCCCGGGCCGGAACCCGGGCGGAGTGGTGTCAGCCGTCCTGCGGCTCGGCTTCCGGGGCCTGCATCTGGTCGGTCTTCGCCTGCATCATCTCGGTGCAGGCCTCCATCATCGGGCCCATTTTCTGCATCATTTCCATCATCGGCATCATGCCCTCCATTCCGGACATGTCTCCGCCCATCATGCCACCGGACATGCCGTCCTGGTTCTGCATCATCTGATCAGACGTCTGGTCCCCGGCCTCCTGCGCGAGGGCGGCCGTGGTCAGGAGCGCCGCCAGAGCGGTCGCGGCGAAGCCGAGCTTGTATGTGGTCTTCATCATCTTCTCCTTCAGGAGACGGCTCCGCCCTCAGACGATGTACCTGTCCCAACTTCCATAGTGCTCCTTGCTGCGGCGCCCGCGCGGGAGGCTCAGCGGGATCAAGACAAGGCCAGAAGCCATCCCCAGAAGACTTCCCGCGATGGTTCCGCCGTCCAGAAAGAGCGGCGCGACGATCAGCCACAATCCGAAGAGAATGTTGAGAAACCTCAGCGGACGCGCCACCTCGGCCCAAGCGATAACGGCAGTGGTCAGCACCAGCGCGCCTATGAGGTGATCGCTGTTCGCGAGCGCCGCTTCATTGCCGAAAATCGCCCCCGAGAGCATCAGGAAGGCTCCGATCCCGGTGCTAAGCCCCAAGGTCCAGGGCACCGTGACGCCGCGCGCGCTCTGCCGGAAGATCTCCGAGTGCCTCGCGTCGAAGCTCATCTCTCCGCCCGTGCGGCCGCCGGGCAGCGCGTCGCCCCGGAAGAAGGCGCGCCAGAATGGCCGGCCGCGCCGCGTGTTCCAGATCATGAACTGGATCATGGCCACGATCTCATCGAGCGAGAAGGGGATCATGATCAGCATCGCCAGCGCCGCCATGAGGCAGATCGTGCAATAGGTCCCGATGGCGATCGGCTGGATGATAATGAAGTAGATGCTGACAACGCCGAGCGGCCCCACCACAATTCCGAAGAGCGCCACCATCCAGGGCATGGTGCGCCAGCGCAGGCGGCTTCCCATGACGCCCATAAGGATCTCGAACATGTAGCTCATGGCGCCAAGCCCCCCGTCGGCTACGGGCCAAGCCTTCGAGACGTCGGAGGTGATGATGTATTCGGTGCCGTTGAGTGCCGAGGGCGAGGAGAAGAACGGTTCCCATACCCCGTCAATGTGGCCAAGCTGATAGGCCGTAAGGATGCGCGACAGGATGAAGCCCACCGCACCCAGTGCGATGATCGGAAGGCGCTGGACATAGGTCGAGGGGCAGTAGGTCCAACCGGGAGGGATGTCGGTATTGTCCATCATGCCTTCGCGTGACATGCCGGGCATCATCGGGATCAGGATGGTCAGCGCGATCACCAGCGCGCCGATGAGCGTATGGTTGGCATAGACGGCCGCATCCGGCGTCCAGAAGATTAGCGGTGCGGCCAGAAGCCAGACGCCTAGCCCGGCATTCGCCCACTGCGCCCAGCCCATGCCGGGGCGGAGCGAAAGGGCGGCGAAGACCATGATGGCGAGTCCGGTGAAGACGTCGTTCCAGGCCGTCAGCCAGCTGCGCGTGGCGGCGGCCCAGAGGCCGCGATCTTCTGTCACGCGCAGCACGGCGGCGCTAAATTCGGTTTGGTCGAAGGTGCCGAAGACCGAGGGCGCAGTGGCGAGCCAGAGCCCCAGCCCCATGACCAGCCAGTGCACCCAGAGCATCGAGAAATGCATCTGCCGCATGTGAGCCGCATGCTCGCGATCATTCGCGTCTTGCTCGGCCGGGGGCGGCGCCTCGTCAGCGTCGTTCTCGGCAGCGGCCTTCTCGACCTTTGCCGCCGCGACGCGGGCAGCGTTCAAACCGTTATTGAAATACCAGTCGAAGGCGTCGTCCTTCAGATTTTGAACGATGCGGGGTATGTCGTCGCGCAGGCTGTGCCGGGGCGTCCATCCGAGGTGCTCCTTGGCAGCCGTGAGGTCGAGCTCGTAATGATCGCTGGAGATGTCCACCATCCAGGCGCGGATGAACGCGTTCTCGCCGAAGACGCGGTTCTCGATCCAGGCTCCCAGCTTGGCCAGTCGCGGCAGAACGTTCCAGGTGATCCAGTCTTCGCCGTGCAGTTCCCGACCGATCAGGCGCTGGAGCTCTCCGAAGGGTACAGGCCTCTCTTCTCCCAGCAGCACTGGGAAAACATCCGGCAAATCGGAACGGCGGTCGACAATCCGCTCGACCGCGTCGAGCAGGTCCTCGAGATGCAGGAAGACCTGCCCTCGTGCCAGGTCTCCCGGATAAACCTTGCCGCTGAACCGCCGCTCGTAGATGCGGGCAATCTGATGGGCGAGGAAGGTCGAACTGCCGGCGTCGTCATAGACGCCCGCAGGGCGCATCAGCACGAGTTTCTCCTTGCCCCGCTCCGCGCGCAGCATGGCTTCAGTGCGGATCTTCGAAGCGCGATAGGGCAGCTTCGCGTCGAAGGGATGATCCTCGGCGATCGGCCGCCCCGGCTCGGTCGAGGCGTGGGCGAGCATGGTCGAGGCGAAGACGAACTGCTCCAGCTCGAACTCCTGGAGCCCCGCCAAAAGACGCTTCGTCCCCTCAACCGTCACCGCGTTGTAGGCGGGGCTTTCTTCCCCCGTCAGGTCGAAATAGGCGGCGAGGTGAATGCAGGCGGCAATGTGGTCGCCATAGGCGAGGCGCACGCGTGCAAGCGCCTTGTCGACGCTCGCCTGATCGGTGATGTCGAAACAGACGCATTCGGCTTGATGCGGCGGGTGAGGCGGCGAATGCCGGTCCAGTCCTACGACCCGGTAGCGCTCATTCAGCCTTCGCACCACGGCAGAACCAAGGTAGCCGCTCGACCCGGTTACAACGACGACTGGCTTGCCCTTTTCCTCCACCGATGCCTCCGCCAGCGCCTATTTCCGCAGGTATTTGATCAATGCGGCGACTACCAGGATCAGCACCACCACTGCGATGAGCCAGAAAAGACCCCTGCCGAACATCATACCGTCGCCCATCATGCCATCCATCATCGCGTCGCCTCTTGCTTCATCTCAGATGCGCTCCGTAGTCAGTGCGGCCTTCCCCCAGGGTTCGCTCGATCGATGTGGATCGCCTGTGTAGTCTGGGGGCGGCAGAGTATCAAAACGACCCTGCCGCTCCGTCAGCAGCAGCCCGACTTGCGCTCCGGCTTCGAAATCTCCTGCACAAGATCCGCCGTCTCCTGACCGCTGGCACCGCGCGCAACGTCCGCCTGGGCGACCATTCCGCAGCACTTTCCATTCTCATCTGTAACGACTGCGCGCCTCACCTGACGCTCCTCCATCTTGTCGCAGCACGCGGACACGTCCTCCTCCGGAGTTGTGGTCAAGACGTCTGTGGACATGACCTCGGAGACCGGAGTGTCGCTTCCTTTCCCCTCTGCGACCGCGCCGCAGCAGATGTCGCGGTCCGTGACGATTCCCACCGGCTCTCCCGATTCGTTAAGAACCGGGAGGGAACCAACCGACTTCTCGGCCATGATCTTTGCGGCATCCCGGATCGTATCAGTACGGCCGCAGCAGGCGGGGTCGCGGCTCATGATTTCCTGAACTTGCATGGCAGTTCTCCTTGCTGATGGATCCAAAACGACTCGTTTCCCGGCTGGTTCCGAGCCAGGGTCAGAAAAGTTCCCGACAGATCGAACCTGGCTTCGCGGATCACCCTGCGTCAGTTGGACGAGCGCTCATCCCCAGTTCGCCGGAGATCAGCCCACGCAACAGCGTAAGTCAGCACAGACGAAAAGCCTCGTAGGCACCCACGAATAGATTGCTATCAAGCGGCGCGGGGGCCGGCCAATCTGCTGATGCCCTGCACACGAGCGTTTCGCGGACATCAGGACGGCGCTTCATCATCAATTATTCCGATGGGGAAAGAGCAACCAGAGCAATGCCT